>DAINBQ010000053.1:0-15941 GCA_036732825.1 Burkholderiaceae bacterium | reverse complement strand
TGAACCTGGCGGCGCTCGGACTCGCGCTCGACGTCGGCCTCGGCCTGCTGGCGATCTCGATCGCGGTGTTCGTGCTGCGCGCGGGCAGCACCTACACCGCAGCGGTCGGCTTCGTCGCATACGGATTGCTGCTCGCGCTCGTCTGGGGCCGTCTCGGCGCGCCCGACGTCGCGCTGACCGAGGCGGCGATCGGCGGCGGACTGACCGGCGTGCTGCTACTGAGCGCCGCGGCACGGCTGCGTTCGGCCGAGGCAGCGGTCGCACGCGATCGGCCAGGCGCCGTGATGCGATTCGTTGCCTTCCTGCTCGCAGCAACGATCGCGGTCCTGCTGGCGGTGGCAGTGATTGCGCTGCCGACGCCCGCGCCGTCACTTGCGCCGATCGCGGTGGCGAGTGCGCCGGCAACCGGGCTGGGCAATCCGGTCGCCGCGACGCTGATGGCGTTTCGCGCGACCGATACGCTGCTCGAGAAGGTAGTGCTGCTGCTGGCGGTGATCGGCGTGTGGTCGCTGGCGCGCGAGGAGCACTGGGGCGGTCGCCCCGGTCCGCGCCATCAGGCCGAGCCCAAAGGCGTGCTGGTTTTCCTTGCGCGGCTGCTGCCGCCGATCGGCATCGTGTTCGGCGTCTATCTGCTCTTCGCGGGCGCCGACGGCGCCGGCGGCGCATTCCAGGGCGGCACGATCCTCGCGGCGATGTGGCTGCTCGCGATGATGGCGCGCCTGTCCGACACGCCGTTGAGCGCCGGCCGCGGCGTGCGCATCTGGCTCGCCGCCGGGCCGGCCATCTTCCTGCTGGTCGGCCTCGCGGGGCTCGCGTTCGGCGCGGCGTTTCTCGCGTATCCCGAGCCGATCGCCAAGCCGGTGATCCTGGCGATCGAGTTCGTGAAGATCGTCACGGTGGCGGTCACGCTCGCCCTGCTGGTCGCAGGCGTTCCGGAACGGGACGGCACACAGTGAACTCCGCCACCTGGTACGGACTCGTCGGCGCGCTGCTGGTCGGCATCGGCCTGTACGGTCTGATCGTGCAGCCGCACGCGCTGCGCAAGATCCTCGCGTTCAACGTGCTCGGCTCCGGCGTGTTCGTGCTGGCGGGTGTCGTCGCGCGCCGCGGCGCCGCGGTCGGATTGCCGGGCGACCCGGTGCTGCAGGGCCTGGTGATCACCGGCCTGATCGTCGCGTTCTCGGCGACCGCGCTCGCGGTGGCGCTGGTACTCCGCCTGGCGGCGAGCGCGGGCACCGTCAGTCTCGAGGCCGGCCGCGCCGCCCCCGAAGCACCCGACGCGACCGGTGCAGAGCAGGACGCGCGCGCGTCCGGAGGCACTTAGTGACCGCCGGCATCGGCACGCCCGGCGGACACTGGCTGGTGCTGGCGCTGATGGTGCCGGTCGCCGGGCTGCTGCTCGCATTCGTCGCCGGCGGACGTCACGCCGAGCGCATCGCGCTCGCCGCGCTGCCGGTCGGCGCGATCGCGACAGTCGCGGTCGCGCTGCAGCTCATCGAGACGAGAGCCGCGCTCGTCTACAGCCTCGGCAACTGGGCGCCGCCGCTCGGCATCGTGCTGCGCGCCGACGGCCTGTCGGCGGTGATGATGGTGACGACGCTGGTCGTGCTGATCGCCGTCGCGCTTTTCGCGCGGGCGGACTTCGCGACACCGGCCGGCGTGCGCGAGGCACGGGCACCGTTCGCGTTCTGGACGCTTCTGCTCGCGGTCTGGGCGGCACTGCTGGTGGTCTTCCTCGCGAGCGATCTCTTCACGCTGTACGTCGCGCTCGAACTGGTCGCCTTCGCCGCGGTGCCGCTGGTCAGTCTCGACGGCCGCGCCGAAACGCTGCAGGCGGCGCTGCGCTATCTGCTGTACGCGCTTGCGGGCTCGGTGCTCTACCTGCTCGGCGCCGCGCTGATCTACGGCGGCTACGGCACGCTCGACCTCACGCTGCTTGCCGCGCGCATCCGCCCCGAGCCGGTTGCAATCGTCGCCGCCGCGCTGATGACGGTAGGGTTGCTCGCGAAGACCGCGCTCTTTCCGCTGCACCTGTGGCTGCCGCCGGCGCATGCCGGCGCGCCGGCCGCAGCGAGCGCGCTGCTGTCGGGCCTGGTGATCAAGGGTTCGTTCTTCCTCGCAGTGCGCCTGTGGTTCGACGCGATGCCTGCGGTCATGACGCCGGCCGCGGCGCAACTGCTGGCGGCGCTCGGGGCTGCGGCGATCTTCGTCGGCAGCACGGTCGCGCTGCAACAGGCGCGGCTGAAACTGATGATCGCCTATTCGACGGTCGCGCAGATCGGGTATCTGTTCCTGATGTTCCCGCTGATCATCGGCATGCCGCAGGCGCTGGCTGCGGGCGCGCTGACGGGTGGCATGCTGCAGGCGATTTCGCATGCGACCGCCAAGGCCGCGATGTTCATGGCCGCCGGACTGATCTATGCGGCGCTGGGCCACGATCGCGTCGCCGACCTGCGCGGCGTCGCGCGGGCACTGCCGATGACGGTCGCCGCGTTCGCGCTCGGCGGCATCTCGCTGATCGGGCTCCCGCCGTCGGGCGGATTCCTTGCGAAGTGGATGCTGCTGTCTGCGTCGCTCGCGAGCGCGCAGTGGTGGTGGGCGGTCGTCCTGGCCGTCGGCGGGCTGCTGACCGCCGGCTACGTGTTCCTCGTGCTCGCGCGGTCGCTCACGAGCACGGAGGCGCCGATCGAACTCCGCGCACCGGTCGCGCGCTCGCGCGAGGCTGTCGTGCTGGCGCTCGCGATGGTGTCGGCGCTGATCGGCCTGGCCGCGTTCGCGCCGCTCGATCCGATCCAGATCGGGCGACCTGAATCGTTCAATGCGTCGTTCAATGAGCCAGGACGCATGCAATGAGCCTGACCGCGCTGCTGCTTGCCGCTGCGCTCGGTGTGCCGTTCGCGATGCTGGTCGCGTGCCTGTGGCGACCGTTGCGCGATCGCATGCTCGACACGCTGGCGTTCGCGCCGATCCCGGCGCTCGTCGCCGCGATCCTTGGCGAATATGACTTACCGCTCACGGTCGGCATCTCCGCCGCGTATCGCGCCACCCTCGTGCTCGACGCGCCCGGCGCCGTGCTGCTCGGCGTCGCATCGCTGCTGTGGATCGCCGCCGGCGCCTACGCCGCTCACTATCAGCGCGGTCAGCCGAACGCTGACCGCTTCGTCGTCTGCTGGCTGCTGGCGCTGACCGGCTGTCTCGGCGTGTTCATCGCCGGCGACATGGCGGTGCTGTACCTGCTGCTCGCGACGTTGACGCTGGGCGCCGCAGGACTGGTGTTCCAGGACGAGAGCGCGGGCGCGCGCCGCGCCGCTGCGATCTACACCGGGCTGGCGCTCGGCGGCGAGACGCTGGTGCTGGTTGCGATGGTGATGCTGACGCAGGTCATGCCGGACGGCAGCCTGCTGCTGCGCGATGCCGCCGCTGCGCTGCCAACGGCGCCGCAGCGCGACCTGATCGTCGCGCTGCTGATCATCGGCTTTGGGCTCAAGGCCGGTCTGGTGCCGCTGCATGTCTGGATGCCCCTCGCCCATGCGGCCGCGCCGATGCCCGCCTCGGCAGTGCTGAGCGGCGCGGTCGTCAAGGCCGGCATCATCGGGCTGATCCGCTTCCTGCCGGTCGATGCAGGTCTTGCCGACTGGGGCCAGTGGCTGGCGCTGGCGGGGATGTTTACGGCGCTCTATGCGGTCGCGATCGGAATCACGCAATCGCATCCGAAGGTCGTTCTCGCATATTCGAGCGTCAGCCAGATGGGATTCACCGCGGCGGTGATCGGCATGGGGATCGCGTACGCCGATGCCGGAGCACCGCTCGCCGCCGCCTTCTATGCGAGCCATCACATCCTGGTCAAGGGCGCGATGTTCATGCTGGTCGGCGTCGTCGCCGCGAGCGCGCTGAGCCGGTTGCGATGGTCCTTGCTGCTGGCGGTCGTGCTCGCGACCGGGCTCGGTGGGTTGCCGCTGACCGGAGGCGCGCTCGCGAAGATCGCGGTCAAGGACGCGCTCGGCGATGGCTGGGCGGCGACGGTCGCATACGTCTCCGCGATCGGAACGACGCTGTTGATGCTGCACTTCATTCGCAGGGTGAGAGCGAACCACGCAACCGACGCCGCAGCAGCGGCCGATCCGGGATTGAAATGGCCCTGGCTCGTGACTGCCTTCGGATCGATCGTCGTGCCGTGGGCTCTTTACATGGGATTGCCGATGGGTACGCTCACGGAGATTCTCGACCCGAAGGTGCTCTGGGCCTCGCTCTGGCCGGTGCTGGTTGGCGCCGGACTGGCATGGGTGCTGGCGCGTGGCTCCGATCACATGCCGCGGATTCCCGCCGGCGATGTGGCAGTCGTGATCGAGCCCATGACAGTCGGCGCGGCACGCGCTGCCGCGCTGTTCGAGCGCACGGACAGAACCCTGCGGGGCTGGGCGGTCGCCGGTGTTTCGCTGCTGGCGCTCGCTGCATTGTTCGGGTTCACGCTGGTCAATCGCTGATCGAAGCATCGGAGCATCGCCATGCCGGGATTCGAAGCGCAAGGAAAGAGCGCCGGGCGGATCGCCCTGGCGCTCGGCATTGCCGTCAGCCTGATCGGCTGCGGAACGCTGACTCGCAACCCTGCTGTTCCGCCGGAACTGATGCCGAAGGCGACGATCCCCGGCATGCCGGATGTGCGCGCGTGGGCGGGGCGAATCAGCCCGGCGATGGAAGACGACCTCGCGAAGTCGTTCGAGCAGGAATCGGAGAAGGACTTTCCGCGCGCGTCCGATGGGCTGGTCCGTTACCCGCACCTCGCGCTATCGGGCGGCGGCCCGAACGGTGCGTTTGGCGCCGGCCTGCTGAACGGCTGGACCCGGAGCGGCAAGCGGCCGGTGTTCAAGATCGTGACCGGAGTTTCGACCGGATCGCTGATCGCGCCGCTCGCGTTTCTCGGGCTCGACTTCGATGATGACCTGCGGCGGTTCTACACGACGACGGCTTCAGGCGACGTTTTTTCGCGGGGGCCGCTGCTGGCGGGGCTGCTGTTCGGGGAGGCGCTGGCGGATACCGGACCCCTTGCTCGCCAGATCGCGAACCAGGTCAACGAAGACTTCCTGCGCAGGATCGCGGAGGCGCACCGGCAGGGGCGGCGGCTCTACATCGGCACGGTTGATCTCGATTCGCAGAACTTCGTCGTCTGGAACATGGGGCTGATCGCGGTGAGCGGCCATCCGGACGCGCTGCCGCTGTTCCGTAAGGTGATGCTCGCGTCGACCTCCGTGCCGGTCGCGTTCCCGCCGGTGTTCTTCGAGGTCGAGGCCGGCGGCGACAGGTACGAGGAGATGCACGTCGACGGCGCGGTCGCCGCGGGCGTCTTCATCAGCGGCGCCGTGTTCCGGTTTTCGGCCGCCATGCAGCGCAGCGGGCGCGCCGGGCGTGAGGATCTCTTTTTGATCCACAACGGACAACTGGTCCCGAGCCCCGAACAGACGTCCCGAACGCTGCGGCGCATCGCCGAACGGTCGTTCAACGTGTTGTCGTCGGCGGCGACGATCGGCGACATCTCCCGCATCTACTCGTTCGTGCGCCCGGACGGCGCGACCCTGAAGTGGATCACGATTCCGGCCGGCGTCGATATGAGCACCTCCGAAATCTTCGACCAGGCCAGGATGATCGAACTCTACGAACTCGGCTATCGGCTCGGGACAGGCGGCATCGACTGGAGGACGCGCCCGCCCGGGTTCCACTCCGATGACCGCTGATCAGAAACTCCAGATCATCGGCACGAAGAACACCGCAACGACGAAGAACCAGGCCATGCAGACGATGCCGAGCTTCCAGTAGTCGCTGAACTTGTAGCCGGCAGGACCCATGATCATCAGGTTGACCGGAGTCGCGACCGGCGTCAGGAACGAAGCCGCCGCCGCGACGCAGACACTCATCAGCACCGGCTGCGGCGAAATGCCGATCTCGAGCGCAGCCGCCACCGCGATCGGAATGATGATCAGCGCAGTCGCCGTGTTGCTGATCAGCTGGCCGAGTATCGCGGTCAGCAGGAAGAGACCCGCCAGCAGCGCGTAAGGACCGGCATCGCCGACGACGGCGACCAGCTTGTCCGCCATCAACTGCGCGGCGCCGGTTTCGGACATCGCGGCCGACAACGGCGTCATCGCGCCGACCAGGATCACTGTCGTCCAGTTGACCGAGCGATAGGCCTGCTCAACCGACAGCACCCGGAACAGAACCATTGCAACCGCGGCAACCAGGCCCGCAATGGCTGCGGGCACGACGCCGGTCGCAAGGGCGAGCACCATCGCGACCAGGATTCCGATCGCGACCTTCGCCCCGGCGCCCATCGGAACCGCCTGTCGCCGCACCAGGTCGGGCGAATCGACAACCAGCACTTCCGGATCGGCCAGACGCTTGTCGAGCGCCGACCAGGTCCCCTGCAACAGCAGACTGTCACCGACCTCGAGCGCGACCTTGCCGGGACCCAGATCTTCACCACGGCGCTGGACCGCAAGGACGAGCAGGTCGCCGCTTTCGGTCACCATGCCCGGGAAGAACTCCTTGCCGATCAGCGCCGAGCGCGGCGGGATCACGACCTCGGCGAGTCCCGACGAGCGATTGAACAGTGTGTCGGCCATGCCACCTTCGCTCTCGCCGGAACCGAACGCCAGGTGCTGGTCGTTGGCGAGGCTGCCGGCGGCCTCGGCTTCGCCGCGCACGATCAGCGTGTCGCCGACGGCGAGCGCGGGACGATTCAGCGGGCGACCGGTGTCGCCCACCTGGGCACCGATCAGGCTCAGCCCCGGGTAGGTGCTGAAGTCAAGCGCGCTGACGGCCGCCCCTACCAGTGGCGAACTGGGGCGCACTCGCAGCTGGAACACTCCGCTGTCGAGCCGGTATTGCTCGACCAGCGTGCGCGCATGCTTGGAGAGGTCGGTCGGCATCGACGCGCCGCTCGTATTCGGCAACAGGCGCTTGCCGAGGAACACGAGGATCACCATCGTTCCCACGAGCAGCGGCACGCCGGCAATCGCGAATTCGAAGAAACCGAAGTTGCCGGTGCCCGCGTCCGCCGAGGCCTCCGATACCAGCACGTTCACCGGCGAGCCGGTCAGCGCCAGGATCGAACCGGCATGCGAGGCGAACACCATCGGCATCAGCAACTGCGATGGCGGACGATTGAGCCGCACTGCCATGACGACAACGACCGGCAGCAGCGCTGCGACTGCTCCGTTCAGGCTGATCAGTGCGGTCAGCAGTGCGCACGCGAGCATGATCAGCACGAGCTGGCGCACGCGGCTGTCCCCGGCCTTCGCGATCAGGAACTGGCCGGCCCATGCGGTCACGCCGGTGACTTCGAGACCCGCGCTGACGACGAACAGCGACGCGATGAAGATCGTCGTGACATCGCCGAGCCCGCCGAGCGCCTGCCGCAGATCGAGAATGCCGGTGAAGTAGAGCGCCAGCGCCGTGCCGAGCGCCACGATCACGACCGGCACTTTCTCGGTGATGAACAGCACGATCACGACTGCAATGATCGTGAACAGGATGGTGATGTCGCTCAAGTTGTCACCCGTCGGGAATTATTGGCCGAACACGATGGAGCCGCGTGGCTCCGGATGATGGCATGGAAAGTTGCGCGCCACGGCGACGCGCAACCCGCTTGGACTTCAGGAAGGCACGGAGAAGTTGACTGCGAGATCGGCGAGCAGGCGTGCGCCAAAACCGGTCGCGCCGCGCGTGCGCCACGCTTCATCGGCGTCGACTTTCATCGGCCCGCAGATGTCGAGGTGCGCCCATGGAACATCGCCGACGAATTCGACCAGGAAGAGCGCGGCCGTGATCGCGCCGGGCGATGCATCGCCCATGTTCTCCATGTCGGCGACGACGGAGTCGAGCTGCTTGCGATAGCGCCGGTCGAGCGGGAGCTGCCAGACCGATTCGTCGACGCGTTCCGCCGCGGCCTTCACCTGCTCGACGAATCCCTGGTGATTGGTGAAGACACCAGCGATCTGGTCGCCGAGCGCCATCAGGCAGGCGCCGGTCAGCGTGCCGATGTTGACGATCGCGTCGGGCTTCTCCTCCGCCGCAAGCGCGAGACCGTCGGCAAGGATCAGACGGCCCTCGGCATCGGTGTTGTTGATCTCGACCGTCTTGCCGCCGCGCTGCGTGAGCACGTCGCCCATCTTGGTCGCCGAGCCCGACGGCATGTTGTCGGTGCACATCAGGTACGCAGTCACGGTGGACCTGCAACCGAGCGCCGGCAGCGCCGACATTGCGGCCAGCACCGCGCCGGCGCCGGACATGTCCATCTTCATCACCGCATGCATTGCATCGCGCGGCTTCAGGTTGATGCCGCCCGAGTCGTACATGATTCCCTTGCCGACCAGCGCCAGTCGACCCACCGCTTTGCCGCCTTTCGGCTTGTAGGTCAGCTTGACCATGCGCGGCGGCTCGGTGCTGCCTGCATTGACGCCGAGGATGCCGCCGCAGCCGAGCTTCTGCAGCGCGTCGCGATCGAAGACCTCGGCCTCGAGCCCCAGTTTCCCGGCGAGATCGACGGCGACTTCGGCCATGCGCGCAGCGGTCAGGTAGGCCGGCGGCGCATTCGCGAGATCGCGCGCAAGCCGACCCGCAGCCGCCATCGCGCGTCCGCGCTCGGCGCCTTTGGCCGCCGCATCCGCGCGGTCCGGGGATGCAATCAGCGTCAACTCGGAAAGCGGATTGCCAGCGACCTCGTTCTTCAGGACGTCATAGCTGTAGCGCGCGAGCAGCGCACCTTCGACGACGGCCTGCGCCGCGAGTTCGGGCTTGACCTTTCCGGCATCGGCCAGCGCGGTTGCAAGGTGCGTGTGCCTGGCGGCGGCGCGCGCGAATGCCGCTGCCGCGTCACGCAACTTCGCAACGTCGATCTTCGCCGAATTGCCGACGCCGATCGCGACCAGTGTCGGCCCATCGGACTTCGGGAGCAGCAGCGTCTGACCGAGCTTGCCTTCGAAGCCGGCCGTGGCGAGCGCTGCACGATCGAGCCCGAGCGTGCGCGGGACTGCGCCCTCGACGCCGACCGGAATCCCGACCGCGGTCGCGCCGGCTGGCGCTGCGCGAGCGACCTGGACGTTGATCCGCGCCGACTCGACGATCGAAGGGACGGGATTGACGGACGAAACTGCGCGGGCTGCCTTCTTCTTCATTATTGGACTCCCCGGACTGCGGCTGACCGCGCCGACGTGGTGCGGTCAATTTGATCGCCGTCGCTCGACGGCGAGTCGTTGCGCAGCGGGCGGACGATAGGCTACATCCGCGGCGACAGCAAGATCAGCGCTCAGTTTTTCAACGTGCGAGGAACCCCGCACCTGGGTTCGACATTGGTCGGGTTGTACCAGTTGCCTCCACCGAAATCATCACGCCCACAACCGTTGCAGAAGCGCAAGACTTGGCATCGACGTCGCCAACGTGCACACTTCAAATGTTGTTTGCGCGCTGCCGCCACCCCCGTTGGTACGAAGAATCAAGAATACGAACGTTGCCCAGGAGGAACTTCATGACGCAGGCAGTGGACGCATCAAAGTCAGGCATGCAAAAGATCCTGGACACCGTCGAGCGGGTCGGCAACAAGGTCCCGCATCCGGTGGTCATCTTCCTGATCCTGATCGCGATCGTCATCGTCCTGTCACACATCTTCTACCTGATGGGTGTGGCGATCAGCTACCAGGTGATCAACCCGGAAACGCACAAGCTCGAATCCCAGACGACGGCGGCGCGCAGCCTTCTGACGGGCGATGGCATCCGCTTCATGTTCACCGGCGTCGTCTCGAACTTCATGAGCTTCCAGGCGGTCGGCGTCATCATCGTTGCGATGGTCGGCGTCGGCGTGGCCGAGGCGTCGGGGCTTGTGAAGTCGCTGATCCGCAAGCTCGTCATCGTCGCGCCGCGGTGGGCGTTGACCTGGATCCTGGTCTTCGTCGGTATCGTCTCGAGCATCGCGGCCGACGCCGGCTACCTGGTGCTCATCCCGCTCGCGGCAGCCGCCTTTATCAGCGTCGGGCGCCATCCGCTCGCCGGCCTCGCAGCGGCCTTCGCCGCCGTCGCGAGCGTGTTCCTCGTCAACATCGTCCCGGTGCCGGTCGACGGCATCCTGACCGGAATCACGAACGACGCGATCCACCTGCTCGACGCAAACAGGTCGGTCACGCTGACGTCGAATCTCTGGTTCAAGATCGCGTCCGTCCTGCTGATGATGGTCGTCGTCACGCTGATCACCGAAAAGGTCATCGAGCCGCGGCTGGGCAAATACACCGGCGACTACAAGGTCGAGGGTGAGAACGTGATGTCCGACGAGGAGATGCGCGGACTCAAGTTCGCGGGCATCGGCCTATTGATCGCGGTCGCCTTCATCGGCGTCCTGCTGCTGCCACCCGGGGCCCCGCTGCGCGACCCCGAGACCGGCGACATCATGGGCAACTCGCCGTTCATGCTCAGCCTGATCGTCTCGATTGCGCTGGTCTTCCTCCTCTCGGGCATCGGCTACGGCCTTGGCGCCGGGACGATGAAGACCTCGATCGACGTGATCAATGCGGTCCAGAAGGCGATCGCCAGCCTCTCGGGACTGATCTTCCTGCTGCTGGTGATCAGCCAGTTCCTCGCCTACTTCAACTACACGAACATGGCGCCGCTGGCCGCAATCTCGCTGGCCGAGATCCTGCAGCGCGCGAATCTCGATGCGCTGTGGCTGCTGGTCGGGTTCGCGATCGTCGTCATCTTCCTCGACCTGATCATGACCGGGGCGGTGCCGAAGTGGGCGATCTTCGCGCCGATCTTCGTTCCACTGCTGATGAAGCTGAACGTCGAACCCGATGCGGTGCTGGCGGCCTACCGCGTCGGCGACTCGCCGATGAACTCCATCACGCCGCTGAATGCGTACTTCGCGATGATCGTCACGTTCTGCCAGAAGTACCAGAAAGATGCGGGTGTCGGAACCGTCATCGCGCTGATGTTGCCCTATGTCGCGGTGATCAGCGTGGTCTGGCTGTTGCTGCTCGTGGGTTGGCACGTCTTCGGTCTGCCGTGGGGGTTCTGAGCAACCGCGCGGACAGGTCGCAATGGCAATCGGCCGGGCCGCGCCCGACGCGACTCAGTTCGAACTTTCCTGCGTCTTCGGGTCGCCGACCGACGGGACCTGCTCCAATCCATGCCTGGACCACGCGAAGAAGACGCTCGAATTCAACATCAGGGTGAGCGTGAACGGCGACGGAACTTCCTCGTACGAACAGGACACCTTGCTGAAGATCGTGGGCAGCGATCAGTTGTTCCACCACACCGACCGCAACACGCTGCACAGGATTGCAGAACCGACGCCGAACTGGCTGATGCGCCAGAGCGGTCTCGCTGGTTGATCAATCTTTTCAGGAGCAATACATGGAAATCAGGTTGCAGAACACATCACCGGAAAAAGCGCGGGCAGGTGTCTTGGTCGCCGGCGCATTTGCGGAAGGCACGCAGCCCTCTGCAACGCAGGCGCTGGACAAGGCGTCCGGCGGCAGACTGTCCGCACTGCTGAAACGCGGCGACCTCGACAAGAAGGCGGGCGCCACTCTGCTGCTGCACGACTTGCCCGGCATCGCTGCCGAGCGCGTGCTGCTGGTAAGCCTCGGCGCACGGAGCGAGTTCGCCGACAAGGCGTTTCGCGATGCACTCGGAGGCGCCGCCAAGGCGCTGGCCAACGGAGTCGCGACGGACGCGGCGGTCGCACTTTCCGCCGAGCTGCGCGGCCGATCGACAGCCTGGCGCGTGCAGCAGGCGGCGCGCATCCTTGCCGACGGCGCATACCGATTCGACGTTCCCGGCACCGCAAGGAAGGAAGGCAAGGCGCCCAAGCGCGGCGCGCAGGACGTCTCGTTGCTGATCGCGGAAAAGACGAGCGCGAAGCTGGAAGGCGCGGTGCGCCGCGGCCTGGCGATCGCCGAAGGCATGGCGCTCGCGAAGGACCTCGGCAACCTGCCGGGCAATGTCTGCAACCCGACCTACCTCGCGAAGACCGCGCAGGGGCTCGGCAAGGAATTCAAGTTCAAGGTCGATGTGCTCGAGCGCAAGGACATGGAGAAGCTCGGCATGGGTTCGCTCCTGTCGGTCGGCCGCGCCTCCTATTCGCCGTGCAAGATGATCGTCATGCACTACAAGGGCGGCAAGGCGGCGGACAAGCCGATCGTTCTCGTCGGCAAGGGCATCACGTTCGATACCGGCGGCGTCTCGCTGAAGCCGGGCGCCAACCTGGACGAGATGAAGTACGACATGAGCGGCGCGGGGGCCACGATCGCGGTGATGAAGACGGTCGCACGCCTGAAACTGCCGATCAATGTCGTCGCCATCGTGCCGGCCGCCGAGAACATGCCGGGTGGCAATGCCAGCCGGCCGGGCGATGTCGTGACCTCGATGTCCGGGCAGACGATCGAAATTCTGAACACTGATGCCGAGGGTCGCCTGATCCTGTGTGATGCGCTGACCTATGCGGAGCGATTCAAACCCGCCTGCGTCATCGACGTCGCGACCCTGACCGGCGCCTGCGTGATTGCGCTCGGCCAACATGCCAGCGGCCTCTATGCCAACGACGATGCGCTTGCAGCCGAGCTGCTGAAAAGCGGGACCGAGTCCGGCGACCGCGCCTGGCAGATGCCGCTGTGGGACGACTACATGGGTCAGCTCAAGAGCAATTTCGCTGACATGAGCAACCTCGGGGGTCCGCCGGCCGGATCGATCACCGGCGCGCTGTTCCTGTCGCGCTTCGCCAAGGCCTTCAAGTGGGCTCACCTCGACATCGCCGGCACCGCGTCAGTTTCCGGCGACGCCAAGGGTTCGACCGGCCGTCCGGTGCCGCTGCTTGCTGAATTCCTGCTGGGTCGCGCCGGCGCAAACAAGGCTTAACCGCTTTGCATCACCAGGCTTACAACCGGGAATTCGCCGTGCGGAACTTCGCCGGGTGATGGAGACCGAGGCGGCCGCGGTCGACTCCGATGTCCTGCTCGAGTTCATGTTCCGACTCGGGCAGACCTACCTTGCCAGCGGCGAGCAGACAGCTCAGGTGGAACTGATCCTGCGCCGGATCGCCACCGCCTACGGCATGCGCCGGTCACGGGTCGTTGCGTTTCCGACGGCGGTGTTCATCACGTTTCACGATGGCAAGACCGAACGCGTGACGCTGTCGGAAGGCGCGACGCAGACGCTGCGGCTCGACCAGATGGCCGACGTGTACGCGCTTGGACAGGCGGCGCAGGACGCTGCGGTCACCCCGCAGGATGGTCTGCTGCAACTCAGTGCAATCCTGCGCAAGCCGGCACGCTTCGGGGCCGCCGGAACCGTGATCGGCCACGCGATTCTCAGCTTCGGGCTTGCGATGGTTCTGATGCCGACCTGGGTCAATCTGGCCGCGGCGGCGGCAATCGGCGCGATCGTCGGGCTGGCGAAGCTGCTGTATCGCGACCGCGCGGTGCTGGCCGTTCCGACGCCGGTGATCGCTGCTGCGCTGGTGTCAGCGCTCGTCTTTCTCGCGGTCAAGCGCGGACTGCCGCTGGATCCAGTCTATGTGCTGATCCCACCGCTGGTCACGTTCCTGCCTGGCGCGATGCTCACGCTCGGAATGGTCGAACTCGCCTATGGCGACATGGTCAGCGGCTCCAGCCGGCTGATCACCGGCTTTGTTCAGCTGGTGCTGCTGACCTTCGGCCTTGCGATCGGCGCGGCTCTGGTGGGCTTCAGTCCGGATGATCTGGTCGAATACACCGCGACCGCGGTCGACCTGCCATTGGCCCACTGGGCCGGCGTGCTCGTGTTCGGGCTGGGGGTCTACCTGCACTTCTCGGCGCCCCGCAATTCGCTGGGCTGGCTGCTGATCGTGCTGCTGCTTGCGTTCGCGGCACAGCGCATTTCGACCGCAGTGTTTTCGAGCGAGATCAGCGGATTCTTCGGCACACTCGTTGCGACGCCGCTGGCCTACCTGATCCAGCTCGGCTTCAGGGGACCGCCTGCGACGGTCACGTTCCTGCCGAGCTTCTGGCTGCTGGTGCCGGGTTCGCTCGGATTGCTGAGCGTAACCACGATGCTGAGCGACCGTACCGCGGGCCTCGCCGGACTGGTGACCGTCATCTTCGCACTGGCGTCGACCGCGCTCGGGACGCTGGTCGGTGCGTCGGTTTACAAGATGCTGACCGAGAAATTCGGCTGGTGGCGGCTGCAGATCGGACGCGTCGGGTCTTATGTTCGACGGCAACGCAAGAACTGATCCAGTTCAGTCTTCGGACAGCGGACTCTGCGCAACCGGCCGCGATCCCCCCATACGTGGACAAGCGCGACAGCGAAGACGATTCGCTGCCGCGCGTTCCGGAGCAATCGGTCAGTCGGCGCAAAGCAGCCGGACCCGGCGCTCGGCCCGATCGAAGGCTTCGTCCGTGTCCGCGTCCAGCAGCGCCTGCTTGGCCTGATTGCACGCGTTGGCCTCGTTCACGGCGGCCGGTGTCGCCCGCACATTCGGCGCGCATCGCGAGTCGGGCGCCAGACGCAGGTTGTTGAATGCGCCCTGTTCGACCGACACGCAATCACCGACGCGGAACCCGCCCTCGTCGGTGACCATCGTGATCGTGCGGCTGCCCACCAGGATCGTGTACTGAAATGCCGGCCGGTTGCTCGCGGCCTGTGCGACCCGGCTCCCGACCATGGCGCCGCCCACTCCGCGCAGTGCCCGGTTGCTGCCCGACTGGCCCGAACCCGACGCGATGCCGAGTGCACCGCCGAGCAGTGCACCGCCGGTCTGCGCGCCCTGGCTTTGCACCGTGGCGTTGGCGACCGCCGTGATGCGGCCATAGCTGACGGTGGTCTGTGCCCAGGCCGCAAGACACACGGAACCCAATGCCGCTGCCGCAAGAATCTTCGCGCTGGTCACAACGTATCGCATGTAATCACTCCAGTTGAAGGGAAAATTTCCGACGGTCAACGCCGGTTGGATTCGTGCAACCGGCGTGACCCGGACGTGAGATTTCGACCGCCAAAGATTATAGACATGCGATCTAGAACGAACCGAAGACCGAACCGAGAACGATGATCGCGACGAGTGCGATCGCGACGCCGACAATCCCCACCATCACGATGTCGAAGTAGCTCTTGCGGTGGCTGGCACCGCAGACCGCGAGCAGCGAGACGACGCCGCCGCTGTGCGGCAGGCTGTCCAGCGTTCCTGAGCTGATCACCGCAACCCGGTGCAGCAGCGCAGGATCGATGCCGAGATCCGTCGCCATCTGCATGTAGGTACTGCCGAGCGTGTACAGCGCGATGCTCAACCCGCCCGAGGCCGAGCCGGTCAGCGCCGAGAGGAGGTTGGCTGCGACCGCCAGCGAGACGAGCGGCCCGCCTTCGATCGACAGCACCCAGTCGCGCACGATCCCGAATGCGGGCATCGCGGTCACGACCGCGCCATAGCCGACAAGGCTCGCGACGCTGAGCATCGGCAGCGTCGACGCATTGGCACCCGCGTCGACGGTATCGCGCAGCGCAGGCAGCCGCCGGCGATTCAGCAGCACAAGCACGACGATGGCGGAGGCGATGGCCACGATGACAGACCACACGCCGCTGACCGACGACAGCGTGACTCCACCCCAGCGTGGCTCCGAAAGAAAACTCGTGTCGAGACGCGGCAGCACGAACTGGGACATCAGGAAGTTGACGAGCACGACCGTGATGAGCGGCAGCACAGCCACCAGCGCCCCGGGCAGCTGCTCGCTGTGCTCGCCGCGATGAATCTCGGCCGGGTCGAACTCGGTGGCGACGGTGGCGCGCTCGCGCACGAGCAGATCGTCCGCCGCCTCATCGGCCGTGACCCGCACGTTTCCGTAGCCCTCTCCCGCGCGGCGTGCAGCCCACTCGGCGCGCTTGATCCACCAGAGGCCGAAGCCGAGCATGATCGCAGCGGCGATCACGCCCAG
>DAINBQ010000052.1:0-16132 GCA_036732825.1 Burkholderiaceae bacterium | reverse complement strand
GCCCGATGTGCCACAGCGTGTCTTCCAGCACGCGCTGCTTGATCGCCACCTGCGCACGCGTTTCGACATGCTGCATCGAGCAGCCACCGCAGGCGCCGACGTGCAGGCCAGCATGCGGACAGCGCGGCTCGACTCGCAGCACCGACTGTCGCTCGATGCGCACGACGCGCCCGACTTCGTAACTCGGCTTGTTGCGGCGCCGCTCGTAGGCAACGTGCTCGCCCGGCAGCGCGCCTTCAACGAAGACGGCCTTGCCATCGCGATGGGCAACGCCGCGGCCTTCCTGGTCGAGCGATTCGATCTCGACCTCGAAGAGTTCGCCGGCCATCGCTAGGCCGCGGTCCAGGCGGCCAGATACTCGCGCCAGTGTGCTGCCGGCAGGCCGGCCAGCGTGTCGCGCACCAGTTTTTCCTCGGCGGCGAACTGTGCTTCGGTCAGGATGCCGCGCATCTTCTGGAAGCGGTTGAAGAGAAGGTAGGTGTTGACGACGTCGGTTTCGCAGTAGTTGCGTATCTGCTCGATCTGCCCCGCGCAGTACGCGTCCCACACCTTGCTGCCGTCCATGCCGAGCTTGCCGGCAAAGCCGGCCAGCCGCGCGAGTTCATCAAGCGGGGCACTCGCTCGCGGCTGGTACATCGCGAGCAGGTCCATCAGATCGATATGGCGCGTGTGGTAGCGGCCGATGTAGTTGTTGTAGCGGAACTCCCGATCGTCGTCGCCAAGTTCCCAGTAACGCGCCGCCGAAATCCCGCCCAGCAGTCCGCGGTAGTGCAGCACCGGCAGGTCGAAACCGCCCCCGTTCCAGCTGACCAGCTGCGGCGTGTGACGATCGATCATTCCGAAGAAGCTCTGGATCAGCGTTGCCTCGGGATCGTCCGCAGTGCCAATCGAGCCGACGCGGAAACCCGAGTCACTGCGCATCACGCAGGAGATCGCGACGATCCGGTGCAGGTGCAGCGGCAAGAAATCGCTGCCGACTTTCTCACGCCGCTCGTCGAAGGCTCGCTGCGCGACCTCCAGCTCGGTGAGCGGCTGCCATTCCGCCCGCAGGCGCCGAAGGCCTGCGACATCCGGGATGGTTTCGATGTCGAAGACGAGGATCGGCGTCATGCGCCAATTTTAGCGACCGGCCGTCCGCGCCGTCGTCAGAGGACGGCGTCGCGACCCACGCCACGCGCGGCCAGGGTTCTCTTCAGGCGTTGCAGCGCATCGTGCTGGATCTGTCGGACCCGCTCGCGCGTGAGACCGAGCGCGACCGCGAGGTCGTCGAGCGTTGCCGGCTCGACATCCCCGAGCCCGAAACGGTGTTCGATGACATGCCGGTGCTTGTCGGGAAGGCGCTCCAGCCACTCGTGAACACAGCGTTCGAGTTCGTGGCGACCGGCACTGGCCTCGGGTCCTTCGGCGACTGTATCGAGCAGCAGGTCGGCGAGCGTGCTTTGCGGGTCAGCGGCGAGCGGCGCGTCGATCGACGCCGGCAACGCACCCGCCTGCAGCAGGTCGGCCACGTCTTCCACCGATTGACTGGTCAGATGAGCAATGTCCTCGACTCTCGCCTCTCCGCTTCCATTGACGGCATCGGCCTCGAGGTGGCGCTTTGCGCGCAGCACCTGGTGCAACTGGCGGACGATGTGCACCGGCAGTCGGATCGTGCGCGTCTGCGTCAGCACCGCGCGCTCGATCGACTGGCGGATCCACCAGCTGGCGTAGGTCGAGAAGCGGAAGCCGCGCTCGGGCTCGTATTTCTCCAGGGCGTGGATCAGGCCCAGGTTGCCCTCCTCGATCAGGTCGAGCAAGGCAAGGCCGCGATGCGCGTAATGCTTGGCGATGGACACGACCAGCCGGAGGTTGCGCTCGATCATTGCCTGCCGCGCCTCGAAGTCGCCGGCGCGAGCGCGAAATGCCGTTGCGCGCTCTTCTTCGGCGGTCATGAGCCGATGCGCGCCAATAGCAGTCAGGTAGCGCTGGACATTGTCGGAGTCGGCGTCGCTCGACGACGAACCCCGCCCTTCGGCAATCAGGGCCGCGAAGCCAAGTCCGCGGGGCGAATCGGGAGTGTCTCCCGGCTCGACACCGCTCTCAGCGGTGGTTGACGAAACCTCCTCGTCCGTGATCTCGAACGGGTCGGGGCCTTCTTTTTCGTCCGTTGCGTCGCGGAAACGCACGGAATCGCGCACCATGGGCTAGTGATTGTCGTTTTAGCGTGCAGGAAGGTATTTAATCGGATCCACCGGCTTGCCCTGGTGACGTACCTCAAAGTGCAGCTTCGGGCGATCGGCATCCGAACGGCCCAGTTCGGCGATTTTCTGCCCCCGTTTGACCCGCTGCTTCTCCTGCACGACCACTTTGCTGTTGTGCGCGTAGGCGGTGATGAACTCGTCAGTATGGCGGACGATCACCAGATTTCCGTATCCCCGGACAGCGCTGCCGACGTAAACGACCTCGCCATCGGCCGCCGCCAGCACCGGGGCTCCCTCGTTGCCCGCGATGTCGATGCCCTTGTTGCGGGGCCCGTCGAAGCCTTCGATGACTTTGCCGGGCGCCGGCCATTGCCACTGCGGGCCGCCGTCGGCCGGCTCGGCAGGCGCCGCCTTCGGGGGTGGCGCTACTGCCACCGCAGGAGGTGATGGCGCTGCGGAAGGTGGTGGCGCGGAGGGTGCAGGCACGGCCGGCGGCGCCGGACTCGGCGCCTCAGGCGCGGCAGACGGCGCAATTCCGCCGGGAGGCGGCAGCGGCCGGACCTCGGTGGCCCCGCCCGGCGTGACCGGCGTCACCGTCGCCACCGTGGGCTCGGATGGAGCCGTGACGCGCAGCGCCTGCCCTACACGCAGCTGGGTGGGATCGGAAAGATCGTTCCAGCGCGCGAGTTCGCGGTGATCGACGCCGAACGCAAGTGCAATGCTGTACAGCGTGTCGCCACGCTGAACCGTGTAAACGCCGTCCTTTGCTTCCCGCATCGGACTGGTCGCTGGCTCGACCGCAGCAGCGGGCTTGGTCGCTCCGGACCGATCGACGACCGGTGCCGGTCGCTGCGAGACGCATGCCGACAGCAGCGCGGCCTGGACCGCGATCGCGCACCAGAACACATGTCTATTCATCACCTGCATCTCAGCCGACGCCTCCACGCAACGGCACGAAGCGTACCGGTTCCTTGTTGGTTCTCTGCATTCGACCGCCAGCGTCCTTGGTCGCGACGATCAGCTGCTGCCGTTCGTTGCCGACGGGCGCGACGATCCGCCCGCCCGGCTTGAGCTGCTCGATCCAGGCCGGCGGCAATTCGTCACCAGCCGCTGCTGCGACGATTGCATCGTATGGTGCTGTCGACGGCACGCCCTGTGCCCCATCGCCGAACACAAGCCGGAGATTGGACAATCGCAGGGGTCGCAGGTTTTCCCGCGCCCGATCATGCAGCGCTCTCAGCCGCTCGACGCTGATCACCTCGCCGAACAGCTGGGCCATGACCGCCGCCGCATAGCCGCAGCCGGTCCCGACCTCGAGCACGCGCGCCTGGCGCGGGTTTTCGAGCCCCTCGAGCGCGAGCTCGATCGTGCGCGCGACGATGAACGGCTGCGAAATCGTCTGGCCGTGGCCGATCGGCAGGGCAGTGTCCTCATAAGCGCGGCTGGCCAGCGCCTCGTCGACGAATTGATGTCGAGCAACAGCGCGCATTGCATCCAGCACGCGCGAATCGCGGACCCCGAGTTCGCGTACGCGTTCGACCATGCGCTCGCGGATGCGGGTCGAGGCCAGCCCGCTGTGCAGATCCGCCGGCTCGCCCGCTGCGGTCGGCTTCATCGCGCGTCCAGCCACTGGCCGACAATCGGCAACTGATCGTCATGCGTGAGGTCGATCTGAAGCGGTGTCACCGATACGTAGCCGGCCGCCGTCGCATGGAAGTCGGTGCCGGGTCCACCCACGCGCGCCTTGCCGGCGGCGCCGATCCAGTAGATCGCTTCGCCGCGCGGATTCAGCATCCTGACCACCGGCTCCGAAGGATGGCGCTTGCCGAGCCGTGTGCTGGCGATGCCCTTGATCTGGTCGCGCGGCAGGTTGGGAATGTTCACGTTCAAGAGGAAAGGTCCGGCAATCGGATTCCGCAGGTAGCGTTCGACGATCTCGCCGGCCATCGCGGCGGCTGTGTCGAGATGCGTGAATCCCTTGTCGACCAGCGAAAACGCGATCGCAGGAACGCCGAACAGATAGCCTTCCATCGCTGCCGCGACGGTGCCCGAGTAGATCGTGTCGTCACCCATGTTCTGGCCGTTGTTGATGCCGGAAACGATCAGGTCGGGACGCGAATCGAGCAGTCCGGTCAATGCGATGTGCACGCAGTCGCTCGGCGTTCCGTTGATATAGGTGTACCCGTTGGCGGCCTGGCTGACGGTAAGCGGTCGATGCAGCGTGAGCGAGTTGCTGGCACCGCTGCTGTTTTGCTCGGGCGCGACGACCGTTACATCGCCCAGCGGACGCATCGCGTCCGCGAGCGCTGCGAGCCCTGCAGCCAGATAGCCGTCGTCGTTCGAAACGAGGATGTGCATGAAAAGAAGGGGCCGGTGTGCGCGTTGCGCAGACCGGCCCTTCCGGGTGATCCCTTGGTCGGGGCGGCGGGATTCGAACTCGCGACCCCTTGCACCCCATGCAAGTGCGCTACCAGGCTGCGCTACGCCCCGAAGGACGCGATTATATCCGTCCGTGCCTCATTCGCGGTGCAGAAGCGCGCGGATTGATGCGATCTCGTCGCGCAGCGATGACATGTCGGCGATCGCGGCATGCTTGCCGCGACCGTTCCCCTTCCCCGCGTCAGGCCGGGAGGTGCCGCGATCGCCGTCATCGAGACGATTCCGCGCACCGCTGATCGTGAATCCCTGCTCATAAAGCAGTTCGCGGATGCGGCGGATCAGCAGCACTTCGTGGTGCTGGTAGTAGCGCCGATTGCCGCGACGTTTGACCGGACGCAGCTGCGTGAACTCCTGCTCCCAGTAGCGCAGCACATGCGGCTTCACGCCACACAGTTCGCTGACCTCGCCGATCGTGAAGTAGCGTTTCGCCGGTATCGGCGGAAGCGAAGGAGGAGCTTCGGGGCGCTGCATCGTGACGGGCGGCGGAAGCCGGAGAGGGCCGGCGCAAGGTCGCGCTGGTGTCAGTGCATGCCCGCGGAGCGCGCCACCGCTGCCTTGAGCTTCTGGCTGGCGTGGAAAGTCACCACGCGGCGGGCCGTGATCGCAATCTCCTCGCCGGTCTTCGGATTGCGGCCCGGACGCTGCGGCTTGTCGCGCAGCTGAAAATTGCCGAACCCGGAAAGCTTGACGGACTCGCCGCGCTCGAGCGCCTGGCGGATCTCGTCGAAGAAGCCATCGACCATGTCCTTGGCCTCTCGCTTGTTCAGTCCGAGCCGGTCGAACAGAGCCTCGGCCAGCTCGGCCTTGGTCATCGTCTTGGCACCGCGGTCTGCAGACTGTGTCCCGCCTGCCGCCCGCGGCAGCTCCGGGAACTTGAAGGCCGTCGTCATCCTGGAATCGTCTCGCATGCTCGGTCTATTGACGCAGGCGCGCTCCACATCGTTGCTCGAGACCCTCGATGATTGCTCCGAGCGCGGCGTCGGCATCAGCATCGTTCAGGGAGCGGCCAGTATCTTGCAGAACAATCCGGAACGCAAGGCTTTTCTCTTTATTTAACAATGCGTTAGCGCTTGCTCCCGTGATTTTGCTTGAATCCGGCCGCGGGCGATAGACGTCGAACAGCCGAAAGTCGCGCAGCGCCGACAGCCGGTCATCCGTACGCGACAGACTGCGCACGACATCGATGATCGACTGAACCGGCAGAGCATCGTCGACGATGATCGAGATGTCCCGCTGGACCGGCGGAAACCGCGGAACTTCCACGTAGCTCGGCAGCGGCCGTGCCAGCAACGGTTCGAGCTCCAGTTCGAAAACGATTGGCGCCTTCGGAAATTCGAACTTCTGTTGCAGGCGCGGGTGCAGTTCGCCGACCACGCCGATCCTCCGTCCCTCCACCTCGATCACCGCACTGCGGCCGGGATGCAGGGCCGGATGCGGCGCGGGCACGAAGGCCGCTCCGACACTCACGAGGAGCCGCTCGACATCGCCCTTGACGTCGTGGAAATCGACATCCCGGGCCGCGCTGCCCCATTGCTCGTCTTCGCACAGTCCGTAGGCGAGACCGCCAACACAGTTCGGCTGCGCGATGCCACCGACTGACAACAGCCCGTCAGCGATCGAAGGGTCGCGGCGAAACACGCGGCCGATCTCGAAGACGCGAACGCGGCTCGCCATGCGGTTCAGGTTGTAGGCCAGCGCCCCGACCAGACCGCCGATCAGCGTGCTCCGCATGACCGACATCTGACTCGCGATCGGATTCAGCACCGCGATCGGACGCTCGTTGCCGGCGAAATCGAGTTCGAAAACCGCGTCGACGAAGCTGTAGTTGATCAGTTCCTGATAGCCGAGCGCGGCCAGCTCGCGCCGCACCTCGTGTGGACTGCGGGTCTGTTCGGGACGCGCGCGCATGACGGCCGGCGCCACCGGCGGGTGCGCCGGGATGCGCTCGTAGCCCAGAAGCCGCGCGACCTCCTCGATCAGGTCTTCCTCGATCTCGAGATCGAAGCGATAGCTGGGCGGCGTGACGACAAACTCGTCGACGCGCCGTTCGAACGCCAGCCCCAGGCGGTCGAGGGCTTGGGCCATGTCGGCCGCGTCGATCGGCATGCCGATGACCTTCCGGCAGCGTTCGACTCGCATCGTGACCGGCCGGCGCGCCGGCAACGCCACGACCGTGTCGTCCACCGGACCAGCCGCCCCGCCGCAGATTTCGATGATCAGCCGCGTGATGTATTCGATGTGTTCGACCGTCGTCGCGTAATCGACGCCGCGCTCGAACCGGTGCGCGGCGTCCGTCGAGAAGTTGAACCGGCGCGAGCGACCGCGAATCGCATCCGGCCACCAGAACGCGGCCTCGACATAGATGTTGCGGGTCTCCAGCGACACAGCCGTCGCCGCACCCCCCATGATGCCGGCCAGCGCCTCGACACCCGAATCGTCGGCGATCACGCCGACTGCAGCGTCGAGCTCTGCGACCTGGCCGTTCAGCAATTCGACACGCTCCCCCTTGCGGCCCCAGCGCACGCACAGCCCGCCGGCGACCTTGTCGAGATCGAACACGTGCGACGGCCGCCCGAGTTCGAGCATCACGTAGTTCGAGATGTCCACCAGCGCGGAAATCGGGCGCTGGCCGCTGCGCTCGAGGCGCCGTTGCATCCATTCCGGGGTTGCAGCCCTTGCGTCAACGCCGCGGATCACGCGTCCTGAAAACCGGCCGCACAGATCGGAAGCCTCGACCTTGACCGGCAGCCGGTCGTCGATCGTGGCCGCAACCGGCGCAATTGGCGGCAGTGACAATGGCGCACCGGTGATCGCGGCCAGTTCGCGCGCGACGCCGACGACACTGAGGCAGTCGGCGCGATTCGGCGTCAGCTTGATCGTCAGCTTGCGGTCGTCCAGGTCCAGACATGAGCGGATGTCCTGACCGACCTGCGCTTCGGGCGCCAACAGCAGCAACCCGCTGTGATCGTCGGCCAGCCCCAGTTCGCGCGCGGAACACAGCATTCCATGCGACTCCACGCCGCGCATCGTCGTCGGTTTGATGCGGAATTCGCCCGGCAGCACCGCACCCGGCAGTGCGCACGGCACCTTGATGCCCGGCGCGACATTCGGTGCGCCGCAGACGATCGTGAGTGATGTTCCGGTGCCGGCATCGACCTCACAGACGGTCAGCTTGTCCGCGTTGGGATGTTTGCCGACCGCCTTCACCAGCGCGACGACGACTCCGCTGAAAGGCGGCGCGACGAGTTCGACGGCCTCGACCTCGAGCCCGCCCATCGTGAGTCGGTGCGCCAGTTCCTCGCTGTCGATCGGCGGATTCGAGTAGCGCCTGAGCCAGTTTTCCGACAGTTGCATCGCTCGGCCTCCTCCTAGCAGAACTGCCGCAGGAAGCGCAGCTCACCGTCGAAGAACAGGCGCAGGTCGTCGACGCCATAGCGCAGCATCGCCAGCCGCTCGAGCCCCGAACCGAACGCGAAGCCGATGTGCTTTTCCGGGTCGTGCCCGAAGTTGCGGATGACGCTCGGATGCACCTGGCCCGCGCCCGAGATCTCGAGCCATTGTCCCTTTCCGGGTCCGCTCGTGAACATCATGTCGATCTCGGCGGAGGGCTCGGTGAAGGGAAAATACGACGGGCGAAAGCGCACGACGAGTTCGTCGGTCTCGAAGAAGCAGCGCAGAAAATTCGTGTAGACCGCTTTGAGGTCCGCAAAGCTGATGTTGGTGTCGATCCAGAGCCCCTCGACCTGATGGAACATCGGCGAGTGCGTCGCGTCGCTGTCGACGCGATAGGTGCGCCCGATCGCGATCACCTTGATCGGCGGCTCGTGCATGCGCGCGTAGCGGACCTGCATCGGGCTCGTATGCGTGCGCAGCAGCAGCGGCCGGCCCTCGGCATCGTTCGCGTCGACGTAGAACGTGTCCTGCATCGAACGCGCAGGGTGATTTTCCGGGCTGTTGAGGGCCGTGAAGTTGAACCAGTCGGTCTCGATCTCCGGGCCCTCGGCCAGGTCGAAGCCGATCGAAGCGAAGATCTCTTCGGTCCGCATCCAGGTGCGGATCACCGGGTGGATGCCGCCGGGACTGCGCTTGCGTCCGGGCAGCGTGATGTCGATCGCCTCGCTCGCGAGACGCGTGCTGAGCTGTGCGTCGGCGATTTCCTGCCGGCGCTGCGCAAGCAGTTGTTCGATCGCATCTTTGGCTGCATTGATGCGGGCACCCTGCTCGCGCTTGCCCTCGGGCGGAAGCTTGCCGAGGGCCTTCAGCCGCTCGGTGATCGCGCCGGACTTGCCGAGAAAGCGGGCTTTCTCGTTTTCCAGCGCCGCCGGCTGCGAGACCGCGGCGAAGGCGGCGCGAGCGTCGTCAACCAGCTTTTCGAGTTCCGTCGTCATCCTCGATGGCGTCCGCAGAAAAAGAACGGGGCCCAGATCATTGGCCCCGTTCCCGAGTTCCGAGGCCGCATCGTGCGGCCCTGTCACTGACTAGGCGGCCAGTGTTGCCTTGACCCGGTCGACGACCGCGGCAAACCCGGGCTTGTCGAGCACGGCCATGTCCGCCAGGACCTTGCGGTCCAGGCCGATCTCGGCCTTTGTCAGCCCGTTCATGAAAGCGCTGTAGGTGATGCCGTGCTCGCGCACCGCCGCGTTGATCCGGGCGATCCACAACGAACGGAACACGCGCTTCCTGTTGCGGCGATCACGGTAGGCGTATTGCCCCGCCTTCATCACCGCTTCTTTCGCGACGCGGAAAACGTTGCTGCGGCGGCGGGTGAAGCCGGCGGCCTGGGCGAGGACCTTCTTGTGCCGCGCGCGCGCGGTCACTCCACGTTTTACTCTCGGCATGGCGATCGCTCCTTATGCGTACGGCATCATGCGGCGCACGGACTTGACATCAGCCTCGTGCAGCGTCACGGAGCCCCGCAGATGGCGCTTGGCCTTCGTGGTTTTCTTCGTGAGGATGTGGCGCTTGTACGCCTGACCCCGCTTGATCGAGCCGCTGGCGCGGACCTCGAAGCGCTTCGCAGCGCTCTTCTTCGTCTTCATCTTCGGCATTGGTGCCGTCCTTTCGTTCTTGGATGCCGGCAGGCGCTCCGCTATCCACGGAGACTTCGGAGCCCACCGCCACTTGTTATCGCCGCCGGTTCCCCGGCCGCCTGCTGCATGCGCCACCGGTTGACCGGGGCGGTCTTCAAATACCCCGCGCCTATTTCTTCTTCTTGGGCGCCAGGATCATCACCATCTGCCGGCCTTCGAGCCGGGGCATCGATTCGACCACCGCCAGATCTACCAACTCGTCGCGCACTCGCTCGAGCAGTTTGACTCCGAATTCCTGGTGCGCCATTTCGCGCCCGCGGAACCGCAACGTGATCTTCGCCTTGTCGCCTTCTTCGAGAAACCGCATCAAGTTGCGCATCTTGGTCTTGTAGTCGTTCTCGTCCGTCTGCGGGCGGAACTTGACTTCCTTGACCTGGATCTGCTTCTGCTTGAGCCGCGCCTCGTGCGCCTTCTTCTGCTCCTGATACTTGAACTTCCCGTAGTCCATCAACCGGCAGACGGGAGGCACGGCCGTCGGTGCAATTTCCACCAGATCGACCTGAGCTTCCTCCGCCATGCGGAACGCATCCGGAAGCTTTACGACCCCAAGCGCCTCGCCTTCGATACCGACCAGCCGCACTTCGGGGGCGTTGATTTCACCGTTGATCCGGTGCGAACGATCCTGAGCGATGGTTACCCTCTCCGAAACACCAAAACTAAGCCGCGCCAGCCACGTTGCGGCGTTGCTCGACGTCTGTCGACAGACGTTCGGCAAATCCGGAAAGGGGCATTACGCCCAGATCCGCGCCACCGCGGGCTCGCACGGCCACCGTGCCTGCCTGCTTCTCCTTCTCCCCGACGACGAGGATGTAAGGGATCTTCTGCAGGCTAAGCTGGCGGATTTTATAGTTGATCTTCTCGTTGCGCAAATCGGCTTCCACCCTAAAGCCTTGTTTTTGCAGCGTTTGCACAACGCTTTCCGCATAGCCTGCCTGGCCCTCCGAGATATTCGCGACCGCGACCTGCACCGGCGCCAGCCAGGGCGGCATCGCCCCTGCGAAGTTCTCGATCAGCATGCCGATGAATCGCTCCATCGAGCCGACGATCGCCCGGTGCAGCATCACCGGCGTCTTGCGGCTGTTGTCTTCCGCAACGTATTCGGCGCCCAGCCGTTCGGGCATCGAGAAGTCGACCTGCATCGTGCCGCACTGCCATGGGCGTCCGATCGCGTCGGTCAGCGTGTATTCGATCTTCGGTCCGTAGAACGCGCCATCGCCCGGCGAGATCGTGAACTCGACGCCCGATCGCTTCAGCGACTCCGCAAGCGCCGCCTCGGCCTTGTCCCAGATCGCGCCCGAACCGATCCGCTGCTCCGGCCGCGTCGAAACCTTGTACAGGATCTCGCCGAAGCCGAAATCGCGGTACACGCGCTGCAGCAGCGCTGTGTAAACGACGCACTCGTCGAGAATCTGGTCCTCGGTGCAGAAGATGTGACCGTCGTCCTGCGTGAAGCCGCGCACACGGAACAGCCCGTGCAGCGATCCCGACGGCTCGTTGCGATGGCAGGCGCCGAACTCTCCGTAGCGCAGCGGCAGCTCGCGGTAACTGTGCAGACTGGCGTTGTAGATCTGCAGGTGCCCCGGGCAATTCATCGGCTTCAGCGCGTAGTACCTGTTCTCCGACTCGGTCGTGAACATGTTCTCGCGGTATTTTTCCCAGTGGCCGGACTTCTCCCATAGCGTGCGGTCGAGGATCTGCGGGGCCTTCACCTCCTGGTAGCCGTTGTCACGGTAGACGCGCCGCATGTACTGCTCGACCTGCTGCCAGATCGCCCAGCCCTTCGGATGCCAGAAGACGAGGCCCGGCGCCTCTTCCTGGAAGTGGAACAGATCCAGCTCACGGCCCAGCTTGCGATGGTCGCGCCGCTCGGCCTCCTCGAGCATCTTCAGGTAGGCGTCCTGCTCCTCCTTCTTCGCCCACGCGGTGCCGTAGATTCGCTGCAGTTGCTCGTTCGCGCTGTCGCCGCGCCAGTAGGCGCCGGCCACCTTCATCAGCTTGAAGACCCTGAGCTTGCCCGTCGAAGGTACGTGCGGACCGCGGCACAGGTCGATGAATCCCCCTTCGCGGTACAGCGAGATGTCCTCGTTGGCCGGGATCGAAGCGATGATCTCGGCCTTGTATTTCTCGCCGATCGACTCGAAGAACTTCACCGCGTCGTCACGCTTCCACACTTCACGCACGACCGACTCGTTCTTTTTTGCAAGCTCGGCCATCTTGTTCTCGATCGCCTCGAGATCCTCCGGCGTGAAAGGGCGGCGGTAGGCGAAGTCGTAGTAGAAGCCGTTGTCGATCACGGGCCCGATCGTCACCTGTGCGTCCGGAAAGAGTTCCTTCACCGCGTAGGCGAGCAGGTGCGCCGTCGAGTGGCGCAGGATCTCGAGGCCGTCGGCGTCGCGATCGGTGACGATCGCAACGTCGGAATCCCGATCGATCACGAAGGACGTGTCGACCAGCTTGCCATCGACGCGGCCGGCCAGCGCCGCCTTGGCGAGCCCGGGGCCGATCGACGCCGCCACGTCGGCGACCGTCACCGGCTTGTCAAACGGACGGCTCGAACCGTCGGGCAATCGAATTGAAATCATGGTGTCGGTGTCTCCAGCAAAAAAAAAGTGCGGCGAGCCGCACTTTCCGAAAGGCGAACTCGTCCTGGGGCCTAGCTGCCGGTGAACGTAGTTCGGAGCGTCATCTCTGCCTTTCGTTTTGCCGTTTTGCGTGAGGGCGTTGGTAGGCGCGATTGGACTCGAACCAACGACCCCCACCATGTCAAGGTGGTGCTCTAACCAGCTGAGCTACGCGCCTGCAGGGAAAAAAGTATATCAGCAGCGCGGCCGCGGCCGTACCGTCGCCGAACGTCGGCCGGTCCGTTGCCTCGAGACCCCGGCCGCCGGACGCGATCCATCCACCATCATCAGCGCCGGCGCACGCTGAAGACGCCCTTCACTTCACGGACCTGAGCCAGCACGCGGCTGATCTCGGCCGCGCTGCGGACCTCGACCGTGAACAGCATGCGCGCCTCGGTGCGGCTGCTGCTCGTGTTCACGCCGATCACGTTGAGCTTCTCCCGCGCGAAAACTTCGGAGATGTCGCGCAGCAGCCCCTGGCGATCCTGCGCCATCACCAGCAGTTCGACCGGAAAGAGCGCATCGGCCTGCCTGCCCCAGGCAACTTCGACCACTCGCTCGGGTTCGCGCTGCGTCAGCGCCTGCAGGTTCGAGCAACTGGTTCGATGGATCGACACGCCGCGTCCCCGCGTCACATAGCCGACGATCTCGTCCGGCGGGGCCGGCCGACAGCAGCGCGCAAGCTGGGTCATCAGGGAATCGACGCCGACGACAAGCACCCGGCCCTTGCCGGCGGGAGCCTCGCGCGGCTTGCCGACCAGCAGTGCCGGCGTCGGCTCCGGTTCGGACGCGGCCGGAACGAGCGCCTGCTCGATCGAGCGGAGACTGAACTCCTCCTTCGTCGCCGCGGCGCACAGTTCGTCGACCTTTTCGAAGCCGAGTCGTTTCGCGAGATCGTCCAGCTTGACGGCGGTCCGGCCCAGCCGCTGCAGTTCCTTTTCGATCAGTTCGCGTCCCGCAGCGACCGACTGCTCGAGCTCGAGTGCGTTGAACCACTGTCGAACCTTGGCGCGCGAACGCGCACTCTTCAGATACCCAAGCTCGGGATTCAGCCAGTCGCGGCTCGGCCCGCCCGTCTTCGCGGCGATGATCTCGACCGTCTGACCGTTCGCGAGCGGCGTGTTCAGAGGCACGATCGCGCCGTTGACCCGCGCACCGCGGCAACGGTGACCGAGATCGGAATGAATGTGAAACGCAAAGTCGATCGGGGTGCCGCCCACCGGCAGCTCGACCACGCGCGCCTGCGGCGTCAGCACATAGATGCGTTCCTCGCGTGCTTCGCCGGCCGCTTCCGGCGCGGACTCGACATCGCTGCGCCAGGCGAGCAGCTGGCGCAGCCACGCGACCCGTTGCTCGTCGCTGCCGTGCCCCTTGCCGCCCTCCTTGTAGCGCCAGTGCGCGGCAACGCCGAGTTCGGCGTGTTCGTGCATCTCGCGCGTGCGGATCTGGATCTCGAGCGTGCGGTCGGCATCGTCCGCGATGACCGTGTGCAGCGACTGGTAGCCGTTCGGTTTCGGGCGCGCGATGTAGTCGTCGTATTCGCCGGGAACCGGGATCCATGCCTCGTGCACCAGCGACAGTACCTGGTAGCACTGCGCGACTTCGTCGACGATCACGCGCAGACCGCGCACATCGAACAGCTGCTCGAACGCGAGCCCCTTCGTGCGCATCTTGTTGACGATGCTGTAGATGTGCTTGGGCCGGCCGCTGACCTCGCCCTTGATGCCCGCTGCCGCAAGCATCGCGCGGACCCGGGCCAGCGCTTCGGCGATGAACTGTTCACGCTCGACCCGCTTCTCGTCCAGCAGCCGGGCAACCTGCTTGTAGGTTTCGGGCTCGAGGAAGCGAAACGCGAGGTCCTCCAGCTCCCACTTCAGCTGCCAGATGCCGAGGCGGTTGGCGAGCGGCGCATACAGCGCCATCGTTTCGCGCGCGAAGGGCTCCGACCCGCCCGTCTTCGTCGCTGCGTAATAGCGCAGCGTTTGCAGGCGCGAGGCAAGCCGCAGCAGCACGACGCGCAGGTCATTGACCATCGCCAGCAGCATGCGGCGCAGAGCTGCGGCCTGGTCGTCCACCGCCTGGTTCCTGCCACTCTCGCCCTGCGTGCGCGTCAGTTCCGAAAGCCGCATCAGTTGGCGGAGATCCACAACCAGTTGCGCGACTCCGGGTCCGAAGCGCGATCGCAGCCACTCGTCCGGATCCCGAAGCACGTCGTGGACGCCGAACAGATAGGCGGCAACGATCAGGTCCGGATCGCCACGCAGCGGAGCGATGATCTCGGCAATGCCGACCGCATGCGCGAGAAAGGGCTCTCCGGTGCGCAGCGTCCTGTTCTCGTACAGCGGGGCGATCAGCGCGCGCGTGCGCTCGAGGTCGAACGGGGCCGGTCCGCTCTTGTCGGCGGACGCCGACGTGCCGGCAGTGCGTTCGGTAAGGACCATCTTGGATGGGGACAATTATAGGCAGCGTGTACCAAGGGCCTGCGGCACAATCGCGCGATGCTGAAGACACTGCTTGGACGACTGACGCGCTCGCCGACGGTCGCCATTCCCGAAGAATTGTGGGACTCCACGCTGTCTGATCTCCCCTTCGTCGCCCGCCTGACCGGCGATGAACGACTGCGGCTGCGCGCACTCGCGAGCCAGCTGATCGCCGACAAGCAGATGTCCGCGGCCGGCGACCTCGAGCTGACCGCATCGATGCAAGTGAACATCGCGATCCAGGCCTGCCTGCCGGTCCTCAATCTCGGGCTCGACTGGTACCGGGGCTGGACCAGCATCGTCGTCTACCCGGACGAGTTTCTCGTTCCGCGCAGCATCGTCGACGACGACGGCGTGGTGCACGAGTACATCGAGCCCATCAGCGGCGAGGCCTGGGACGGCGGCCCGCTGCTGCTGTCCTGGGAGGACGCGCAGCGCACCGTCACCGATGCCGGAGCCGCGTATTCGGTCGTGATTCACGAGTTCGCGCACAAGATCGACCTGTTGAACGGGGAGGCGGACGGGCTGCCGCCTTTCTCGGGCGAACTGCATGGCAGCCTCGATGAGGAGCGCTGGCTGCGCGTCCTCGACGACACCTTCGATCGCTTTCTCGCAGAGCTCGAGCTGATCGAGTCGGAGTTGCCCGACGGGATCGATCCCGACAGTCCGCAGGCCGATCCGCATTACTCGCATCTGCCGTTCGATTCATATGCCGCGCAGGACGAGGCGGAGTTCTTCGCGGTCTCGAGCGAGGCGTTTTTCGTCGAACCGGCCCGGCTGCAGCGCGCGTTTCCGGACTGGTACGCGCTGCTCGCCGAGTTCTTTCGCCAGGATCCGCTGCGCGGCGCGAAATGAAGCGCCTGCTCGTCGTCTATCACTCGATGACGGGCGCCGCGGAGCAGCTGGCCGGCGCAGCCGTTGAAGGCGCACGGTCGGAGGCGGGGGTCGAAACCATTCTGCAGCGCGCGGCGGATACGGTCACCGCGGATGTGCTGGCCGCCGACGGCTACTTGTTTGCAACGCCGGAAAACCTCGCCTCGATGTCGGGACGCATGAAGGATTTCTTCGACCGCATCTACTACGGGGCACTCGACCGCGTGAACGGCCGCCCGTATGCGACGATCATCGCCGCCGGCACCGACGGCGCGGGCGCCGCGCGCCAGCTGCAGCGGATCGCGACCGGGCTGCGGCTGAAGGAAGTCGCCCCGCCGATGATCGTGCGCAACGGCGCGCAGACGCCGGCCGAGATCCTTGCTCCGAAGGTCGTTCCCGCGGCCGATCTCGCACCGGCACGTGAGCTCGGCCAAGCCATCGCCGCCGGT
>DAINBQ010000051.1:0-16303 GCA_036732825.1 Burkholderiaceae bacterium | reverse complement strand
GTTGAGGGACCGCATCTGGCCGAACTTTGCTGCTGCAATGGTAGTGGCGCCCGGAAACCAAGCTGCATCCTGCCGGGGTCACGCTACTTGGCGTCCTCGACCAGTGCGATCCGCCGCCGCAGCTGCTCGGCGCCAATCTTGTCGCCCGCCTTCTCCGCAAGCGCGAGCTGTACGCCCAGCCATGCGAGCAGCGGTCGCCGCCATCCCTCCGCCGATGACGTCTCCACCGCAAGGGCTATCGCGGCGGGATTCGCGCGGCCACCCTGGAACAGCACGCCGGTCGCGACCAGCCGTGCCAGCGGATCGTCGATGGCGCGCAGTGCCGACGCTGCCGCGTCGCCACTGATGCCACCTGCGACAGACGCACGATGCTGATCCGGCAACAGTGCGGCGTCCGCGGGCTGGAGGCGGTTGGCCAGATAGTCTGCGTAGGCGCGTTGCGCGTCATTCGCTTCGAGCCGCAGTTTCTCGAAGCCTTCGCACGGACCGAAATCGAGGCTTGCAACCTGCACCGCACAACGCGTGAGCTCGGCCAGCGCCACCTGGTCCGCGCGGCCGGTGCGCGCGAGTTCACGGCGAGCGAGGTCGAATTCGACATTCGCCACGCGCGTGTCCCCGGCCAGATAGGCGGCAACGGCGCGGTCCAGTGCCGATTTGGCATTCGACTGCCACTCGACGGGCGGTGCGCTGCTGCAGGCCGCCACAAGCAGTACGAGCGATCCGGCGGCCCGACGGGCACAGGCTCCAAAGCCAGTCATGGAAGCTTTATCTCCGCCGGCTTGGCGAACGGCCAGCGACGATTGACTTCGTCGATCATCCGGCTCACCTTGCGCAGGTTCGCGTCGACCTCGGATCGCAACGCGGTGAGGTCGTTCGACGCGGCGCGCGCGTTGCCGGCGATGGCCTGTGCGTCGACCAGGATCGCATCGATCTTCTTCAGACTCTCGCGTGCCTCGAGCAGCGCTGCGTTGAGCTGAACCACCGCGGCGCGCGCTTCGGGCATCAGGCCATCGGCGCCAAAGACCTGCTGGTCTGCCTTCGCCGCCAGCCCATCGATGCGTGCCAGCAACGCGTTCGTCCGGTCGAGCGTCACGACCAACTTCTGCGCGTCGGCCTCGTTGCCGAACAGCACGCCGAGCGCGCCGCGCTCCTTGATCTTCTCGGTCGCGCTCTGAATGTTCCCGAGGCTGCCTGCGAGCGCCGAGTCCGCGCTCGTCAGCTGAGTCAGGTTGCGGATCAGGTCGCGGGTCTCGGAAACCAGGCGCGGAATTTCCGCCGTGGCGTCTCCCACCAGCACCCGCCGCTCGGCGCCGGCCGGCAGCGGCGGATCACTCAGCACCCCGCTGAAGGCGCGCAGGTTGGTGTTGCCGACCAGGCCACGCGTCAGTGTGAAGACGCTCGATTCCCGCAGCCAGCGCGCATCCTTGCGCGGCACATCGATGACGATGCGCGTCGTGCCATCCGCGGACAGTTCGATGCCGCGCACGCGGCCGATCGGAAAACCGGCGAACGTGAGATCCGTGCCGACAGTGACGCCTTCGGCATCATCTGCCAGCAGCACGAGCCGTTGCGAGGGTTCGAACACGCCGCGTGCATACAGCAGGTAAACGGCCGAAGCAGCCATCAACAGCACGAGGAGCCCAACCAGCAATGCGGCGCGGAACTCGAGCGATTCGCTTGTTCGCTGTTCGCGGGTCAGTTTGTCGCTCATGGCATTTGCGTCAGAGGTAATTGCCCACGAGCGAGGCGACTTCAATCAGCAGGATCATGAAGAAGAGCCGCACCAGGCCACGCAGTTCTGTGCTCGCGCGAACGCGCGGATTGGGTCGATCGTAGAGAACCGAGGCAATAGGAATCAACCCGACCGCGAGGCTTAACCCCAGCGTCTTGAGCGCGAAGATCAACGACAGCTCCGGACTGAACACGCGACCGAACGTCCGCGTGTAGCTCGGAAATCCCCCTGCCGTGAAGCCATGAACCCAGAGGTAGGCGAGCACCGCGGCGACAACGCAGCTCACGACCGCCAGGAGCAGTACCGAGAACATGCCCGATACGACGCGCGGCAGGATCTCGCGCTGCAGCGGTTCGGCGCTGCCGGTTGACAGCCCGTCGAACGCGCCGCGCACGTGCAGCGCCGCGACTTCCGCCGCGTTCGGCAGTGCGCAACGCAGCGCAACGAACATGGCGGCCGTCAGCGGTATCAGTTCGAGCACCAGCACGCGCACGACCATTTCGAGCGCATAACGCGACAGACCGTAGCTGACAGAGGTCACGACCACGATGTGGATGATCACCAGGCTGATGATCGACGTCATCAGCGTGAACCAGAGCAGGATCGGGGCTGTGTCCTTGACGAGGTGCCGCGAAAGCGCCACGAGATTGGGCCCGCGGTAACTCGACGGGGAAAGCGCGAGCACCAGAAGCCTGGCGCTGAACATGAGGATTCGCCGCCATCCGGCGAACCACTGCAGCGCGGAGCGTCCCAGGTCGGCAAGGACGCTCCATGCGGAAGCAAGCGATGTCATGGAAGAGATCATAGGACGCATGCGCGAGAGGCAGGGCCGAGGGCTGCGGAGCGACGCCGGGCGGCTCGCGGATTTCGCCACCCATGTATTCGACACGTCGCCGAAGCGACTTCAGCCTCGGCGGCCTGCTCGCGTCCAGGAGGTCTGTTTGGAGGCGAGCCCAGAGGACCGCTATCGGGCAGTTGAGGCTCGCGATCTCAATGGCAGGTTATGGCGGAGTTGGGTCACGCGACTCAAATTGCACTCGGAGACCTGCCTCGGGCTCCGCCGCGGATCCGGTCAGCGCGAGTAGGTGCGCGCGGGCTGTACCTGACGGTTTACTGTCGATGCTGTAGTCGAAGATGGCGGCGTTGCAGGCGGCGCGGCACTGACCGGTGCCGCCTGCGGCGCTGCTGCGAGGCGGCCCTGGTGTGCTCTGATGGAACTGTGGTCCATGACATTCGAGCTGGCCCGTGTGTCGACGACAGTGGTCTTTTCCGAGCGCAGACAAGGTACATCGGAATAGGTCACATTTCCTTCCGCGTCGGTGCACTTCAGAACTTGGGCGCTGGCGGCGGGCACGACGAAAAGAACGCAGAAGCCGAGGGACCAGGCGAAGTTGCATCTCATGGTGCTCTCCTCCGATGAGTTGCCCAGGGGGACGCAGGGAACTTTACTCCAGGGCGTGTGCCCGCGACGGGCGCCGCCGCGATCATGGATCCCTGGACCGAGACCCAGGTTGACACGCGAGACATCACGGCGTTGGGTGTCGCGTATGTTTGAAAGCAGGCGGTCGGCTGCGCGAGAAGGGCGGCTATCTCGATAGCATCGTCGCGCTGCATCGTCGAGTCTTCTTTGATCGAACATCCACATCGGGCGGACGACGGTCTCCGTTCGACACTACTTATCGCCGACTGTTGAACCAGTCACGCGTTTAGGGCGTCCCTGTCGGTTGCGTATCAGATCCCCGTCGACAGGATCGAGATTGCGCCCAACACGCTTTCGCGCGAAGCAATTGCACCGGCCGAATATGGCCTTCCTGAGACGCGCCGGGTGTTGTTTCTCGGCCGGCTTACACCACAGAAAGGGCCTGACCTGTTTGCCAGGATTGCTGTCGAGCTGCGTTCAAGGATGTCCGATGTGACATTTGACGTGCGCGGCAGCGGGGAACAGATCCACGAGTTGCAGCGGGCGGGAATTTGGCCAAGCGGTGAGGTCGAGTGGTCCGTTCGGGGCCGGGCCTTTGGCGAGGCCAGCGCGTTGCTTGTGACGTCCCGCGCGGAGCCCTTCGGCATGGTGATCCTGGAGGCGATGCAGCGCCGGGTTCCGGTGTTTTATCCGCGGATCGCCGGCGCGGCGGAGGTGCTGCAGTCGGGGATGAAGATCGATCCGACGGATACGTCGGCCGTGGCAACCGCCTTGGCCGACTTGCTCAGCAGCCGCGATCGCTGGGAGGAAGTAGTGATGCAGCAGTCCCATGAGATCGCCGCGTATTTCGACCGGGAATACGAGAAGGTCGTACAGACCATGTACGAGCGCCTGGTCCCATCAGCGTTGCCAGCGCGAGCCACAAATTCCTAACCCCGTTTCACGCCTGCCGTCGCGCCTTGGTCTGGCGGCGCTGATCGCAGCAAACCTGCTTATTGCGGTGCAGGCTCTGCACTGGGGTTGGGGCTATTACCAGGTTCTTCTCATCTTCTGGGTCGAGGCGCTGATCATCGGTGGCTACAACGTGCTTAGACTGCTGGTCGTAGGTCTTTTTGGCGATCAACCGTTTGGTGCCTGGCTCAGTCGCTGGGTAGGCTTCTCATTCGGCAGCCGACTCCTTGGAACCCTGCTGGGGGCGGGCTTTTTTGTCCTCAAGTTCGGCGCCTTTGCGCTGACGACGGGCTTCTGGCTCATTGCGTTGCCGGTGTACTTCGATCATGCGGGAAGTCGCCCCGTTGAGCGGGTGATGGAAGGGCTGAGCGAGGCGGGCCCCGGTGTTGGGATCGCAGTTGGCGTTCTGGTTTTCAGTCATGGCGTTTCATTCGTGTGGAACTTCCTGTGGAAACGGGAGTTCGCCAGGCGGTCGGTTGCCGGCTTGATCTTCTGGCCTTACGTGCGCATGGCACTTGTGCTCGCCGTGGTCATTGGTGGCCTGTTTATCGTGATGCTGAACCCGGGGCTCGAAAGTGCGCCGGTGATGGTCGCCCTGTTTTTCCTTGTCAAGACGATCGCGGATGCGGTCACGCACCTCTGGGAACATCGATCGTTCGCGCCGCGGGAGGCCGCACCGCGCGCTGCCTCGGCGCAAACCGCTTGACATCACATCGGTTGTCCGCCGCCAGCCTCACAGAAAAACGCCGACCCCGCGGGGCCGGCGTTGGCCGTTGCACGCAAGGCTCAGCGAATCATCGCCATCCAGGGCAGGCCGATGATCAGCAGCGCGGCAAAGAAGATCACGCCGAAGATCAGGCCGAGACGCCAGTAGTCCTTCGACGGGATGTAGCCGCTGCCGTAGTAGACCGGGCTCGGACCTGTCGCATACGGCGTCAGGATTCCCATGATGCCGAGTGTCAGCGCCAGCAGCAGCGCAAACGTCTGCATCGGCATTTCAGGGATGCCAAGTCCGACCGCGAGCATGACCGGCAGCATCGCGGTCACATGCGCAGTGATGCTGGCGAACAGGTAGTGCGTGAAGAAGAACACCGCGACCAGCACGAGCATCGCAGCGGTCGGCGAGACACCGGTCATCTGCGCACCGACGGTCTCGGCGAACCACTTGACGAATCCGACGCGCGCGAGGCCATCGGCCAGCGCGACCAGCGTGCCGAACCACACCAGCGTGTTCCAGGCTGCCTTGTTGGCGAGTATGTCGTCCCAGGTGACGACCCGGCCGATCACCATCAGCGCGATCACACCGATCGCGACCGTCGTGGCATTGATGAAGCTGCCGCCGAAGATCCACAGTGCAAGCGCGAGGACCACCAGCGCAGCCAGTCCGATTTCGCGCTTCGTCAATCCGCCCATCTGCTTGAGCTCATTGGCGGCCCAGGCCGGCACTTCGTTGCCGCTCTTCACGCTCGGCGGATACAGGACATAGGTCAGCAGCGGAATCGCGAGCAGCAGCAGGATCCCGACCGGCGCGAACGCCATGAACCACTCGGTCCAGCTGAATGTCACCTTCGCGGTCTTGTTGATCAGCTCGATCGCCAGCAGGTTGGGCGCCAGCGCGGTGATGAACATCGAGCTGGTCACGCAGGTGACGGCGATCGCGGTCCACATCAGGTAACCGCCGATGCGGCGCGACGAGGGGTCGTTGGGCTTGCTGTCATACAGCGCCGGCAGGTTGCGGATCACCGGATACACGGTGCCGCCGCTGCGTGCGGTGTTCGACGGCGTGAAGGGCGCAAGCAACAGGTCGGCGAACGCGACCGCGTAGCCGAGCGTCAGGGTGCGCCGGCCCATCTTCTTCACGAGCGCGAGCGAGATGCGCCGGCCGAGCCCGGTCTTTTCATAGCCAAGCGCAAACATGAATGCCGCGAAGATCAGCCAGACGGTGCTGTTCGAGAAGCCCGACAACGCCCAGTTCAATCCTGCATTGGCCGCCTTGAATCCCGGCTTGGCCAGTTCAGCCGGCCCGAACAGCACAAAGGGTGCGAGCACGGTCACCACGGCGACGCCGATCAGGCCGATCGCTGCGCCCGGCAATGGTTCCAGCACCAGTCCGACGATGACGCCGACGAAGATCGCGAAGAAGTACCAGGCGTGCTGCGCGAGACCTTCCGGAGGCGGTATCAGGGCGACCAGGAGTGCCACCGCAACTGGCACCAGGGCCTTCCAGGGGAAGGGATGCCCGCGTTCAGTCGCGGGTGGAGCGGCTTGGACGCCGCTGGTGGGGATAGCAACTGCCATCGTTTCCTCCGTTGGACAAAGTGAAAGCGAAAAATCATTCGAGCAACTTCATCTCGGTCTCCGGGGTGAAGGTCTTTTTCTGATGGTCTTTCGCCGCTGCATCCGGACTGGATGAGGGCTTTGGCGAGGTCAGCGCACGCGCGACCATGATTGCGGTGGCCCGCCATTTCGACGGGCCTGCGTCCGGCATCGGGTGCGAGCAAAACTCAGCGGGTCGTTCACCGATGGGTGGAAACGACCGTGCCGAACACGAATTGAAGTGTGAAGCTCTGCGAAACGCGGGGGTTGACGCGAATCAGCGGAGCTTCCGAATGTCGAGACCCCAAGCGACCTGCGCAGCCGGGGCAGCCGCGCAGCGGAGCAGTCCCGGCAGGTTGCAGCGGCTAGTGCTGGGTGCGCGCCGAGCAGGTATTGAAGCCGAGCAGCGCATACGGCGGACACCAGCCAATCGCGCCGGTAACCAGCGGCAAGAGGCCGATCCACCCCCACCAGCCGACCGTACCGGTTGCGGCCAGGGCAATCAGCACGATTCCAAGGGTTATGCGGATGATGCGGTCGACACCGCCGACGTTTGTTTTCACTCGAGCCTCCATTAGGAAAGGGCCGGAAGCGTTGCCGCCTCCTGTGCCTGAATTGGACCCGCAATCGGAGCCGCGGTCTGTAACCTAGGTCACCGAACCCGCGATTTCGCGCAGCGCCGTGCTGTCGACGACACGGATGCGCTCCCGGGAAAGCTCGATCCAGCCGTCGCGCTCGAATCGTCGCAGGAGCCGCGTGATGATCTCGCGCACCGTTCCCAGTTCATCGGCCAGCGCCTGGTGCGTGACCGCGAGATCGCGTCCCCGGCCGAGCAGCGCTGCAGCGAGCCGCTGATCGAGCCGTTGGAACGCAATCGCGTCGATCAGGATCGTCAGGTCGGCCAGGCGATCGGCGTACATCGCCATCACGAAGTTGCGGAAGGCCGGCTGCTCGAGCCAGCGTTCGAAGAGCCTGGGCGGGATCAACAGCATGCGCGTTGGCTTGGTCGCCACCGCGCTGGCCGTCATCGGCTGGCTGCGGAACAGGCTGGCCGACGAGACCAGGCAGAGGTCGCCGGGAACGACTCGATACAGCTCCAGCTGTCGTCCTTCGGCCGAGCTGCGGTAGACGCGAACTTCGCCGCTGATCAGCAAAGGAAACCCGGCACAGGCCGCGCTTTCCGTGAAGAGAACCGTCCCGGCAGGCACTTCGGCCACCAGCGCCTCATTCCTCGCTGCGTCCTCAAGGCCCCCCGCGTCAAGGTCGGGGTAGAGACGGCTCAGTTGCGCGAAGGCGTCGTCGTTCATTCGGAAGTCCAGCGGAGGCGCTGGATCATAGGCCCTGCGCGGCCGACGCAATTCGGCGCTTCCGTCCGCAAGGAACACGGATTCGCTCCGCCTGCGCCCGGCCCCGTCGCAGGCCGCATGCCGGTCGCCGCAGGCAGGAATAGCGTCGCTCCACTTTGGCCGGGGGAGCGCGAAGATGCTGAAGATCATCGTTGCCTGCATGGTGCTGGCGGCGCCTCTTGCCGCGGCGGCCGCGAGTCCGGACACGCTTGCGGAACGATCGCAGGCACGTGCGCGGAAGGTCGTGGACAGGGCGGTTGCTGCCATCGGCGGCGCCGAGGCCCTGCAGGCGATCGACACGGTGAAGCTGCAGCTGCAGGGCGAAGTCTGGCCCCGCCTGCAGATGCCGACTCCGAATCCGCCGTTCGAAGCGGGTCAGTTCCAGGAGACGCTGCTGCTGGACATGAAGGACAACCGCCTGGTTCTCGAGCAGCGCAACTCCGGTGCCGGCTTCGAAGGCCACAACACGATCGTCATCAAGGCGGGAGAGGGCACCAACTACGACCACCGGGCACGCACGGCAACGCCGATTCCGGCCGCGCAGGCGTCGCAGCAGCAGTTCGTGCAGTACTACCGGCGGCTGCCGAACCTGATCCTGCGTCAGGCGCTCGACCGCGCGACCACGCTGCGCTATCTCGGCGAGGACAGCTTCGAAGGCCGTCAGCAACAGGTGGTGACCTTCGTGATGGCCGACACCCAGCAGATCGCGCTTTACGTCGATGCGAAGTCCGGTCTCGTCTCGAAATACGAGCTGATCTTCACCGATCCGCTGCGCGGTGAACAGGGCTCCGAAATCATCTTCGCCAACTACACCTCCGCCGGGAAGTTGCAGGTCCCGCAGGAGTGGCGCTGGCGGATCGCAGGCGACGTGGCTGCGCGCTACAAGGTCAAGGCCGAATTCAACCCGGCTGGCGTCGATCAGGCATTCGACGTGCCTGACCGCGGATATCAGCGGGTCGCCGCGCTTCCGCTGAACCTCAAGCCGAGCGTCGAAAAGCTCGCCGACAACGTCGTCGTTGTCCACAACGTGGCCGCACAGAACTACAACACGATGGCGATCGCGTTCCGCGACTACATCGTCGCGGTCGAAGCGCCGGGAACGAGCGACGGCGCCGACAAGGTGATCCAGCGCATCAAGGAGGCGCTGCCGGGCAAGCCGATCAAGTATGTGGCGATCACGCACCACCACGGCGACCACGTCGGCGGCCTGCGCAGCTTCATCGCCGAGGGTGCGACCGTGATCACGACCGCAGCCAACCGCGGGGTGATCGAGACGATGGCGGCCGCTTCGCAGAACGACCGGCTGGCGCGCAATCCGCGCAAGCCCGAGTTCATGCTGGTCGAGGGCGGGCGCCGTGTGCTGACCGACGGCGATCAGTCGGTCGAGCTGATCGACGTCGGACCGAACCCGCATGCGCGCGAGATGCTGATCGCCTGGCTGCCGAAGCAGCGCATCGTGTTCCAGGGCGATTTGTTCTTCCTGCCCAACAACGACGCACCGATCGGACCGCCGCAGACATCGACGATCAGCTTCGCGCAGAAGCTGAAGGAGAAGGGCATCGCCGCGGAGAAGATCGCCAGCGTGCACGGACGGACGGCATCGATGGAGGATTTCTCGCGCTCGCTCGATGTCAACGTGGTGAAGAACTAGTCTCGCATCATCTGCAGGACCGGAGCAAAGACCAGGTAGGTCAGCGCGAAGATCAGAAGGATGCCGGTGATGTTCAGCCACAGACCGGCTTTCATCATCTGCGGCATCTTCACGAGTCCGGTGCCGAACACGATCGCGTTCGGCGGCGTGCCGACCGGCATCATGAACGCGCAGCTCGCGGCGATCGTCGCCGGCACCAGCAGGACTCCGAGCGGAACGCCGAGCACCGGCGCCAGCGCGGCGAGGATAGGAAGCATCGTCGCGACCTGCGCCGTGTTCGACGTCAGCTCGGACATGAACACCATGATTGCGATGATCACCAGCAACACCGCCCAGACCGGCCACCCCGCAAAGCCGGCCGCCAGGCTGCCGATGTAGCCTGGAACACCGTTGACTTCGGTGGCCGCCGCGAGCGCCAGCCCGCCTCCGAACAGGATCAGCACGCCCCATGGCAGCTTGGTTGCGGTCTCCCAGTCCATTACGCGTCCGCCGCCGGCACCCTTCACCGGAATCAGGAACAGCGCAATCGCGGCGCAGACCGCGATGCCCGCGTCCGTCAGCCCCTTGAGCGGCGCGACGCCAGCGATTTGCAGATGCCCGAGCAGCGGCGCACTCATCCACAGGAAGACCGTGACAGCGAATACCGCCAGCGTCGCCTTCTCGCCCTGATTCATCGGGCCGAGCTTTGCCCATTCATCGCGCACGTATTCGCGCCCGCCCTCGATCTCGGACATTTTCGACGGGAACATCACAAAGGTATTCAGGAACCATGCGAGCGGCAGGAACGCCAGCATCGCAGGCACGCCGAGCAGCATCCAGTCGAAGAAGCTGACGTAGGTGCCGGTGCTTTGTTCTAGGTAGCGCACAAGAATCCCGTTGGGCGGCGAACCGATGATCGTGCCCAGCCCGCCGATCGATGCTCCGTAGGCGATTCCCAACAATGCGGACAGTGCGAAGTTGCGCAGGTCGCGGTCTGCTTCCGGTATTCCGCCATGTTCGGCGAGACTCTTGCCCGTGCGGCTGCGGAGCGCGACATCGACCACCGAAAGCACGATCGGCACCATCATTGCTGCCGTAGCCGTGTTCGACACCCACATGCTGATGAACGCCGTCGCGAACATCGTGCCCGCGACGATCGCCTTCGGCCGCGTGCCGACCAGCCTGAGCGTGACGAACGCGATCCGCCGGTCGAGTCCCCAGCGGGCGATCGCAAGCGCCAGAACGAAGCCGCCGAGAAAGAGAAAGATCACATCGGAGCCGTAGATTGCCGTCGTCTTGCCGAGCGGCATGATGCCGAGCAACGGGAAAAGCGCGATCGGCAGCAAGGCAGTGACCTCGATGTCCACCGCTTCGGTCATCCACCAGGTGGCCATCCAGGCCATCATCGCGAGCGTTGTGCGGCCGGCCTGAGTGAACGTCGCTGTGTCGCCGCCCGTTGCGCGGTACTCGTGCGGCAGTACCAGGTAGAGCAGGGCGGCGAGCACCGGGCCCGCGACAAGGCCGATCCGGCGTACTCGTTGCTGCAGCGTGCTGACGGAACTCATCGTCGGTTCCGCGAACTGCGTTTCGTCAGAACATGATCCTTGCCAGGAACAGGCCCGTGATGACGGCCACCGAAGTGGCGACGATGCCGGGGATCATGAACGAATGGTTCAGCACGTATTTGCCGATCTTCGTCGTCCCGGACAGATCGAAGTTGATCGCGGCGATCAGCGAGCCGTAGGTCGGGATGAAGAAGTAGCCGTTGACCGACGGAAACATCGCGATCAGGAACTGCGGCGGGATGCCGAGCGCGATGCCGAGCGGCATCAGCGCGCGGGTGGTCGCCGCCTGGCTGTACAGCAGCACTGACGCGAAGAACAGGCCGAACGCGAAGGTCCACGGCGCGGCCTTGGCCCAGTCTCCGATCGCCGGGACGATGACGTCCTTGTGCGCGGCGATGAAGCTGTCACCGAGCCAGGCGAGCCCGAAGATGCCGATCACTGCGACGACACCGGCGCGCAGCGTTGCGGTTTTCGGAACGTCGTCGACCTTGATCTTCGTGAGCGCCAGCATGATGGCCGCGACCGACATCATCACGACCTCGATGACGATCGGCATGCCGATCGCGCTCTTGGCTCCCGGCAGCGTCCGCAGACCTGGGAAGAAACCGAACAGCACGACCAGCGCGACGCCGGTCAGGAACAGGTAGGCGGAGAGTTTCGCGGCCGGCTTCAGCGGTGTCTGTTCACCGTGCGGCTTCGGCGCCGGAATTTCGCCGGCTTTCAGGCGGGCCTGGTATTCGGGATCGTCCTTCAGGTCCTTGCCGATGAACATCGAGATGATCGCGGCGGCGAGAACGCCGGTCAGCGTGGCCGGCACGCACACCATCAGGATCTCGGGCAGTCCCCACTGCGTCAGGCCCTTCTCGGAGAAGAGGCCGATCATCGCGGCGGTGGCCGCAGCGACCGGGCTTGCGGTGATCGCCTGCTGGGAGGCGATCGTCGCGACGGCCATCGGCCGCTCGGGCCGGATCCCGCTTGAGTGGGCGGTCTCGTAGATGACCGGCAGCAGCGGGTAGACGATGTGGCCAGTGCCGGCGACGAACGTGAAGCTCCAGGTCGTCAGCGGTGCGACGATCGTCACGTATTTCGGATTCGCGCGGATGATGCGTTCGGCGATCCGCACCAGGAAGTCGATCCCGCCGGCGGCGTCCATCACCGAGGCCGCCATGATGACGGCCAGGATGATCAGCATCACGTCGATCGGCGGCGAGGTCGGAGCGACCCCGAACGCGACGATCAGCACCAGCAGGCCGACGGCTCCCCACAGTCCGAGGCCGACGCCGCTGTAGCGTGCGCCCATCCAGATCGCGGCCAGAACGACCACGAATTGCAGAACGATTGAGATTGTCATGGTTCCCCTCCCCGGGGGATAACCGCTCCATCTGCCGGCTCCATCGGCCGGCTCGACCGGCCGGCTCGACGTGCCGCTACTGTTCGAACTTCGGACTGATCAGGTTTTCGAACGAGAACACCTCGTCCCACTTCTCCTGCGTCAGCAGCTTCTTCTCCTTCACGACGATGTCGTGCAGGGGCTTGCCCGTTTCGTAGCCTTCGCGGGCCAGCTCGGCGCACTGCTTGTATCCGAGCGACGGCTTCAGCACCGTGATGATGCCGAGCGAGTTGAGCACCATCTGGCGCGTGCGCTCCGCATTGGCGGTGATTCCCTGCACGCAGTTCTCGCGCAGGCTGTTGACCGCGTTCTCCATCGTGTGGATCGACGTGAAGAGCGCAAAGGTGATCACCGGCTCCATCACGTTGAGCTGTAACTGGCCGGCCGAGGCCGCCAGCGTCACGGTCAGGTCGAGCCCGATCACGAGGAAGCCGGTCTGGTTGACGACTTCCGGTATGACCGGATTGACCTTGCCGGGCATGATCGAAGAGCCGGGCTGCATCTGTGGCAGGTTGATCTCGTTGAAGCCGCAGCGCGGCCCGGAGGCGAGCATGCGAAGGTCGTTGCAGATCTTCGTGAGCTTCGACGACGTGCGCTTCAGCACGCCCGACAGCAGCACGTAGGCGCCGGTGTCGGAAGTCGCCTCGATCAGGTCGCCGGCCAGGATGAACCTGGTGCCGGTAAGTTCTGAAAGGTACTTGGTCGCGAGCTCCGGGTAGCCCGGCGCCGCCGTCACGGTCGTGCCGATCGCAGTGGCACCGAGGTTGATCTCGTGCAGGAACTGCCGGACTTCGGCGATGCGCTGCACCTCTTCGCCGATCGTCGTTCCCCAGCCGTGGAACTCCTGGCCGAGTGACATCGGGACCGCATCCTGCAGGTGCGTGCGGCCCATCTTCAGCACCTTCGCGAACTCCTTGCCCTTCGCGAAGAAAGCTTCCTGGAGTTTCGTCAGCGCCTCCATGTAGCTGCTCAGCCGCAGGATCAGCGCCAGGCGGAACGCCGTCGGGTAGATGTCGTTCGTCGACTGGCCGAAGTTGACGTGGTCGTTCGGGTTTACGTACTGATATTCGCCCTTTTTGTGGCCGAGGCTCTCGAGCGCGATGTTCGCGATCACCTCGTTCGCGTTCATGTTGGTCGAAGTGCCGGCGCCACCCTGGATGAAGTCGGTGACGAACTGGTCGCGCATCTCGCCCGCGATCAGCCGGTCGCACGCCGCGGCGATCGCATTGGCGACCTTGGCGTCGAGCACGCCGAGGTCGCGGTTCGCCAGCGCGGCGGCTTTCTTCACGTAGCCGAATGCCTTGACGAAGTAGGGCTCCGTCGCCATCGGCACGCCGGTGATGTTGAAATTCTCCTTGCCGCGCAGCGTCTGCACGCCGTAGTACGCGGTGTCGGGAAGCTCCTTTTCGCCGAGGAAGTCCTTTTCGATTCGTGCCATTGCGATCCCCTTCAGGTTTTCGCAGGCGCGGTGGTCACTTCATCCCTTCGGCGACCATCTTCCTGCGAACAAATGCGATCTGAGTCTGCAGCGGCAGGTCCTTCGGGCACACGTCATGGCAGCCCAGCAGGGTCATGCAGCCGAAGACGCCGCTGTCGTCGCCGATCACCTCGTAAAAGTCGGCGTCGGTCCGCGTGTCGCGCGGATCGAGCCGGAAGCGCGCGATCTTGTTGATCCCGACCGCGCCAATGAAATCCGCGCGCATGCGCGCGGTGCCGCACGCGGAAACGCAGCAGCCGCACTCGATGCAGCGGTCGAGTTCGTAGATCTTCTCAGCGAGCTCGGGATCCATCCGCTCCTCGATCCGCGACAGGTCGATCTCGGCTTGCTTCAGGTGGACCCAGGTCTCGAGCCGCTCGCTCATCGCGCGCATCCACTTGCCGGTGTTGACCGACAGGTCGCCGATCAGCTCGAACACCGGAAGCGGGGCGAGCGTGATCTCGGGACCGACGTTCTTCGTCAGCGTGCGGCAGGCGAGGCCCGGACGTCCGTTGATGACCATCGCACAGCTGCCGCAGATGCCGGCGCGGCAGACGAAGTCGAACTGCAGCGACGGGTCGAGCTTCTCGCGGATCTCGTTCAGCGCTATGAACAGCGTCATCCCGTCGGCCTGCTCGAGTTCATAGGTCTGCATGTACGGAACGCTCGCCGGGTCGGACGGATTGAACCGCATCACGCTGATCTTCAGCTTCTGGCCGTTGCCGACGCTGCCGTTGCCGCCGGCGCGCACCACGTTTATCTTCTGTTCCTGCGTCATGCTGTCCTCCGCCCCGGCTGTTGAGCGAGCGGTTCATCGATTCGTTCATTGCGCCCGCGCAGGCGCTCCGGCAGCAGGTGCTCGAACGGCAGCAGCGTTCGCTGCAGTTCGAAGCGATCGCTGACCTTCTGTTTCACCGCCTCGACCTCGGCCTGCCGGGCCGCAGTGTCCGGATGGTCGACGTAGTCCTTCGCGCCGTAGCCGCGCCAGCCCGGCGGCAGTTCCATCCGCTTTACGTCGAGCGCCTCGTAGGCGAGCGTGGGCAACGTCGCATCGCCCTGCCAGGTGGCCAGCGTCCGCTTCAGCCACTCGGCGTCATTGCGGCGTGGGTAGTCCTCGCGGAAGTGAGCGCCGCGGCTCTCGGTGCGGACCAGCGCGCCATAGGCCACGCACAGTGCGAGCTTCAGCATCTTCTGCACGCGGTATGCGGTCACCAGTTCCGGATTGACGCCCGGCGCGCGCGACTTCAGCCCGATGTTCCGGCTCCTGACCAGCAGCTTCTGCAACTCGTCCACGGCGGCCTCGAGGTCTTTGCCGGTGCGGAAGATCCCGACCTTGGCGGTCATGATCTCCTGCATGCGCGCCTTGATCGCGCTCGCATCCTCGGTGCCGGGGCCGACCAGCAGGCCCTGCAGCTTCGCCTGCTCACGAACGACGAAGTCCCGCAGCACTCCGGTCGGGATGCTGATGTCGTTGGCCGGGTCGTCGCAGAAGTCCGCGATGAACTCGCCGACGATCATGCCGGCGACGACGGTTTCGGCGACCGAGTTGCCGCCGAGCCGGTTGAAGCCGTGCATGTCCCAGCAGGCCGCTTCGCCGGCCGCGAACAGACCCTTCATCGTCAGGCTCTCGCCAGTGGGTTTCGTGCGCACGCCGCCCATCGTGTAATGCTGCGCCGGCCGCACCGGGATCAGGTCCTTCGTCGGATCGACGCCGAGGAAGTAGTGGCAGATCTCGTAGACCTCGCGCAGGTTGTGCTTGATGTGGTGTTCGCCGAGCAGCGTGATGTCGAGCCAGATGTGCTCGCCGAAGCGCGACTGCACGCCCTTTCCCTTCTTGATGTGTTCTTCCATGCGCCGCGAGACCACATCGCGCGACGCGAGCTCCTTCTTCTCGGGCTCGTAGTCCGGCATGAAGCGGTGGCCGTCGACGTCCTTCAGCAGCCCGCCGTCGCCGCGGCAGCCCTCGGTCACGAGGATGCCGGCCGGGAAGATGCCGGTCGGGTGGAACTGCACCGCTTCCATGTTGCCGATCGTCGCGATGCCGGTTTCGAGAGCGATCGCAGTGCCGATGCCTTCACAGATCACTGCGTTCGTCGTGACGCGATAGATGCGTCCGGCGCCCCCGGTCGCGATCGCGGTGGCTTTCGCGACATAGGCCGACAGCTCACCGGTGATCAGGTCGCGCACGACCGCGCCGTAGCAGCGGCCGCCTTCATGGATCAGCGCGAGCGCCTCGGTGCGTTCGTGAACAGGGATCGACGCGGCTATCGCCTGGTCGCCGACCGCCTGCAGCATCGCGTGGCCCGTGCCGTCGGCGACATAGCAGGTGCGCCACTTCTTGGTACCGCCGAAGTCGCGCTGCGCGACCAGGCCGTGCGCCTCGTCCCGTTCGGTGATCGTGACCTTCTGGCTGTTGATGACGACCTGCCGGTCGCCCTTGCGCACGCGGCTCCATGGAACGCCCCAGGCTGCGAGT
>DAINBQ010000050.1:0-16306 GCA_036732825.1 Burkholderiaceae bacterium | reverse complement strand
GCCTGGAGGCGCGACGCAGCGCACCTGGAACTGCGCAGGAGCGGCGCCTGGATTTCACTCAGTGGCCGGATCCAGCAGCTGCAGAACGAGGAACTCGCGGGGCAGCGCGTGGAACTGCGCCTGGTCGAGCGCCAGCTCGAGGTCGCGCGCAAGAACTCGAGCTTCACTGAGGCCGATGTGTTGAAAGCGCGCCAGCGCTATGCGGACGTCATGGCCGACCGGCGGCGCGGCTTGACGGATGTGCGCGCCGAGATCGAAGCTCAGCAGAAGCAGCGCGATGAAGCTGCCGGGAACCTTGCACGGCTGAGGGCAGGCGACAAGCTTTCAACCGAGGAGATCACGGTCGCCGAGGCCTGGCTGCGCGCGATCGAGGCGAGGCTCGCTGCCAGTCGCGCGCAGTCCGAGATGCTGCGCGGCCAGATCACGATCGCCGAAGAAATTCCGAACTTTTTCGAGCAGCGTCGCGCCGCGCTGACAGCGGTCGATGCGGACACGCGGCGCGCGGCGCTCAATCGGCTGATCGCCGGCGCCAGCGGTCTCGAGCGCTGGACGACCTTCCTGCGAACGCGGCTAGAAGACGCGCGGTCTCAGGTGCGCGATGCGGAAGCACGCTATATCCGCGCGACGGACATTGCACCGCGCACGGTCGAGCAGGAGCGCGATGCATCGATCTCGGCACGGCGCGTGGTCGCCGCGGTCGACGGATTGCTGGAAACGCTCGACCGCTCGACCGCACGGCTCGACCGCTGGATCGCCGATGTGAAGGCGCTGGAGTCCTCGCGCGACCTGCGCACGCGGGTCGCGGACGCCTGGTCGGCGCTGCGAGCGGCGATCGAAAGCGTCTGGAACTTCGAACTCTTCGCTGTCGAGGACTCGGTCGTCATCGACGGCCAGTCGGTGACGACTTCGCGCGGGGTCACGGTCGGCAAGAGCGTGGGAGCCGTCCTGCTCTTCCTGGTCGGACTCGTCGTTTCGATGCTGATCGCGCGCAAGGTCTCGAGCCGGGCGATCGAGGCAGGGTTCGATGCCCGCAACGTGCGCACGGTGCGGCGCTGGGCGCTGACGCTGATCGCCGTGCTGCTGCTGCTGCTGACGCTCAATGTCGCGCGTATTCCGATCACGGTGTTCGCTTTTCTCGGCGGCGCGCTGGCGATCGGTGTCGGTTTCGGGATGCAGACGGTGTTCAAGAACTTCATCAGCGGAATGATCCTGCTGATGGAGCGCAGCGTGCAGATCGGGGACATCATCGAAGTCGAGGGGACTTCGGGCACCGTGACCGCGGTCGACCTACGCTCGTCGACCGTCCTCGGCTTCGATGGGATCGAGACGATTGTGCCGAACTCGGTGCTGCTCGAGAACAAGGTCACGAACTGGACGCACACTGACAAGCGCGTGCGGCGCGCGTTGAAGATCGGGGTCGCGTACGGGACGCCGGTGCGCGAGGTTGCCGACATGCTCGAGGACTGTGCCAAACGCCACGGCCTGGTGCTCGCCGATCCCGCTCCGCTGGTGGTCTTCGAGGATTTCGGCGCCGATGCGCTGCAGTTCGCGCTCTACGTGTGGATCGAACTCGCGCCGAAGGTCTCGACGGTTGTCGTGCTAAGCGACCTCCGGTTCATGATCGAGAAGCGGTGCAGGGAGGCCGGAATCGTCATCGCCTATCCGCAGCGCGACGTCCACCTGGACAGTTCACGGCCGCTGCGAATCGAAGTCGTGCGCGGCGACGGGGAAGGCACGCCCGGCTAGGGGCCCCCTTTATAAACTGGGACGGGCGGGCAGGAACGACCGGGCGGTCAGGGCGTCCGTGGCGCGTAGCCGTGAGGCTGTGCGAAGACAGCCACCCAGACCGCCTTTGTCGCATGCGCGACCGCGACGGCGACGATGGCTGCCGGCAGCCAACCGACCAGGAAGGTCACCAGCAGACCGAACTTTGCGGCAAGCCCGAAGTAGACGGCAAAGAACGAGAAGATCGCGAGCCAGGTGCCAAGGGTTTCGCCTGCTTCCTCACGTCGGAACCTGACCATGGTTCTCCTGCTTGCCGCCAGTGCGGGCAAGTCATGACGGCGCGATACTCGCACAAGATGTCGTGGATGTGACACCCCTTCCATACCATAGGTAGGGGATATGTCGGGGCTCTGACGCTTCATCGAGATATCCGAGCGCGCCGCACTGGCCACCACGCTGTGCCGGCCGCAGGCCGGCTCATTCGTTCTGGCGGATTCAGTGGCAGGCGCGAAATGCGCCGTACCGCCGACGTCCATTGCAAGCAGCGTTCCTATTCGCATTCGGTTCGAGCCTGTCGATGCCTGGTGCAGCGACTCGCAATCAGTCAGCTGGCCAGGAAAAACATTGGAACGCCCCACCCCTTCCCGCTTGTTGATGTTCATCAACCGGGCGGGCCGCATGGGCCCGGCGCGACAGACCCACCCCGGGAATGCGGTATCCGGGCAGCCCGGGCCTGACCGGACTCATCAGACTTGCGGCTCCGCAATCTCCACCCTCTACTGATGGACATCCGCAGACCGAATCGCATCGTTCGCAGTTACACGCAGCGTCTCGTAGGTTCCCCGGCGCAGGTCTTCCCGTTGCTGTGCCCGGTGCGCGAGGCGGACTGGATCGACGGCTGGGACCCGCTCCTGGTGATTTCCGAAACGGGCGTCGCCGAGCCGGGTTGTGTCTTCGTCACGGCGGCGCAGCCGGCCGATGCCGTCTGGGTCATCACGCGTCACGACCCTGACGCGGGCGTGGTCGAGATGCTCAAGCTGAGCCCGGGAGTGACCGTCTGCAATCTGCGCATCGAACTGGTCGCGACCGCCACCGGATGCGACGCGCATGTCAGCTACGAACACACGAGTCTCGGGCCGGCGGGCGATGCCTTCGTGGCGGACTTCACCGCGGAGTATTACGAGCAGTTCATGCGCGACTGGGAGGCGCGCCTGAACCACTATCTGTCCACCGGTCGCCGGCTCGGCCTGCCCGGGCGATAAGGCCTATCGCGCGGCACGCGGCCGGTCGCCGACCGCGAATGTCATCAGCGCGCCGAACGCGGCCGCGCCCGCGAGCACGAGGATGCCGCGATCCCATGCGCCGCCGAGATCGCCCGCGGCGCGGCCGCGATCGAGCACCCAGCCGACCCACGGCTGCAGGACGCCGGTGCCGAGGAATATGCCGACGTTGACGATCGATGTCGCGATGCCGGAGTACTCGGGCGGGTTGGCTTCCTTGGCGATCGTCCACGACAACGTGAAGCCCGGGATCAGCAGCCCCATCAGCAGAAACCAGGCGAGCGTCGCCCACAGCGGCCAGTCGCTCCCCAGCAGCCACGGCGTCCACGAGAGCGTGTACAGCAGCACGAAGATCCGCATCACTCCGGTCCGGCTCTTCAGGCGGTCCGAGATGAGCCCGATCGCGACCGAGCCGATCGCGACCCCGAGCAGCAGCAGGCTCGTGTGCTGGGCGGCATGCACGTGTGTCATCGCGTGCGTCTGCTGCAGGTAAGGCACCGCCCACAGGCCGGCGAATGCCAGAAAGCTGCCGCCGACGCCTGCGTTCACGAAAAATGCCGGCCAGGTCGATCGATTCGCGAGGACCCGGATCATCGCGTGCATCCAGGGCCGCCTCGCCGTGCCGGGGACCGCGTGCACTGCCGGATAGCCGAGGTCTTCGGGCCGGTCGCGAACACGCAGCCAGGATGCGATCGCCAGTGCGCTCGACAGCATCGCGAGCGCGATAAAGACGGTGCGCCAGGACGTCAGCGTGACGAGCCACGCGAGCGGCGCACCGGCGGCGACCGCGCCGAGGTTGCCGGCAAACATCGTGACGCCTGCAAGCGTGGCGAAGCGGTCCGGAGTGAACCAGACCGCCGAGATCTTGAGGATCGAGATGAAGGCCACTGCGACGCCGACGCCGACCAGCGTGCGGCCGGCCGCGGCGACTTCCCAGATCGGCGCCAGCGCGAACAGCAAGGATCCGATCGCCGCGATCGCGGAGCCGGCGGCGAGCAGCTTGCGCGGCCCGAGCGTGTCGGCAAGCACACCGACCGGAACCTGCAGCAGCGTGTACACATAGAAATACGTCGCGGCCAGCGTGCCCAGCACCGCGCCGCTGATCGAGAACGTCTGCGTCAGTTCGCCCGCGATGGCGGCCGGGGCCGTTCGGTGGAAGAACGACAGGACGAAGCTTGCGAGCGCAAGTCCGAAGACGACGCGGCGGGCGCCTGCAAACTGCATCATTGTTGGTTGCCGCGAGCGGCTGCGGCCGTTAGGTGTCGGGAAGCGCCGCAATGCTAGCGCTCGGACCGGACCTGTCGCTCGCCTTCGGCGGCCCAGGTCTCCAGCGCGAGGCGCTCGAGCTCACGCAGCGGTCGCTGCTGGCGTCCGACGAGTCGCAGGTATTGCGCAACGACGGGGCTGCGGGCCGCCAGCTCGAGCAGCGAGGCCGAATCGGCGGCTCGCACGGCGGCGTGCAGTTTCAGGGCCTGCCGGGCCTGCTCCGAGCGCGCGAGCGCCCAGCGACCATACAGCAGCGAGACAACGATGATCACGGCGAGCGGGACGCTGAGCATTCCGTACACGGCAGAGGCCGGGCTTTGTCCGTGCGCGAAGACCGCGCCGACGTCGGCGGCCCAGGCGGCGAACATCCCAACGCTGATGAAAAGAGCGATCCGTGACCGGCGCTCGAGTTCGTCGCTGCGCAGCTCATCGATGCGGCGCAGGCGTTCGAGTTCCATTTCTTCGGGAGGGAAGGCGAGAACGTCGATTGCAGGCACGTCGTGTTCCAACGGAAGCGCAGAGCAGTTGGTTCCCAACTGCACACGAAGGTTCCGTGACCCGAGCCGTCCGCGCTAGAGTCGAACGGCACGCGCGTGTGCCGCGCGCGCTCCAGGGACACGAAAACGAATGACGCATTCGCGAACTGAGCTGCAGGAAATCTCGGCGCAGACGCTCGCGCACTACGAGCAGCGCGCCGCGGAATTTCGCTCCGGCACGCGTGACCATGACGTCAGCCAGAACATCGCGGCGCTGCTGCGGCACATCGAAGGCGATCCGCCGTACACGATTCTCGACTTCGGCTGCGGACCCGGTCGCGACTTGCGGACACTCTCTGCGCTCGGCCAAACCGCGATCGGACTCGAGGGCTCCGGGCGCTTCGTCGCGATGGCGCGGGCCGACTCCGGATGTGAAGTATGGCAGCAGGACTTCCTCCGGCTCGACCTGCCGCGGGCCCGTTTTGACGGGGTGTTCGCGAACGCCGCGCTGTTCCATGTGCCGCGCCAGGAACTGCCGCGCGTGCTGCTGCAGTTGCATGCAACGCTGAAGCCGCGCGGTGTCCTGTTCTCGTCGAATCCGCGCGGAAACAACGAGGAAGGCTGGAGCAGCGGCCGCTACGGTGTCTTCCACGACCTGGCTGCGTGGCGCTCATTCATGCTCGACGCCGGGTTCATCGAGCTCGAGCATTACTACCGGCCGGAAGGCCTTCCGCGCGAGCAGCAGCCCTGGCTCGCCAGTGTGTGGCGCAGCTCGGAACAGCTGTTTACGCGAACTTGACCCGGCCTCGGAGGGCACCGAACATGCCGCCTCCCGAGTCACAACCCAACCGTCCGATCGAAAACCATGCTGGAACTGCTGACCGACCCGCAAGCCTGGATTGCCTTCCTGACGCTGACCGCGCTCGAACTCGTGCTCGGCATCGACAACATCGTTTTCATCTCGATCCTGGTCGACAAGCTGCCCCCGAAGCAGCGCGAGTTCGCGCGCCGGCTCGGGCTCTTCATGGCGATGTTCATGCGCATCGCGCTGCTGCTCGTGTTGTCGTGGATCATCGGCCTGACAGCGCCGCTGTTCACGATTCCAGTGCTTGCGCACGAGGTCTCGGGCCGCGACCTGATCCTGATCCTGGGCGGCCTGTTCCTGATCTGGAAGAGCACCGGCGAGATCCATCAGTCGCTCGAGGGTGAGGAGGGCCACGCGTCGAAGGCGGTCAAGGCGACGCTCGGTGCGGTGCTGGTGCAGATCATGCTCATCGATGTCGTGTTCTCGCTCGACTCGATCATCACCGCGGTCGGCATGGTCGACCGCCTCGAGGTGATGATCGCGGCGGTCGTCGTTTCGGTCGGCCTGATGATGGTTTTCGCCGGGGCGATCGGCCGCTTCGTCTCGCAACACCCGACGATCAAGATGCTGGCGCTTTCGTTCCTGGTCGTCGTCGGCGTCGTTCTGATCGCCGAGGGCTTCGATCACCATGTCCCGAAGGGTTACGTTTACTTCGCGATGGCCTTCTCGATCGTCGTGGAGATGCTCAACATCCGGATGCGCAAGCGGGCGGTCCGGCCTGCGCACCTGCATGCGGAGTACGTGCGCGAAGACGGGCAACAACGGAACCAGGAAGGATGACCGGAACTGCAAAAGGGCCGTATCCTCGCGTTTGCGTCCGGGTTCAGTCCGGCAGACCAGGTTACAGAGCGGCATGAGCCGCCACTTCGCGGCCACTGCAGGCGCGCCGTTCCGTCCCGGCGGAGTCGTTTCGATTTCCAAGGAGGAGACATGAATACGAGAAGAAAACTTGTCACCGTCGCGACAGCGAGCGCGCTTGCGCTTGGACTTGCGGCTTTCGCGGCGCCGGCTTCTGCGCAGGAAAAGGAGAAGCCGATCAGGATCGGCGTTGTCACCTTCCTTTCGGGTGCCGCCGCGGGGCCATTCGGAGTTCCCGCGCGCAATGGCGCGGAGGTCGCCGCCGAGGCACTGAATGGCGGCAAGGTTCCGGCGCCCTACACGGCCGCAGGCCTGGGCGGCGCGCCGATCGAACTGCTGTTTGTCGACGAAGCCGGCGGGACGACGAAGCAGGTCAACGAATTCCGCAACCTGGTCCAGCGCGACAACGTCGACCTGGTGATCGGCTACATCTCCAGCGGAGATTGCCTGGCGGTCGCCCCGGTGGCCGAGGAGCTGAAGCGCCTGACGGTCTTCTTCGACTGCGGCACACCGCGCATCTTCGAGGACGCCAGCTACAAGTACCTGTTCCGCACCGGCGCCACCGCGACGATGGACAACACGGCGGCGGCGCTGTACGTGACCGAGATGAAGCCGGCGCTGAAGAAGTTCGCCGGCATCAACCAGAACTACGCCTGGGGCCAGGACTCGTGGAACGACTTCGAGGCTGCGATGAAGGTCCTGAAGCCAGGAGTGGACATGGGGACGTCGCAGATGCCGAAGCTGCTGGCGGGCCAGTATGGCGCGGAGATTTCCGCGCTGCTCACGAGCGGTGCCGACGTCGTGCACTCGAGCTTCTGGGGCGGCGATGCGGAAGCGCTGATCCTGCAGGGGGCACCGCGCGGCCTCTTCAAGAAAAGCACGATCGTGATGACGGCGGGCGAGCCGACGCTGGTGCGGCTGGGCACGCAGGTGCCCGAGGGTACGGTCATCGGAGCGCGCGGCCCGTTCAACATGTTTGCGCCGGATAACGAGCTCAACCGCTGGTTCCGCAAGGCCTACGAAGATCGCTATGCGGTCGTGCCCAGCTATCCCGCCTACAAGATGGTGCAGGCCATCCTCGGAGTGAAGGCGGCGTGGGAGAAGGCGCAGGCCGCCAATGGCGGCAAGCGTCCGAGCCAGGACCAGGTCATCGCTGCATTCGAGAACCTCAGTTTCGAGGGACCGGGAGGCAAGGTCGACATGGCGCTCGGCAAGGGACACCAGGCCGTGCAGGGGACGGCCTATGGCATCACGAAGAATGTCGGCGGCAAGGTCACGGTCGTCAATGTGAAGCGCTATCCGGCTTCACGCGTCACGCCGCCCGACGGCGTCAAGAGCGAGGAGTGGATCAAGTCGGGCTTCAAGACCGCTAAATAAGAGTCACGGTCCGGCGGCATGCCGCCGGACCGCCCTGCTCGCACAGCACGCCGCCCGCGCGAAGGAGAGCCATGGCGAGCCTCGTCTCCGTGCTGATCGACGGCATCATCTATTCCTCGTACCTGTTCATCATCGCGCTCGGGCTGACGCTGATCTATGGCGTGATGAAGATCCTGAACATGGCGCACGGCAGCCTGTATGCGCTGGGCGCCTACGTCGCCGCCACGCTGATCGGCGCCTGGTTCAACGCCGGGCTCAATCCCTACGGCAGCCTCGCGCTGCTCGCGCTGTCCGCCCTGCTGGTCGGCGTGATCGCGGGCCCGATCATCGAGCGCGGCCTGCTGCGCTTCATGTACGGCAAGGACGAGATCGTGCTGATCCTCGTCACGTATTCGATCTTCCTGATCCTCGAGGACGTGATCAAGCTGATCTGGGGCGTCGAGTCGTACACGGCGTTCCAGCCGTACGGTCTGCTCGGCAACATAGACATCGGGGCCCTGCCGTACACGGTGTACGACGCGCTGCTCGTCGTCGTCGCGGTGCTGGTCGGCGTGGCGGTGACCTTCGTGCTGACACGCACGCGCCAGGGCAAGCTGCTGGTGGCAGTCATTCACGACCGCGAGATCAGCGCCGCGATGGGCATCAATGTCGGCCGCGTCTACTTCATCACCTTCACGATCGGAACGATGCTCGCGGCGCTGGGTGGCGCGCTGATCGCGCCCAAGGTGTCGGTCGTCCCCGCGATGGGCGTCGAAGTCATCGTGCTCGCGTTCGCCGTCGTCGTTATCGGCGGGCTGGGCAGCCTGCCGGGCGCCGCACTCGGCGCGCTGATCGTCGGCCTGGTGCGTTCCGCCGCCGTGCACTACCTGCCGGAGGTCGAGCTGTTCAGCATCTACCTGGTGATGGCGCTGGTGCTGATCGTCCGGCCCAAGGGCCTGTTCAGCGCGGCCGAGGCGCGCAAGATATGAAGGCCGATCGCACGCCGCTGTGGCTCGGAATCGGGCTCGCCGTCTTCCTCGGCGGCGGCTGGCTGATCCCGGCCTGGGCGCAGAGCCTTGCGATCCTCGCGCTCGGCAAGGGGCTGGTCGTGCTGGGCCTGCTGCTGCTGATGCGCTGCGGACTGGTCTCCTTCGGCCAGGGGCTTTACTACTGCCTCGGAGCGTACGCAGCCGTCTCGATCAGCAAGATCTTCAACCTGCCACCGTCGCTGCTGACGTCTGATGCAGTCGTGATGCCGCTTGCCGGTGGAATCGTCGCCGGCGCGGTCGCCTTCGTCCTCGGCTTCCTGCTAGCCAATTACCGCAGCATCTTCTTCGCGATGCTGAGCCTGGCGTTTTCAATGATCCTGTACGGCCTGCTGATCAAGATGTCGGTGCTGGGCAGCAGCGACGGCTTCAACATCACATACGGCACCGCGGCCGGCATCCGTCTCGCGCCGGGCGCGCATCTGTTCGCGCTGTATGCGGTGTCGGTCGCCATGGTCTTTGCGGCGCTGCTGGGAGCGCACCGTTTTCTCAGCTCGCACACGGGCCGGCTCGGGCCGGCGATCCGCGACAACGAGCTGCGGGTCGAATACATGGGCGCCTCGGTGCGCAACGTCGTGCATCTCAACTACGTCGCGGCCGCCGTCCTTTCCGGCGTCGGTGGCGGGCTGGTCGCGCTGTCGATCGGCCACATCGATCCCGATCTCGCTTACTGGACGACGTCCGGCGAGTTCGTGTTCGTCGCGATCCTGAGCGGCACGACGAACGTCGCGGCACCGTTCCTGGGTTCTCTGATCTTCGAGTGGATCAAGAGCGTCGCCTACCAGTACACGCCGTATACGTGGCAGCTCGTGCTCGGCGTGGCGCTTCTGCTCGTGATCATGTTCCTGCCGGCCGGCCTGTGGTCGCTCTTCGGCCGCCGCGGCAAGGGAGCCTAGATGAAGTGCCCCCACGCTCACTTCGTTCGCTGCCCCCGCAGGGGGCGTTCAGTGCCCTTCGGGCGGCCGGGCGGGCACTGATGGCAATTCTCGAAGCCCGCGGGCTCAACAAGAGTTTCGGCGCGGTGACCGCGGCCGCCGATATCAATGTCAGCGTCGAGGCGGACTCCGTTGTCGGCCTGATCGGCGGCAACGGGGCCGGCAAGACGACATTCATCAACATGATCACCGGCTACCTGAAGCCGGACACCGGCACGATCCGCTACGACGGACGCGACATCACGCAGTTCGTTCCGCGCCGCGTCACGCAGCTGGGCATGTGCCGCTCGTTCCAGATCCCGCAGCTGTTCAACAGCCTGACGGTGCGCGAGAACCTGCTGGTCGCGCTGGGCGTGGTCGTGCTCGGCGGCAACAAGTGGGCCAGCGGCGCGACGCTGGCAGCGGACCAGGTCGACACCGCGGCGGACGATGCGCTGCGGCGCTTCGGCCTCGAGGCGGACCGCGACAAGCCCGCGGCCGTCCTGCCCGAGGGCGTGCGCAAGCTGCTCGACATCGCGATGGCGATGGTGGTCAAGCCGAAGATCCTGCTGCTCGACGAGCCCACCAGCGGCGTCAGCGCCGACGAGAAGTTCGCGATCATGGACATGGTGATGGCGGCGGTGCGCGCCGAGCGCGTGACGATCCTGTTCGTCGAACACGACATGGAAATCGTCAGCCGGTACACACAGCGGGTACTCGCGTTCTACGACGGCCGCATCATCGCCGACGGCGCGACCGAGGCGGTGCTGAACGACGACGAAGTACGCAAATACGTGGTCGGAACGACCCATGCGGCAACCGCCGGAGCGAGTCATGCTGCGCATTGAAAAGCTCGACGTCTCGATCGGCTCGGTCGGCATTCTGCGCAATGTCTCGCTGACGGTCCCGACCGGCCAGTTCGCCGGACTGATCGGCCGCAACGGGGCCGGCAAGACGACGCTGATGCGCAGCATCATGGGCATCCTGCCCGCGCGGCGGGGCGGGATCATGTTCGAACAGCATTCGCTGACGTCGCTGCCGGTGCACGGTCGCGCCCGCCTCGGCATCGGCTACATGCCGGAGGACCGCCGCCTGGTGCCGGACCTGACGGTCGAGGAGAACGTGCTGCTGCCGGCGTGGGCGGCCGGAAAGAGCGACGCCGCCCAGCGGCTGGAGTTCGTCTATTCGATCATTCCGGAGACCAAGGTCTTCGCCCAGCGCAAGGCGCTGCAGCTTTCCGGCGGCCAGCAGAAGCTCGCGGCGCTCGCGCGGGCGCTGATGTGCGGCACCCGGCTGTTGCTGCTCGACGAGCCGTTCGAGGGCGTCGCGCCGGTCCTGTGCCAGCGGCTGGTCGAGGTGATCGGTCGGCTCAAGCAGGAGGGGCTCTCGGTCGTGCTATCTGAGTCCGACCTCTCGCACTCGCGCGACATGCTGGACAGCGTTTTCCTGATCGATCGCGGTGAAGTCACCGCCGGACAACTCGAGCCGGCGATCTGAAGTCGGCGACTGCTCAGGAACGGTTCGCGGGCGCGATGAGGTCGGACGGAACGCGCCCCGGGTAGAGCCGGTCGAGGACCGTCGCGGTAGCGGCAGCGAGTTGACGCTGCAAGTCGATGACGCCCTGTTCCGATTCCGATTCACGCGCGGCGGCCCAGGCGTCGTGAAGCGCAGTCGTTCGCGGCGCGACGGCCTGCTCAACCTCCTGCTTCCAGAATGCCGGCGCCTCGCCTTCGACCCAGCGGCCGCGACCACGGCCGAAGTGCGCAACGGCGAGGTAGCGCAGCACGCTCGACCGCGCAAAACCATCGAGGAACTCGTCCGACCAGCGCACCTCGGGTTGATTGGCGCCGGTGAGCACGTTCAGCCCGCGCGCGACTCCCGCGCCGGTGAGTCCGCCGATGACGCCGCCGACCAGCATGCCGGCGCCGAACGTCAACCCTCCGGCGGCGAGATCCGCCTTGAGCCCGGTGAGCGCGCCGGTGATGACGCTGCCCCAGAGCGCAGCCTTGCCCTCGTCGACGCGTTCCTTCGTCGCGAAGTTCGCGCGCATCCGTTCGAGCACGGTCTGCGCCGCGCTGCCGTGCAGGCCGTGCAGTTCGATCAAGCGGTCGGTCGTCGCGCGGATTTGCGCATCGAGGCGCGCCGCGAGTGCGGCCATCGCGGTTTCGCGCGTCGCATCGCCCTCGCGGCCGACGCCGACTGACCGCAGCACCTTCTGCATTGCCGTGGCGGACTCGGCGGCGACCGGCTCGCGATCGCGCGCGATCTGCGCGAGTTGCTCCGCGAGCACGCGCATCGAGGTCATGAAGCGGTCGATGCTGCGCGCGGTCCACTCGCCAGCGAGGCGCGCATGGGCGGCGCGCTTCGCTGGTGGCAGCAAGCGTCCCACCGCGTCGAGCAACACACGCTCGTGCACCCAGCACCGGGCGAACGCGTCGAGCGTGAGCACGTCGCCGACGATGCCGAAGGGCTCCAGATGCCGGCGCCAGCGCTCCTCGTCAGCGCGCTCCGCGTCCGCCGCGCGGGGCGGCCCGATCTGGTTCAGCAGCACGATGACGGGCTTTCCGACCCAGCGCAGCACCTGCATTTCCGGCGCGACATAGCCGGTGTCGCGCGGATCCTCGGCGGCGTTCACCAGGTACAGCACGACGTCGGAGGCGTCGCGCGCCGCGCGCACCGCCTGCTGATTGCACCAGAACGGCCGGTCGCGGTAGCGGTCCCAGACTTCACGCAGCAGCCAGCCGATCGGGTTGTCCGCGACACGTAGCCGCTGCAGCAGACGCGACGAATCGCCGAAGCCCGGCGTATCCCAGAGGCGCAGCACATCGCCCGCCGCGGTTTCGGCGAGCGTGTGTGCCTCGGCGACCTCGGTGACGTGCGGCAGGTCGCGCACCTCGCCGATATCGCGCCCGAGCAGCGTGCGGGCCAGCGTCGTCTTGCCGGCGTTCGTATGCGAAACGAGCGTCAGCTCGATGGTTGCGCTGTCCGGAGCGCGCATCTCCGCGTTCATCCTCTGTGCTCCGCCAGCGCAGCAGCGAGTTCCCGCTCGACGCTCGCAAGATCCGGGTCGGACAGGTCGACACAGGCCACGGCGAGACCACGCGCAGCGCAGAACGACTGCCAGGCCTGGCGCCGCTCGGCGACTCGCTCGGCCGACTGTGCGCCGAGCCGGCGCCGATAGCCGGCCTCGTCGACGATGACCGCGAACTGCGACTTGCGACCTGCCGCCAGCGCTGCGCGCAGCGCGTCGATGAAAGCGCCGTGGTTCTCGCCCTCGGGGGTCGCGGCCAGGCTGAACAGCGCAATCGTCAGCGGCACCTGCGGGTCGGCGACTGCAAGCCCCTCGCGTGAGCTGCGCTCATCGCCGTACGCGACCGACGGACTGAGCAGCAGCTCGACGTCGTCGCCGAGGAGACGGCCGGCAACCGCGCGCAGGCCGGCGATCGAAGCCTCGTCGATCGTGTAGCTGTACGGAACGACCCGCAGCCGCACTTTTCCACGCGCGAAGGGACCGAGCAGGCGGCGGAAGTAAGGTGCGTCGAGATCGACCGGGACCCGGCTCGACAGGCGACGCTCGCGCCATGCAGCGACCAGCGCCAGCAGCAGTCGCGGCACGATGACGACCGCGCCGACTGTGACTGAATAAAGATGGATCCAGCGCGCCGCATTCTCACCCGTGGCCGACGGAAAGCGCAGCGCCGCGATCTCGGCGACCGTCGGAAACGCGATCCCCAGCAGGTGCGCGGCCGGGGACAGGAAGAAGGACAGGACCGCGTGCACCGCCGGGGCTTCGAGGAAGGTGCTTTCCCAGCCGGCGCGATATTCGAACACCAGGCCGCGCACGTACAGGCCGGCGATTGCGCCGATCGCGAGCATTGCGGCCGCTAGATGCAGCACGCGCCCGGCCCGCACCGCGGTCAGCGGCGCAATCGTTCTCCCCCACTCCGCGCCGAAAGCGCCGATCGCTCCCGCCAGCGGCCCCGAGCCGGCATTCAATGAGCGCTGCCCGACGGCAGCGATCCAGCGTCGCAGGCCTGCGGCGTTTGCCCGGCCGAACGCCTGCATTGCAAGCCTCGCCAGAAGCAGCGCGTACACGACCAGGTTCCAGACGACGATCGCGATCAGCGGGAACGCGAGGATGTTGATGTGTTTTCGGTCGGCGATGTGCTCGATGCCGGCGCCAAGCACGAGCGCAACGAGCGGCACCACGACACCGATCCACGGCCGCCAGGCAAGTGCGCGCGCCGCGCGAGTGATCGGCTGGCGCTCGGCGAGCCGGGTGATCAGCAGTTCGGCGCGCTTGCCGAGGAAGAAGTCCGCAGATAAGGCAGTGCCGGCCGCATTCGCCTGCCACCGAGCCAGTTCGGCGGCGGTGCGACTGGCGTACCGGCGATCGTCTTCCGTCAGGTGCTGGTGCGCAGAATCCGCGGTCTCGATCGCCCTCACGAGCAAAACGTTTCGGGCGGCATCCTCGTCCATGCGCGACATTATCGTGGCGAGGCGGGCCGGTGCGGCAAGCGGCCGACGGTACAACCCGATAGAGTGCCGGCTCGCCCGTTTACTTGACCTGCGTCGATCTTCGGTCTCGCTGCCGCCCGACACTGCGGCTCCCGCCCACCCACGCAACCCAAACGATGAGCCCGAACCAGCACAACCATGTCAGTGATTTGCGCGGAGTGAGCCGGATGGCAATCGACGCGACCTCCGGCCTCACCGGGCTGGTCGAGGCGCTGCACACGAAGATCGCGGAGCACCCCACCAGGCTTGGCGGGCCGGTCATTGGCGGCGCGGTGAACGGCATCAGCGGCATCGTCTACCGCAGCATTCAAGGTGTCACCCGCGCGCTGGGCGGCGGCATCGATGTGGTGCTCGCCAGGCTGGCGCCGCTGCTCGGGCAGATGGAGTCCTCGCCCAAGCGCGACGCGCTGGTCGCGGCACTGAACGGCGTCCTCGGCGATTACCTGTCCGAGACCGGCAACCCGCTGGCCATCCGGATGCACTTTCGCGTCGACGGCCGACCGCTCGGACTCGACCGGCCCGCAGCCGTGCGGCCGGCATCGAAGATCGTCGTGCTCATACATGGGCTGTGCATGAACGATCTGCAGTGGCTGCGTGCCGGACACAGTCACGGTGCGGCACTCGAACGCGACCTCGGCTATGCGCCCGTCTATCTGAAATACAACACCGGCCTGCACGTTTCGATCAACGGCCGCGCGTTCGCGGATCTGCTCGAGCAGCTCGTGAAGGCGTGGCCGGTGCCGGTCACCGAGCTCGTCATCGTCGGCCACAGCATGGGCGGACTTGTCGCGCGCAGCGCCTGCTGGTACGGCAGCGCGGCCGGACACGCGTGGCCGGCGCTGCTGGATTCGCTGGTGTTCCTCGGCACGCCGCACCATGGCGCTCCGTTCGAGCGCGGCGGGCACTGGATCGACCAGTTCCTGGGTGCAACGCCGTACACGGCGCCGTTTTCACGTCTGGGACGCATTCGCAGCGCAGGGATCACCGATCTGCGTCACGGCAGCCTGCTCGACGAAGATTGGGAAGGAAAGGACCGGTTCGCGCATGGCCATGACTTGCGCCGGCCGGTACCGCTGCCGGAGGCAGTGCGGTGCTACGCGATCGCCGCAACAAACGGCAAGTCGGCCGGCGATCTCGGCGACCGGTTGCTCGGCGATGGCCTCGTGCCGGTCGCGAGCGCGCTGGGTCGCCACGCCGACCCGCGGCTCGCGCTCGCATTTCCGCCCGAGAACCAGTGGGTTGTGCATAAGACGAAGCACCTGGACTTGCTGAGTAACCAAGAGGTGTACGAGCGCATCCGCGGCTGGCTTTCGCCCCCGGTCCAGCAAGCGGCTTGTTGAGCACGATCAATCCTGCGCGACGGACGCGGGTTTCACGCTCCGTCCGGAATTTCTGCGGGGTCGAGGCCTCCTTTGGTCCCCGCGCCACGGCCGTGTCGCCGGGATGATCGATATCAAATGGCGGGCCGGGACAGGCCCTAACCTGCCCGCCAGTGAGTTGCAGTTCGAAATCGGACTGCACATAACGAAAAGGGGCCTCAGCATGGCCTGGGCGCGTCAGAGTGGGCGGTTCATCGCCGTCCGCTGCCGGAGTGGTTCGATCCAAAACGCGACCGGAATCGCGGCGGGATCGCACGCGGCTCACTGCTCGCCGAAAGGTGCCGGATGAGCCCGTATGTCGTTTTCCTGCTGTACATGCTGGCGATCCTCGGCTTCGTCGGTTTCACGCTGCTGCTCAATGCGCTGCTGGGACCCAAGCCCCACGCCACGGCCACCAAGCTCGAGCCGTTCGAGTGCGGTGCGACGCCGATCGAGACGGAGAACGTCAAGGCGGTCCCGATCAAGTACTACGCGGTCGCGATCATCTTCATCCTGTTCGATCTCGAGACCGTGTTCCTGTTCATCTGGGCGCTGGGCGCACAGCCGATGACCAGCTTCATGCTGGTCACGTTCCTGATCTTCATCGCGCTGCTCGTGCTGATCCTGCTCTACGTGTACCGGGC
>DAINBQ010000049.1:11091-16472 GCA_036732825.1 Burkholderiaceae bacterium | reverse complement strand
CGGCAGGTAGTCGAACAGCGTCGCCGTCTCGTCGAAGAACAGCGGCAGGTAGTACTCGATACCGGCCGAAGCGATGCCGCTGCCGACATCCTTGTAGACACTCGAGCGGCTTGGATCGCCCTCGATGCGGTCGCGCCAGCGTCGTCGAAACGCCTGCCGTGCGGTTTCGTCGATCGGGAATTCTCGGCCCGGCAGCAGCCGCACCTCGGGAACCGGATACAGCCCGCGCTGCGAGTCGGGATCGAAGGCACGGATCGAGTCGAGCTGCTCGTCCAGCAGATCGAGGCGGAATGGCAGCGCCGATCCCATCGGGAACAGGTCGATAAGGCTGCCGCGGATCGCAAACTCGCCCGGCGCCACCACCTGCGTGACGTGCTGGTAGCCGGCGAACACGAGCTGTGCACGCAGCTGCTCGGCGTCGACGACCTGTCCCTGACGGAAGAAGAACGTGTGGCCGGCGACATATTGCGGCGGCGCCAGCCGGTAGAGCGCGGTCGACGCCGGCAGCACCAGCACGTCAAGCGTCCCGTCCTGCGCGCGGCTGAGACGGTGCAGTGTCTCGAGCCGTTCGGACACGAGGTCCTGGTGTGGCGACAGCGTGTCGTAGGGGAGCGTCTCCCAGTCCGGTAGCGGACGTACCGCCAGCGTCGGATCGAAGTAGCCGATCTCGTCGGCCAGACGCTGGGCGTCGAGTGCGTCAGCCGCGATGACGACGAGCAGGCGCCGGTCCGCACGCGCCTGTGCCCCGGTACCGGCGAGCAGCAGCGCATCGCCTGAGCCCGGTGGGCGGGGGAGGGCAAAGCGGGTCCCTGCGGGCGGCAGCGTCCGCGGAGTGGCGCCCGCCGTGACTGCCGGGGGCGAGGCGAGTGTGACTTCCTGGCTCACAAAAAAAGTCGGCAGCCGAGCGTTGCTCAAGAGCTGCCGAACCTGATCGCTATTATACGGAGGACTCCACTCTTGCCGCTCCCGTGCGCCGCACCTTCCGCTACTTCGCGTTGATTCCCGCTGCGGGCACCGGTTCCCGCATGGGGGCGGGGGGACCGAAGCAATACGCGAAGCTCGGGTCGAAGACGATGCTCGAGCATTCGATCGATGCGATGCTGGCGGACGGACGCATCGACAAGGTCTTCGTGATCGTTGCGCAGGGAGACACGCAGTGGCAGGCGCTCGCAGTCGATTCCGAGCACGTCGAGTTCCTGCCGGTGGGCGGCGCATCGCGCGCGGAGAGCGTGCGCAACGGCCTGATTGCGATCGCAGGCCGCACCGAGGACGACGATCGGGTGCTGGTGCACGACGCGGCGCGTCCATGTCTCGCTGAGGACCAGCTTGCGCGCTTGATCGACGAGGTCGGCGATGACGACCGCGGCGGCCTGCTGGCGGTCCCGCTGACCGACACGCTGAAGCGTGGCGACGACGGGCGGGTCGGCGCGACGGTCGCGCGTGAGGGAATGTGGTGTGCGCAGACGCCTCAACTCTTCCGCGTCGCATCCCTGCGTGCGGCGCTGAGTTCGGAGATCGACGACGTCACCGACGAGGCCAGCGCGATCGAGCGTAGCGGCAACTCGCCGCGACTGGTGCCCGGAATCACGACGAATATCAAGGTCACGACACCCGAGGACCTGACGGTCGCTCGGTCGATCCTGGCGGAGCAGGGGCGTCTGGATTCTCAAAACCTGGAACAGGAGCAACGATGAGAATCCGCGTCGGCCAGGGCTTCGACGTTCACGCGCTGGTGCAAGGGCGTCGGCTCGTGCTGGGCGGCTTGGAAATTCCGCATGAGAGCGGCGGCCTGCTCGGACATTCCGACGCGGATGTGTTGCTGCATGCGATCACGGATGCGATTCTCGGTGCCGCCGGATTGGGCGACATCGGTCGACTCTTTCCGGACACCGACGCCCGCTACCGGGACGCGGATAGCCGCGAACTGCTGGCGCAGGCGGCCGAGCGCGTGCGTTCGGCCGGCTGGCGCATCGAAAACATCGATGCGACCGTCATTGCCGAGCGGCCGAAGATCGCACCGCACGTGCCGGCGATGATCGCCGCGATCGTGGCGGCGTGCGCAATCCCCGCCGATGCGATCAACATCAAGGGCAAGACGACCGAGAAGCTGGGCTTCACCGGGCGCGGCGAAGGCATCGCAGCCCACGCAGTGGCGTTGCTGGTTTCAACTTAGCGGCGGCGACCCGCGCAGGGGTTTCGCGCGCAGTCGATAGGCCTCCACACAGGCATCTGCGGAGCGCGCTTACGATCAACGGGCTGTCGAGTGCGCCTCGCGCGGCAACGCCAGCTCGACGCGCAGGCCGTGCGGCGAGTTGGTCAGTAGCCGCAGCGAGCCGCCATGCATGCGGGCGATGCGCTCGACGATCGGGAGGCCCAGCCCCGCGCCGGTGCTGCCCGATCGCGCAGGGTCGCCGCGTTCGAACGGACGCAGCAGACGCTCGATCTGCCCGGCCGGCACGCCGGGCCCCGAATCCGCGATCGCAATCACGGCATCTTTCTCGTCGGCGGCGAGAGACACCGTGACGTGCAGCGCGCCGCTGGCCGGATCGCGGCCGTAACGAACAGCGTTGGTCAGCAGGTTGTCGAGCGCACGATCGATTTCGGTTCGGTAGCCGTGGATGCGCACGCCCGGCGCGAGCAGCAGCTCGAGGTGTGAATTCGCCTCCGCGTCGACGCGGGCGCGTCGCGCCGCGCCCTCGACCAGCGCCGTGAGGTCCAGGTCCTCGGCCGGGCTCTGCGGCGCCTTGCGGGCATAGTCGAGAAACTGGCGCACGATCGCGTCCATCTGCTCGATGTCATCGACCATGCCGGCGCGTGTCGCTTCCGGCAGATCGGCCATCTCCATTTCGAGGCGCAAGCGTGACAGCGGCGTGCGCAGGTCGTGCGAGATGCCGGCCAGCAGCACGGTACGGTCGGCGTCGAGCTTGCCGAGGTCCGACACCATGCGATTGAAACTTTCATTGACGGTGCGGATTTCCGCGGGTCCCGTTTCAGGCAGCGGTTCGGGTGTGCGCCCGGCGCCGAGCTCGGCCGCTGTGTGCGACAACCTGGCGAGCGGCTTGTTGATCAGGCGCGCGATGACGACAGCGCCGATCACCGACAGCAGCAGGGCAACCGCGGCCCAGCCGATCCACTGCGTGCCGAAGGTGCGCGCGACCGGGTCGCGCTCGATGAAGACCCAGTACTTGTCCTCCTCTATTGCGAGGCTGACCCAGAGTCCCTTGATGCCGTTCACCCTCGAAGCCAGCCGCGTCCCCTCGCCCAGCTTGCTGACGATGGTTTGCTCGGCCATCTTGATCAGCGGCCTGTCGGGCAGCGGCTCGACCTCATCGGACGGCTCCAGCGGGTAGATGCGGATACCCTCGTTCGTCGCCAGCTCGCGCAGCAGGTCGCGGCGGTCGAAGGGGTCCGAATAGAGAAGCGCGAAGCGCGTGATGTTGACGACCGAGACCACCTGCTGCGCGACCGACTGCGCGCGCGGCGCGCGTTCGAACACGCGATAGCTCTGCAGCCAGGCTGCGAGACTCGCGATGATCAGCAGCAGCACCAGCAGCAGCGTGCGCCAGAAGAGCGAAGGAGAACGCACGCCTCAGCTTCCGCCGTCGGGAATGAAGACGTAGCCGAGGCCCCAGACGGTCTGGATGTAGCGGGGCTTGGAGGGATCGGGTTCGACGAGCTTGCGCAGCCGAGAGATCTGCACGTCGAGGCTGCGATCAAATGCCTCGTACTCGCGACCGCGCGCCATTTCCATCAGTTTCTCGCGCGACAGCGGCACGCGCGGATAGCGCGCGAATGCCTTCAACACCGCGAACTCGCCAGTCGTCAGCGGTACCGGTTCGCCGTTCTTCGTCAGCGTGCGTGTCACGAGATCCAGCACGAAGCCGCCGAACTCGATCGGCTTGCCGTCCTGGGCCGGCGCTCCCGGGGCGTCGTCGGGGCCGCGCCGGCGCAGCACGGCATTGATGCGCGCCAGCAGCTCGCGTGGATTGAATGGCTTGGGCAAATAGTCGTCGGCGCCCATCTCCAGCCCGACGATGCGGTCGACGTCCTCGCCCTTGGCGGTCAGCATGATGATCGGTGTCGGGTCATTGGCGCCGCGCAGCCGGCGCATCACCGACAAGCCATCCTCGCCGGGCATCATCAGGTCGAGGATCAGCAGGTCGTATCGTTCGCGTTGCCAGAGCCGGTTCATCGCCTGCGCGTTCTCGGCGACGAAAACCGAGAACCCGTTTTCGCCAAGGTAACGGCGCAGGAGGTCGCGCAATCGGGCGTCGTCATCGACGACTAGAATTTTCTGGGTCGTGCGTGTCATCTCATGGTCCGGCTTCACGCAAAGCTAGCCAACTGCACGCTCGCGGCGGTCATTCCACACAAAGTGTTACAGAATTTACCCGCCGGCTGCGACGGTTGCGTCGACAATTCTTCCGTGGGTGCCGTTGCACGAAATACCATGCGGTTAATGGTTCCGCTCTCGTTTCGCCGGCCGTTTCGGGCCGCAATTCACGCGTTCGCAGGCCTCGTCCTCGCGGCGATGGCCACGCTCGCCTGGCCCGCCGACGGCAGCAACGGCGATCCGGGCCAGCGGCTGCGCCTGACTCCGGAGCAGCGGCGCGAAATGTGGCAAACGATGACACCCGAACAACGCGAAGCATGGCGCAATGCCCGTTCGCCAGACGATCGCAAGCGTGCATGGCAGGGATTTTCGCCCGACCAGCGGCGCGACATGTGGCAGCAGTTGTCGCCTGAGCAGCGCGAACTGATGCTGCGCCGACTGCCGCCCGATCAGCGGCGTGAGCAGTGGCAGCGCATGACGCCGGAGCAACGGGAAGCGATGCGTCAGCGATTCATCGAGGATCGTCGGCGTCGATCGGATCCGCAGCAGGGACCAAGACCGGGCCGCCAGCTGTCTCCGGAGGAGCGGCAGCGGCTGCGCGAACAGATCGAGCAGGCACAGCGCGACGTCTACCGCAGGCCGAACAAGGGCGCGCGGAAGTGATGGCATTGCTGCGCTGGTTCCTGATCGGCATGCTGTCGTTGCATGCGGCGGCGTTCGCTACCGAGCAACCGTTGGGACCGCAGAAGGCGCGCTGGCTCTTGACGCGTGCAGGTTTCGCTCCGAGTGATGCCGAAGCTGCCGAATACTCGACCCTGACTCATCGCGCCGCGGTCGACCGCCTGCTGGCCGGAGCCCGGACGACAGCAGTTGCGCCCACTCCACTCTGGATCGACGAGCGCCTCGTGCCGCCACGGGAGTTCCGCGCGATGAGCGACGAGCAGCGCCGTGTTCAGCTGCAGAAGCAGATCCGCATGGGCCTCGAATTGCGTGGCTGGTGGCTCCGCGAGATGGTCGCGACGCCATCGCCGCTGACCGAGCGAATGAC
>DAINBQ010000049.1:0-10991 GCA_036732825.1 Burkholderiaceae bacterium | reverse complement strand
GACAATGCACTGGTGAAATCGCCGGTCGACCTCGTGGCCGGCCTGGTCCGCCAGTCGGGCGGCGAACTGACGGCGCCGGTACCGGCCGCCGTTGCGCTCGCCGGCATGGGCCAGAACCTCTTCTCCCCACCGAACGTGCGGGGCTGGCCCGGCGGCGTCGCCTGGATCAACACGCAGACCCTTCTGGCGCGCAAGCAATTTCTCGATCGCGCATTGACGGGAACTTCGGTTGGACCCGCAGAGGCGATGGCGACAATGGCAGCGCCGGTGACGCCTGCCGATGGGCTGAGACGCCGCCTGCAGGCGCTCGAGCAGGCGCGGTCAGCCCGCGTCGACAGCGCGGCATGGCTGGCAAGTGTGGGGCTCGCGCCGGAACGCGTTGCATCGCCCGACGCCCGCGCGCGACTCGAGCAAGCTCTGCTCGTCGTCGCACCGAGCGCTCCGGCGCGCGAAGGCGCGCTCGGGCTCGACGCGCTGCGGGCCGTCCTGCTCGACCCGGCGTACCAGCTCAAATAGGGGCACGCGATGGATCGCCGCGGATTTTTCCGCAACGCCTCGGTTCTGTTGTCGGCAGCGACTCTGCCGGCCTGGGCGCGCGCCGAGGCCCCGCGCCTGCTGGTGCTGATCGAACTGCGCGGTGGCAACGACGGCCTGAATACAGTCGTACCTGTCGATGACGGTCTCTACTTCGATCTGCGCCCGCGCCTCGCGCTGAAACCCGATGTGGTTCTGCGCTGGCACGGGGCGCCAGCGGTTCATCCGTCGCTGGCGGCCCTGGAGGCGCTGTGGCAGGCAGGAGAGATGGCCATTCTGGCCGGCGTCGGATATCCCGCACCGAACCTGTCGCACTTCCGCTCGATCGAGATCTGGGACACGGCGTCGGACAGCCATCAGTACCTGCAGTCGGGCTGGCTGTCACGTGCGGTCCAGGGTCAGGCCGCATTTGCCCGGCTGAGTGCCGACGGCGTAGTGATCGGCGCCGCCGACCTCGGACCGCTGGCGGGCGGCGCGCGCGCGGTAGCCGTCAACGACCCGGCGCGGTTTGCGCGCCAGTCTCGGCTGGCATCGATCGAGAACGTCCCCGCGCGTGGTGCGATGGCGCACCTGCTGCGCGTGGAAGGGGACATCGTGCGCGCCGGCGCCGCGATCCGGCGGGATGTGACCTTCAAGACCGAGTTTCCGCGGGGACCGGTCGGGATCGCCGTCCAGCACGCGGCGGGCATCGCGGCGACCGGGAGCGTCCCCGTCCTGCGTCTGACGCTGCCGGGGTTCGACACCCATCAGAACCAGTCTCCGGTCCATGCGACGCTGCTGCGACTTTTCGCGGAGGGCGTTGCGGCGCTGCGCTCGGCTCTGATCGAGTTGGGGGTGTGGGACCGAACGCTCGTGCTCAGCTATTCGGAATTCGGACGGCGCCCGCGGGAGAATCAGAGCGGCGGAACCGACCATGGCACCGCCGGCACATTGTTCGCATTCGGGCCGGCCGTGCGTGGCGGCATCCACGGCGAATCGCCGCCACTGCGCTCGCTGGATGCCGACGGCAACCTGCGGCACACGACCGACTTCAGGCGCGTCTACGCCGCGGTGCTCGAGCAATGGTGGCATCTGCCATCGGATCTCGTTCTGCAAAGGCGTTATGAGCCGCTGAACTTCATCGGCTAACTGGCGCACGTCGGCCGCGCAGCGGGTCGCCGCCGCCAGACGTTCCGCGGTCTTCCGGGTTTCCTTGCGTAGTGGCCGGAGCACGCGCGGGCGGGGCTGCCACCGCATGCGGGGAACGTATGATCACGCGCATGCTTCCCACCGTCCTCGCGCTCGACACGGCGACCGAAGTTTGTTCGGTGGCCGTGCTGGCGGACGACCGGCTCGTCGAACGCCTCGAGGTGGTGGGTCAGAGGCACTCCGAGCGCATCCTGCCAATGGTGGATGCGGTGCTGGCGGAGGCTGGACGGGTCCTGACTGATGTCGATTTTTTCGCATTCGGCTCGGGGCCTGGATCGTTCACCGGCCTGCGCATCGCCTGCGGAATTGCGCAGGGACTGGCCTATGGAACGGACAAGCCCGTCGTTGCCGTCGGTAACCTGCGTGCGCTCGCCGCGCGTGCACTCAGCGAGAAGGCCGCCGAGCGCGTGCTGGTGGCGATCGACGCGCGGATGCACGAGGCCTACTGTGCCATCTACCGGAATGATGCCTGCGTGACAGAACTGAGGGCGGCGTCCCTCGAACGCCCGGACTCGCTGGCCGGGATAGCGAGCTCCGAGCAGGTGGGACTCGTCGCTGGCAATGCCTTGACGGAGTTCGCTTCCGACTGGCCCGAGTCCGTATCGTGGCAGGCGCTGCCTTCAGTGCGCGCCAGCGCAGCCGACGTCGCGCGGCTGGCCCGCATCGATGCCGAGCGGGGACTCGCAGTCCCGCCGGCGCAGGCGATGCCGGTATACGTGCGTGATCATGTCGCGCTGACGATAGAAGAGAGGCGCCAAGGGGCGCCTGTCACATGAGCGCATTGCCGAAGTCCGACCCGGATCGATACGCCCCGATGAGCGCGATGGATCTCGACGAGATCGTCGCGGTCGAAGGCCGGATCTATCCATTTCCCTGGACCCGCGGCAACTTCCAGGACGCATTGCGCGCCAGCTACAGCAGCTGGGTCCTGCGCGACCGGCAGGGCGCAGTAATTGCATATGCCGTCATGATGCTCGCGCTCGACGAGGCGCATCTGCTCAACCTGAGTGTCGAGAAAGACCGGCAGCGCGAGGGTATCGGCTGGCGCACGCTGGAATGGATGGCCGAGGTCGGCCGGGGCCATGGCGCGCGCACGATGCTGCTGGAAGTGCGGCCAAGCAACGAGCCGGCGCTCCGCATGTACCAGCGCTACGGATTCGAACGGATCGGAACGCGCCGCGGCTACTACCCCGCGCACGGCGGCCGGGAAGACGCCATCGTCATGCGGATCGCACTATGACACTGGATGCGCGGCGCGCCCGCATATGGCAGGCGATGGGAATGGGTCCGATCTGGCTCTGTCGGGACCAGCCCTCTGCGATGTCCAACGAGCATTCCGCGGCTGACGCGTCTGCGTCAGACTCGCGCGAACAGCGCATTGCACGACTCGACTGGGACGAACTTGCCGCGGAAGTCTCAGGCTGCCGGGCGTGCCGGCTGTGCGAGACGCGCACGAAGACAGTCTTCGGCGTCGGCAATCCGAACGCCGAATGGATGCTGATCGGCGAAGCCCCGGGCGCCGAGGAGGACGCCCGAGGCGAGCCTTTCGTCGGTCAGGCCGGCCGTCTGCTCGACAACATTCTGGCAAACGTCGGCCTCTCGCGGACGGGCCGGACGCCGCAGTCGGTCTACATCGCGAACGTTCTGAAGTGCCGTCCGCCGGGCAATCGCAATCCCGAACCGTCCGAAGTGGCTCAATGCGAGCCCTTTCTGCTGCGGCAAATCGAACTGGTGAATCCGAAGCTGATCGTCGTGATGGGGCGCTTCGCGGCTCAGTCGCTGCTGCGAACCGACGCGAGCATCGCGAGCCTGAGGGGCCGCGTGCATCGCGTCGGCGTCGCAGGACGTGAAATTCCGGTCGTGGTCACCTATCACCCGGCTTATCTTCTGCGAAATCTTGCTGACAAGGCAAAGGTCTGGGCCGATCTATGCCTGGCCAGGGAAGTTGCCGCGCGGGCCACATCCTGATCCGAATTGAGTCGGTTTCTCTTGAAACTCTGATCTCGCTCGGTCTACCCATGACCCTGGAGCGCAGCAAGGAACCCGGCTCGCTCGTCGATCTCGAGCCACTCCGACGTCGACGATCGGATGAACGTCAGCCTGCCGTTGCTCTATCGCGCACTGAGACCCGGAGCCGTCATGGCCGGCGAGCTGTTCGAGGTCAGCGCCTGACCTCGCCGATCAGCGCAACCGAGTCGAACTGCCGCTGGTTGTAGCGGTGCCTCAGCATGACGAGCACCATCGATACGGCGACAAAGACCCCGAACAGAAACATCACCGCCTGGATGGACAGGTTGAGCCAGATCAGCACGGCGTACAGGCCGAGCATGACCAGGATGCTCAGGTTCTCGTTGAAGTTCTGCACCGCGATCGAGTGCCCCGCCGACAGAAGCACGTGGCCGCGGTGCTGCAGCAGCGCGTTCATCGGCACGACGAAGTAGCCGGCGAGGGCGCCGATCACCACCAGCAGCGCGCAGGCAATCAACAGGAAGTAGCTGGCTGAGAGCGGACCCAGCGCCAGCGCGCCATCCGGGACCAGCCCGCGCTGGTAGAACGCTGCCCCGGTGACGATGATTCCCATCGCGACACCGACCGGCAGCACGCCGAGGGATTTCTTGAGCGAGACGGTCGCCGCCGCGTACACCGCACCGATCGCGATGCCGACCGCGATGACCGCCTGCAGTATCGCAGCGCGCGCCAGGTCGAGCCCGAGCACCTGTTCGGCCCACTTCAGCACGATGAACTGCAGCGTCGCGCCGGCCCCCCAGAAGAGGGTCGTTACCGCCAGCGAAATCTGTCCTAGCTTGTCGCGCCACAACACGCTGCAGCAGTGCACGAAGCCGACCAGCAGCTTCCAGGGGTGAACGTGCTGCTTTGCATATCTCGCGCCGGTGTCGCCGATCGACAGGTTGATCAGTGCCGCCAGTACGTACATCCAGGCGACTACCGCGATCGCGGCCTCGGCCGGCAGGTCGATGCCCGTGTCGATCAGGGGCATGTCGAAGGTCAGCAGCCAGGCGGATACCTTGGAGCTGATCAGCACGCCGCCAAGCAGAAAGCCGGCGATGATCGACGTGACCGTCAGCCCTTCGATCCAGCCATTGGCGATCACGAGTTTCTCCGGCGGCAACAACTCGGTCAGGATTCCGTACTTGGCGGGCGAATACGCGGCCGCCCCGAAGCCGACGACTGCGTACGCGAACAGCGGATGCGAACCGATGAACATCATCAGGCAGCCGCCGATCTTGATCGTGTTCGTGATGAACATCACGCGGCCCTTAGGGAACGAGTCCGCGAAGGCGCCGACGAACGCGGCCAGCCCGACATAGGAAACGACGAAGAACAGCTTCAGCATCGGCGTCATCCACGCCGGGGCGTCGATCTCGCGCAGCAGCGCGATCGCAGCGATCAACAGGGCATTGTCGGCCAGCGACGAAAAGAACTGCGCGGCCATGATCGTGTAGAAGCCGCGATTCATCGATGAGCGACGCGTCGGGGACGCGCGAAAAACAAGGCGGAGTGTCTCTCGTTATCGAACCGCGAACCGGTCTGCGGCTCTCGGTCGGAGCTGTTCGGACCGGCGGCGCGTTATAACACGCGAACCCCGGCCGGCTGCGATGACGGCATCGCTATGCTATGGCCATAGCCGTCGTCGCTCCCACTGCGCTGCCCGCCCTTCGTGCCACGCCCGATCCAGGCCACCGTCGACCTTGCCGCGATGCGTCACAACCTGGCGCTCGCGCGCTCGCACGCGCGCGGCCGATTTGTCTGGGCGGTCGTCAAGGCCAACGCCTACGGCCACGGACTCGAGCGCGCGATCCGGGCATTCGCCGATGCTGACGGACTCGCGCTGCTTGATCTGCACGAGGCACAGCGCGCACGGGAAGCCGGCTGGTCGCGGCCGTTACTGCTTCTCGAAGGCTGCTTCGAAGCGCGCGATCTGGAGGCAGCCGCCGAACTCCGGCTGGCATCGGTCGTGCACTGCGTAGAGCAGATCGACATGCTCGAGGGCGCGCGCCTGTCCGGGCCGATGGATGTTCATCTGAAGCTGAACACCGGAATGAACCGCCTCGGCTTCGTTGCGGCGGGCGCCGGGCAGGCATACAAGCGGCTGAAGGCAACGCCTGGCGTGCGCAATGTCACCCTGATGATGCACTTCGCAAATGCCGACCGGCGTTCGGATCTCACAGGTCCGGTCGAAGTGGCCGAGCAGCTGGCGGAATTCGATCGCATCGCCGGGCAATGGGACGAGCGACGCAGCGTGGCCAATTCAGCAGCGCTTTTCCTGCGTCCGGAAGTCGGCGGCGACATGGTTCGTCCGGGCATCGTCCTGTATGGCGCCGCGACCGACGAGTCTCACTCCGCGCGTTCGCTCGGCGTCCATCCCGCCTTGCAACTGACGTCCAAGCTGATCGCGACTCAGCAGCTGAGAGCAGGCCAGTGCATCGGCTATGGTTCGCGAGCAGCAGTGGGGCATGCCATGCGCATCGGTGTCGTCGCCTGCGGTTATGCCGACGGTTACCCGCGCGGCGCGCCGGACGGCACGCCGGTCGCCGTTGAGGGCGTGCGAGTGCCGCTGGTCGGGCGAGTATCGATGGACATGATCACGGTCGATCTGTCGACCGTGCCGCAGGCGGGCCTCGGCAGTGCGGTCGAACTCTGGGGCACGCAGGTGCCGATCGACGAAGTGGCCAACGCAGCCGGCACCGTCGGCTATGAACTGATGTGCGCGCTTGCAGCACGCGTCCCGGTCATCGAGGTTGGCTGAAATGGCCAAGGCCAAGACGCAATACGTCTGCTCCGAGTGCGGCGGCGCCAGCGTCAAGTGGCAGGGCCAGTGTCCGCACTGCAACGCCTGGAACACGCTGGCCGAAGCGCGGATCGAGACCGGAGAACATCGCTACGCCGCACTGGCGCCCGCTGCCGCGGTGACGCTCGGCGACATCCAGGCCAGGGAGACGCCGCGAATCCCGTCCGGCGTCGACGAATTCGATCGCGTGCTCGGCGGCGGATTCGTCGAGGGCGGAGTCGTGCTGATCGGAGGCGACCCGGGGATCGGCAAGTCGACGCTGCTGCTGCAGTCGCTGGCCGCGCTGTCGGCCTCGCTTCCGGTGCTTTACATCAGCGGCGAGGAGTCGGCAGCGCAGGTCGCGCTGCGCGCGCGCCGCCTCGGCGTCGAAGCGGCTCGAGTTCGATTGCTGTCGGAAACCGGGCTCGAACGGATCGTCGCGACACTGCAGAGCGACCGACCCGCCGTCGTCGTCGTTGACTCGATCCAGACGCTGTATTCGGGCGAACTGCAATCGGCGCCGGGCTCGGTGTCACAGGTGCGCGAGTGCGCGGCGCAGCTGACGCGCATCGCCAAGCAGCTCGGACTGACGCTGATCATGATCGGTCATGTGACGAAAGATGGCTCGCTCGCGGGACCGCGCGTGCTCGAACACATGGTCGACACGGTGCTGTACTTCGAGGGCGATACGCACTCTTCGTTCCGGCTGGTGCGCGCGTTCAAGAACCGCTACGGGGCGGTCAACGAGCTCGGCGTATTTGCGATGACGGATCGCGGCCTGAAGGGCGTCAGCAATCCGTCGGCGCTGTTCCTGTCAAAGCATGACGCGCAGGTCGCAGGGTCCTGCGTGATGGTCACGCAGGAGGGCACGCGTCCGCTGCTGGTCGAGATCCAGGCCCTGGTCGACACCGCGCATGTTCCAAACCCCAGGCGGCTCTCCGTCGGCCTCGATCCCCAGCGTCTGGCGATGCTGCTCGCGGTGCTGCACCGGCACGCGGGAATCGCAGCGTTCGACCAGGATGTATTCGTCAACGCGGTCGGCGGCGTGCGCATCGACGAGCCTGCCGCCGATCTCGCGGTGCTGCTCGCGATCGTGTCCTCGATGCGCAGCAAGCCATTGCCGCGCGGCCTCGTGGCGTTCGGGGAGATCGGCCTCGCGGGTGAGGTGCGGCCCGCGCCGCGCGGGCAGGACAGACTGAAGGAAGCGGCCAAGCTCGGGTTCTCGACCGCAATGATTCCGCGAGGCAATGCGCCAAGGCAGCCGATCGAAGGTCTCGAGGTCATCGCGGTCGATCGGCTCGAGCAGGCGCTCGAACGCGTGCGCGGGGAACGCTAGTTCGTTGGCAGCAGAAGCTTGGCCGCTGCGCGGCCGCTTCGCACTGCCGTTTCCAGCGTCGACGGGTAATCCGAGGCGGTCCAGTCGCCGGCGAGAACGAAGCCCGGAACCGGCGTCGCGTTCGAAGGCCGAACGAGACCTGGAACGGCCGCCAGCGTCGCACGCTTCTCGACGATGCCTCGAGCTGCGACCGGCGCCGGCAGACCCAGCTGGGCCGTGAGCTGTCTTGCAACGCCCGTGGCCAGTGCTTCGATCGGCGCCTCAAGGTGCTTCCCGCTGGCACTGATGACGACCGAGACCACGCCGCGGTTCGCGGCTTCGAAGGCACCGCGGTCGAATGCCCACTGTCCGTATCCCTCTTGGTCAGGGGCCTCGATCAGCGCCGTGAATTGTCGGGGGAAGCGATCCGAAATCGTCTTCGGCTCCGTGTACTTCAGATAGACAGTCGCGATCGGCTCGAACGAAAAGCGCTCGACCGCCTCGAGAATCGGAGCAAGGCCGGTCAGGCGTTCAGCGACACGCGAAAGCTGGCTGGGGGGCGCCGCATAGACGACCGCATCGGCGTCGAGGGACGCAAGTTCACCGGAACTCCGGATGCCGAGCCTGAAGGTGCCGTCCTCCTGCGCAATGGTCTCGACGCGAGTGCCACGGCGAACACGTTGGTGCCCGAGGAAGCGTTCCGCCGCCTCTGGCAGCAGCTCCGACAGGTTCATTCGCGCGAGCCACAGCTCGGACGCGTCGCTTGCGGCGCCCAGGCTGTCGCGCAGCACGTTGACGAACATCTGCGCGGACGCGCGTTCGAGCGGCGTATTCAGCGCGGCGATTGCGAGCGGGCGCCAGACCCGTGCGACCAGGCGCGGCCGCTGGCCCATCGCCTCGAGCCATCCGGCAAGTTCGCAGTCGGCATCGAGTCTCCAGTGGCTGCGCTTCAATGCGCGCAGCAGGACAGCCATTTCAGTCCGCTCGCCGAAACCCAGGCCGCGTGCCGCCAGCAGGGCCCAGGCCAGGTGCCACGGCGCGGGCAGGCGAGCTGCCTGTACCCGAAACCCGTCCGCGTAGCGCAGTTCGAAAGGCCTTCGCTCGACGACCGAGTCGAGCGGAACAGCGATCAGTCGCAGCAGCGTCGCGACTTCCGAGTACGCGCCGATCATCAGGTGCTGGCCGTTGTCGAGCACGTGGCGCGTACCGCCGAGCTCGAGCTCCTGCCGGCGCGCCCGTCCGCCTAGGTCGCGACTTGCTTCGAGCAGCATGACCGACGCGCCTGCCTTGGCCAGGTGCACGGCTGCAGCGCAGCCGGCCCAGCCTCCGCCGACCACCGCGATCCGCAATCGATTGCTCAGCGGAACACCCATGTCCGCCACGCAATCCACAGCTTGCGCAGCGGCGTCAGCGCGATCCTCTGGTGCAGCACCTGGAACCTGCTCGCTTCGATCTCCTCGAGCAAGCTCGAATAGATTGCGCCCATGATCAGCCCCGGACGCTGCGACCGCCGGTCGATATCCGGCAGCAGCGCAATGGCTTCACGATAGGTCGCGCGCGCGCGATCGGCCTGGAACTGCATCAGCGGGCCGAACCCGTCGACGTAGCGGCCGTTCAGCAGGTCCGCCGCCTTGACGCCGAATCGCTGCAGCTCGTCGAGCGGCAGGTAGATCCGGCCACGCCGGGCATCGTCGCCGACGTCGCGAATGACATTGATCAGCTGCAGCGCCAGCCCGAGCCTGGCTGCGTATTCGAGGGTGCGCGCATCCCGGTATCCGAAAATCGCGGCCGAGATCTCGCCGACGACACCTGCGACCAGGTGCGCGTATTGCCTCAGGGCGGCGTAGTCGAGGAAGCGGTTCTGCCGCAGGTCGAGTTCCATTCCATCGAGGATGGCCTCGAGCCGTTCGCGGGTGATGCCGAAAGTGCTCCCGACGATCGGCTGCAGCGCCTGCGTGACCGGGTGGCTGGGCCGGCCGGCGAAGAGCTCTGCGACTTCGCGCCGCCACCAGCCGAGCTTCGCTTCCGCGACGCTTGCGTCCGTTACTTCATCGACGACGTCGTCGACTTCGCGGCAATAGGCATAGACCGCGGTGATCGCGCGCCGACGTTCCGGCGGCAGGAACAGGAACGAGTAGTAGAAGCTCGAACCGCTGGCCGCTGCCTTGCTTTGACAATATTCGTCGGGAGTCATGCGGCAGCCGGCAGCGGGCGGAGCGCGCGCCAGCTCATCAGGGTCCAGTCGCGCGCGGACAGGGTCGGGCGATCGCGGAAGACATCGCCGCCGACCGCGTCGATGCGCTCGAGGATGCGGAGTCCTCCCTGCACGACCAGTCTCAGTTCGAGGCCGACGCGGCCGCCCAGTGCCGCCGCGAGCGGGGCTCCCGAGCGCAACAGCCGGCGCGCGCGTTCGGTTTCGAAGGACATCAGCGCTCTCCAGCGATCATCTGCGTTCCGGTCCTCGATCTGCTGCTCGCTGACCCCGAAACGCTCGAGGTCCTGCTGAGGGACGTAGATCCGCCCCTTGATCCAGTCGAGTTCCACGTCCTGCCAGAAATTGGTCAGCTGCAGTCCCGTGCAGATCGCGTCCGCGAGCGGAAGCAGGTCCGGTTCGCTGCGCCGATAGAGCGCCAGCAGCAGGCGCCCGATCGGATCGGCAGAACGGCGGCAGTAGTCGCGCAACTGATCAAACGAGAGATAACGCGTGGTCGTGACATCCTGCGCGAAGGCAGACAGCAGATCGTCGAACAGCGCCGCGGGCAGCGCATGAAGGCGGATCGCTTCGGCGAGATCCGGCCAGCGCGATGGTGCACCGCGCTCGATCAACCGCAGCTCGGCACCGAGTTCTCCGAGCCGCTCGAGTCGGAGCCCCGGCGGATCATCGCCCTCATCGGCGATGTCGTCCGCTGTGCGGGCGAAACGGTAGATCGCGCGCACCGCAGGCCGCAGCGATGCCGGCATCAGCAGCGACGCGACCGGGAAGTTCTCGTAGTGGTCCACACCCATGAGATGAAGCTAGCACAGCACAGCGACGTGCTCGGCGCAGCGAGAACCGATCCGCTAGAATCGCATCTTCGTTCCGTGCCGCTATCGTTCGACGGTGCGCGGCGGCGGCGCGAAGGTGGCGAAATTGGTAGACGCACCAGGTTTAGGTCCTGACGCCTT
>DAINBQ010000048.1:0-16544 GCA_036732825.1 Burkholderiaceae bacterium | reverse complement strand
CATGCCGACACCTATTGCCTCATGTGGGAACGTGCTGGCGACGGTCCGGCCATTGTCGACGGGTCGATCGACCGCGTAGCGCACCGGTGACTGTCACGATTTGCAGCAGCCCGCTCGATAGACTGCGGCGATGAGTCCGCCGCGTGAAATCGAACTGAAGCTGCAACTGCCGGAAGGTGCTGCCGACGCATTGCCGCTCGTCCTGCCCCTCAGCGAGGTGCCGGGTCGCACGACGCGTCTCGACGCAACGTACTTCGACACGGCGGATCGGCTGCTGCAGAAACACTCGATGGCGCTTCGCCTGCGCCGCGCGGGTCGGCAGTGGGTGCAGACGCTGAAGACGGCCGACTCGGCCCGGAGCGGGCTGAGCTCGCGACCGGAATGGGAAGCCCCCGCGAAACTGCGCCGCGGAAAGCCGCAGATCGATCTCTCGCTGCTGCAAGACGCGCCGCTGCCCGCGTTGCTGGCAAAACATGCGGCGTCCGGGCCGCTGCGGCCGGTTTTCCGCTCGCGGTTCGTCCGGACTACGTGGCTGGTGGGCTTCAGGAAGAGCCGGATCGAAGTCGCGATGGACCGCGGGCACATTGAAGCGCAGCGCGCTGGCAAGCGCGTGGCAGAGCCGATTGCGGAACTCGAACTCGAACTGAAGGAGGGTCGCGCCGAGGACCTGCTCGCGCTCGCAGTTCGGCTCAGCGGCCGCGGCAAGCGCGCCCTGGCGTTGGTGCCGCTGGTGCGAAGCAAGGCAGAGCGCGGCTACCAGATCAGCAGTGGCGCGGAGATATTGCCGACAAAGGCGGCGGCACGAGGCTTCGTGAATGCGCTCGATCGCGAAATGTCGGCCGGGGCTGCGCTGCGTCGGATCGTCGCGCATGGTTTGTATGTGCTGCTTGCCAATACGGAGGCATTGCATCGGGGCCGCGACCAGGAGTACGTGCACCAGTCGCGCGTCGCTCTGCGCCGGATGAGATCGGCTCTGCGGTTGTTCGACTGCAAGCAGGTTGACTTTCCGGCGTCGCTTGCTGACGAACTGCGCTGGGCGGCGCGGCTTCTCGGCTCGGCGCGCGACTGGGACGTGCTCGCTGAGCAGACCCTGCCGAAGCTCATGGCCGCGGAGAGGGTGGACGAGCCGGTGTTCAGAGCGCTGATTGCCCGGACCGAGCAGCGTCGCAGCGACGCGCACGAGTCGGTCCTTGCCGCGCTGGCGAGCGCGCGCTATGCGCAGCTGGCTCTGCGATTGCAGGCATGGACGCTGACCGCCGCTCCGGACGGTCGAACCCTGTCGCAACTGGCGCCGCGGGCGCTGCGCAGGGCCCACGTGCGCCTGTTCGAAGCCGCGCGTTTCTTCTCCGCGTTGTCTGCGGAACGGCGGCATCGGGTGCGGATTCTCGCAAAGCGCATGCGCTACGCGCTGGACTTCCTTTCCGTCGCACTGCCGGAGACCTCGACGACACGCTACGTAGCGGCGCTTTCGGAGCTGCAGGATGTGCTGGGTGAACTCAACGATGCCGCAGTTGCTCAGCAGGCGCTGCGGGAGATCGCAGATTCGGAGGCGACGCTTGCTGACGCGTCGGGCTGGTTCCGGTCTCGCGAGCAGGACTTGCTTCGGGCTGCTGAAGAAAAGCTCGCCGCGCTCTACGAACTCTCTGGGCCCTGGGAATAGGCCGGATCAGCGCATCCTCTGCGCGCCGATATCCACGTTGACGGTGCCGCGCACCGGCACTTCGACTTCGACGCGCCCTTCGTTGACGAGTATCCAGGGCAAGGGCAGGTTGTCGGGCACGACCGTTATGAAGTGCTGCCCGGACGCCACCGACGGAAACTCGAAACGCCCCTGAACGTCGGTCCGAACTGAGAATCTGCCGTCCAGCACGACGGTCACACTCGCAGCGCCCGGTTCCCCGGCGGCAAAGCGCCTATCGTCGTTGGTGTCCAGGTAGACGATGCCCGAAATGCGACCGGCGCCAGAACCTGGCATCCCGCCTAGCGGTGCCGCAGCGCGTCCGGCTCGCGCTTCGTAGCGCAGGATCAGGACGGCACCCTGTTCGTTTATGCGGTTGGTCGTGGGCACGATTGGCCCCGTGATCGGCGAGAGGATCTGCAGCGGGGTCTCCGTCGTCGCCCTGCTCCGGTACAGCGTCCCGATCAGCTGCAGGTCGGGGAAGATGCGCCATGAAAATCCGAGGCTCCCGATCAGTTGCGTCGGTTGAGCATCACCGCTGCGCTGCGTCCATTGGAGGTTGGCATCGAGCGACAGGTTGCTTGCGATGTCGCCGCCGCCGAAGACCGCGAATCCGAAGTGGTTCGAGCTGTGTTCGCGACCCGTATAGCGGCCCAGGAGCACGGTGGTGTTCAGCCGCGCGCCTGCCGGCATGCTCCAGGTCTGGTTCGCGCTCAACGTCGTCTCGCGTTGCGGCGAGTTCTCGGCAACATAGAGTTGAGTGCGGCTGGTCATCAGCGCAAGAACCTGTTCGACGTAGCCGAATGCCGACCAGGCGGTCTGACCGTCGATGCGCGCATTGCCGCCGCCACCGATTCCGAATCCCTGCCAAAGCTGGTATCGGGCACTTCCGTTTGCAAAGACCGTTGCGTTGCCTGTTTCCGTGGAAAGCGGCACGAAGTAGTCGAACGCGGCGTCCCACAGCCATTGCCGGCTTCCGTAGTTGAGCCGGTAGTACAGACCGTGACCGTTGTTGCCGACCCCCTGGTTGCCCCAGGCGAGATCCTCTCCCAGATGGAACGCACCGAAGCCGTGCCCGTAGCGCCCGTCCTGCACGAATGCATCCGCCCAAGCCCCGGTGTGCGAACCCGTGAAGCTGTTGTCGCTGCCGAGTACGTTGAGCTGGTAGCGCTGCGTGCGATCCTCCCATGCGGTCGCGCCGAACCAGGCGCGCGACTTGAATGGCTGCGCCGAGCCCGCGGGTTGCATCGCGCTAGTGACATCGTCGGCGTCCACATACTGCAGGCCTGCGGACCAGTTCGGCGTCAGCCCCCATTGGCCGCCTGCGGTCGTCAGCCGGCCACCGAGCCGATCGAAGCCTGGGACGTAGATACCGGTGTAGACACCCGGCTCGCCGATGCCGGCCGTGAACTGGTTGCCGCCGCGCCCGCGCCACTCTGTCAGCGCGCCCACCATCGGGCTGGTCGGCAGGAACCACCGCGGCTGAAACCTGGCCAGGTCGATCGCGGGAGAGTTCAGCATGCCGGCACCATTGGCCGCCCGCCAGCCTCCTTCGAACGGCATGTCGCGCTGCCAGAGTGTGGCCACCGTTGCGCCCTCGGAGTTGCCGAACACGCCGTCGAAGTTCCAGACGCCGTGCAGAGGCGTGGCAATGAACGCGCCGACGCCGATTCCCGAGTTGGTCGTCGAGACGTCGTTGCGCTTGTAATTCGAGTACAGGCCGTCCAGGCGGAGTCCGCGCGGATATCCAGTACTCGTCTGCGCTGCAGCGTCGCCGTCCCAGATCTCGGGCTGCAACTTGCCTTCTTCGATCAGCTTGTCCTGGTACTCAGCGCCATTGCCGTTGGGGTTGCCGTTCGAGCCATGGCTCCGGGCAGCCGCGCTGCCGGGCTCCTGCGCGCCGCAGGGCAGCACGGCGCAGGCGGCGGCAAGAATCAGCAGCCAGGCATGGGCTCGCCGGACCATCGAAGATCAGTCGAACCGCTGGTCGAAGGCGATGCGTGCCCGTGACCATTCGAGATTGCCGCGGACGGTGACCGGAAACGCGACCTCGACGGTCTCGTTGCGATCGGACTGCGCCGCCAGCGTGATCAGGCGCGTCTCGCCAGGCAGGATCGGAAAGTTCGACGGCGAGAAGTCGAGTTCGCGGCCGCGCGCATCGACGCCGGACAGAAACCCGCCGAGCCGCCCGTGCGCGTTGCCGGTGTTCTTCACCCAGACCGCCGGGACACGCCGCCCGTCGACCGTCGCGGCTTCGGACTTGACGATCTCCAGGCGCGGCTCGGCATCCCCGATCCTGACGTAGACGATGACGCCGATGCGGCCGCGCACCGGGATCTGGAACGCGCTGCCGCTTGCCACGGCCGGCTCGTCGCCTTCGATCATGATTGCGAAGCGGCATTCGCCGGCGGTGGCCTCCGCGGGTGTCGCGACCTCGAAGCGGTAGCGGATGCGCGCGTTCGCTGCGAGCGAGATCTCCTTGCGTTCGATCGACACCCAGGGGCGGCAACTGCCCGGCTGCAGCGCGTCATAGAAGGTCACGCCCGCATCGGGACCGAGGGTCCAGTCAGCCGTCTTGACGATGAAGCGCGACGGCGACCGGCTGGCGTTCGTGATCTCGAGAACTTCCCGGACGAGCGCGCCCGGCTTGGCAGAGAGCTCGAGCCGCGGCGGCGAGACGAGCGCACTGAAGCCCTGGCCCGCTGCCGGGAGGGTGATCAACGCAAGGCCAAGTGCGGCCAGGCCTGCAGTAATGTCTTTCGCTTTCATGCTTCAGTCGATGTCGATTTCGAAGTGGAAGTTGAGACGGTGAGAACTCGAGAGCCGGGTGCCGTCGGTCTCGATCTTCAGCGCGAGGGTCTCGTCGACGAACGGTGTCGTGACCGGACCCGCAAGGACGAGAACACGCTGCCCGGAAACCAGGCGGCCCGGCAGCAGTCGCCCCTGCGTTGTCCAGCTCACCCGAACCTGGCCGAGTGACTGTTCGGGCAGGACCAGGAACACGCGTCCGCTGCGGCCGATCCACGGCGTGAGGTTGAGCCGCACCTGGACCACCGTCGCGCCTTCGACCGTGTTGTCGCCGCCGCGCGACGGCGCGATGTGCCGCCACTGCAGAGTCGCCGAACTCTCCTGCGGAATCGACGCGCTGTCGTCGACTCGGAAGGTTGCCGCCCCCGCGAGCGATGCGGCGACGCTCGCCAGCAGCGCGATCACTGCAGTGGTGATCTTCCGCGCAGTCATGGCGCGGTCAGCGTGTACGTCACACGCCCGATGAAGGTCCCCGCCGGCACGATCGCCGAGTTCAGGTAGGAGAACGTATGGCAGCTCTCGGCCCACTGGTTGCGGTTGATCGTGCCGATCGTCTGCGTCGCGCCCGTGAATGTGCCGGCCGGAAACGGCTGCGCACCGGAATCGCCGATGCCGCTGCTGGTCCAGCGGATCTGCGTGAACGGGATCGAATCGCCGGCGCCGTTGGTCAGCGGGCCGGAAGATGTGGCCGTCAGCGTGGCGCCCGCGCCGGCGGCATTGTTCGTGCGCCGGTAGAAGCCGCCGATGTACAGCTGCCCTGCGCTGCAAAAGGTGAAATTGTCGTAGAAGCTGTTGGTTGCGGCGGTGTTCGACGCCATCTGCTGCGCGGTTCCGCTGCCGACCGCTGCCGCGGGGACGTTGACCGACACGACATTGATCGTCGGATTCGAGCCGGGCGTGCCGCCGGAGTTGTAGAAGCCGGTGAACGAGCCCACGCCGACCTGCAGATAGATGATCCGCGGCGAGCCGGCGCTGATGTTCACCGTGAACGCCGCGCTCTCCGCGCAAATGAAGCAACTCGCGCCGGCGATGGCCGGCGCGAGCGCGTGTCGTAACCGTTTTTGCATGCCGCCCCCGCGGTCCCGCTGCCTGGCGGGCGTCGTGGCTGCAACGACGCCGGCCGGGCCGGCGCTTACGGCGTCGTGGCGGTGTACAGGACCTGGCCGGTGTAGTTGCCGGCGGCCGGAGTCACCGTGTTCAGGTACGTGTACGTCCACGTGCCGTTGACGTTCACGACCTTGTTCGTCGCGGTGTATGTCGCATTGGCGCCGTTGATCGTCGGATGCGTTGCACCGCCGGTCTCCGCCACGGTGATCTGGGTCCACGGGATCGCGTCCGTGCCGCTGAGCAGGGTTGCCGGTGCAGTGGCGCCGAGCGTCATGTTGCCGTTGTTGCCGATGACACGCACAGTGACAGCGCCGTTGCCGAGGTTTCCGCTGCCGGCGGTCGCCGCCCGTGCGACGGTGTCGCCGACGTTCGCGGCAGGTACATCGAAGGTGATCGTGTCGATGTTGCCGGCGCCGAGGGTTCCGACCTGCAGCAGCACGAACTTCGGAATGTTCACCGCGAAGTCGACCCGCGCGGTGGCTGTGATGTTGGCACCGCCGCCGGTCGTGAAATTCGACTCGGCCCGGACAGCGTGAGGCAGCGATATGGCCGCTGCGACCGCGGAGGCCATTACGACTTTGCTTAACTTCATTTTCTCTCCTAGCTGGGCAAGGCCCGGTCCACGTAAGCGTTGCATTCAATTTGGGCTGCACTGATACGCAGAGCCCGCGACCAACCTGCATCCGCGAGAACCAACCCTCACGGCGAGTCGAAAGCGTACCGAGGACACGGTATTCAGAATCGCGGAAATGGCAGGTACGGCGACATCACTTCGCTCTGATTACGGCCCGATTCCGACAATTCGGATGGCAACAGATCCCGTTCACTTGTAGGACTTCTTCCTACATCACGATCAAACGCGTTGTTCATGCCCACGCGTCCGCGGCTGACGGTGCGCGCGCAGGTGGCGAGGCGCGCACTCGTCCTCACAGCTGGACCGACCGCCGTTCGTCGCCGGGAATTTTTCGCAAAGTTTCGATGCAAACCGCTCGTCGGCTACGAGCGGCCCCTCGCACACGCTGATTCAAGAAAAGCGGCGGCGATTCCGTTAGCTCAGGAGATTGCGGACCGGCGGAATGCGGTGACATTGCTTGTCCATAACAACACGCATTCGAAGCCCATACACATGCTGAACACTGTGCCCACCCAAACCGCTCGTGGCTTCACGTTGATCGAGGTGATGATCATCGTGGTCGTGCTCGGGATTCTTTCGGCGATTGCGATCCCCAATTACTCGCGCTACGTGACGCGCGGCCAGTTGGTCGAGGCGACTAACGCGCTCTCGGAGTATCGCGTCCGCATGGAGCAGTTCTTCCAGGACAACCGCACTTATTCAAATGCCGGAAACTGTGGTGCGGCGCTGCCTGTCAATCTGACCAACTTTGCCGTTACTTGCGCCATCGCGGCCGGCGGTCAGGCCTACACCGCGACCGCAACCGGCGCCGCCGCCACTGCCGGCTTCGTCTACACGATCAACCAGGCGAACGCGCGTGCTACGACCGCTCTGCCGGCGCATTGGGGCGATCTCCCGGCGGATGCCGGGACCCGGTGGGTGACCCGATGAGCAAGCGCTTCGCGGCGATCGCACAGCAACGCGGCATGACGCTGGTGGAAGTCGCCGTCGTCATGGCGATTGCGGCCATTCTGTACACGCAGGCAGCGCCGATGTTTTCGGTCTGGATTGGTAACACGCAGACGCGGACTGCAGCGGAGTCCGTGCTCAATGGCTTCCAGCTCGCAAGGGCGGAAGCGATCCGGCGCAACCGCATGGTGCAACTGGTCTTCACTGCAGGTCCGGCGACGTCGTGGTCGGTCGGCTGCGCGAATCCGGTCGACAACGGAACGGCGGGTGTCGATGATGCCGGCGATTGTCTCCCTGTTATTCAGGCCAGGGCGGCAGAAGAAGTTTCCGTGCAGCCGCAGATGACCGTCACGCCGGCCGACGCGACGACGGTGACCTTCGACTCGCTGGGCCGCGTCGCGGCAAACGTCGACGGTTCGTCAGTAGCCACGCAGATCGACATCGTCAATCCGTTGGTCGGGGCCGCGGATCGACGCGCCCTGCGCCTGGTGGTTGGTGCGGCCGGTGACATCCGGATGTGTGATCCGATCGTGGCCGCCACGGATCCGCGCGGCTGCTAAGCAAACACATGCGCAGCTCAAATCTCCGTCACGGTCACATGCGTCGCCGCTCGCGGGTGCGTGGCATGTCGCTGATCGAAGTCCTCGTTTCGACAGTCATCTTCGCGGTCGGCATCCTGGGACTGCTGAGTGCGAATGCCACAGCTTTCACTACATTCTCGGACGCGAAGTACCGGGTTGACGCAGCCCTGCTGGCTGACCGTCTGATTGGCGAAATCTGGGTCGATCGGACCAACGTGGCCTCGTACGCGCATGCAGGGGTTGCGCACGGGACGGCACAGGACCGGGTCGCGCCCTGGGTGGCGGAAGTTCAGCGACTGCTGCCGGGGGCCGATGCGACGGTGACCGTTGTCGGGGCAGAAGTCCGCGTGACCGTTAGCTGGCAGCCTCCGGGCGGCGATCGTCGACAACACCAGGCAGTCGCAACGCTGCAGGAGCCCTGAGATGGGCCCACTGTTGAAGACCTCTCGAGGACTCACTCTCATCGAGGTCCTGATCTCGATGGTCGTCTCGCTATTTGTGACGCTGGCCGTCTACCAGACGTTCGCCGCTTCCGAAGGCTATCGCCGTGCCGCGACCTCCGGCGGCGACGCGACCTTCAACGGCTCGATCGCGATGTACGCGCTCCAGCGCGACGCGCGCATGGCCGGCTATGGCATCAACGTGATTTCGGTGCTCGGCTGCCGGGTGCTGGCCTATGACGAAGGCGTCGATCCACCGCGCGAGTTCGAGTTCGCGCTGGTGCCGGCCCGAATTACGCAGGGCGTCGCCGGAGCACCAGACACGATCGAGATCCTGTACAGCAGCACGGATGCTTCACCGGTACCGGTCCGACTGACACAGGCGCTGCCGACTCCGGCAGCGAACTTCCACGTCGACAGTGCATTCGGCATCGTCGCAGGGCAATTGCTGGTCGTCGCGGAGCCGGGCCAGGACTGCACCTTGCAGCAGGCGACCAACACCCCGAGCCTGGAGGCACCTGGGCGCCAGGATCTGCTCATTCACAACAGCGGCATGTATCGCAGTCCCTACGGGACGATGGTCGCGGCGCGCTACAACAAGCCCGGCGGCCTCGGCCCGAGTTACACGCTGGCCGCAATGATCTTCCCGATCGGCATCGCGCCCACCGCTGCGCGCTACTCCATACAGAACGACACGCTGGTCGTCGACCCGTTTCTGCAGGGCAATGTCGCACTTCCGGTCGCGGCGGGAATCGTTCAGTTGCAGGCGCAGTACGGCAAGGACACCGACGCCGACGGAGTGATCAACGTCTGGGACGAGATCACTCCAGTCGCCGCGAACGACTGGGCCGGCGTCATCGCATTGCGCGTCGGCCTGGTATCGCGCAGCGCGCTGGCCGAACGGGCGGACCTCGCAACCGGCCAGTGCACGACCACCACCGTACAGCCGCAATGGGCGGGCGGCGTGTTTGACCTGACGGCTCGCGCGGACTGGCGGTGCTTTCGCTACCGGGTCTTCGAAACAACGATCAGCCTTCGCAACATGATCTGGAGGCCCGCATGAACGGCAGGAGGCGGAAGGGTCTGCAGTATCAGCGCGGTGCCGTGCTGATGGTCGTGCTGGTTGCCCTTGTCGCGATGCTGATTTCGGTGATCGCACTGTCGCGGTCGATGGACACACATCAGCTGGTCGCCGGCAATCTGGCGTTCCGGAACTCGACGGTGCATTCGTCGGATGCCGGCGTACAGGGCGCGGTGCAGTGGATGCTGGGGACGGCCGGCACCAACTTGCTCAACAGCAACGCGCCGAACCGCGGGTACTTCGCGGTCATCGCAGAGCCCAACTGGGACGACGAGGCTTTCTGGTCGGGTTGCCCGACCTGTCTCGTCAATGCGGCAGATGCCGCGGGCAATCAGGTGCAATGGGTGATCCATCGCATGTGCTCGGCCGAGGGCAACTACAACGCGGCCGGCAATTCCTGTTCGCTGCTAGCCGCCACTTCCCCTGCGGCCTCCGGCGGCAGCTTTTCGAGCGATGCGTTCAACTTCACCGGCACCGCGCAGAACTACTACCGGGTCACCGTGCGTGTGCTGGGTCCGCGCAACACCAGCACGCTGGTCCAGGCTTTCGTCTCCCTCTAGCGAACAGGTCCGCTCATGCGCGCCAAGCTCAGATTCCTTGCCATCCTGTTCGTCTGTGGTGCCACCGGCGCCCAGGCCGAGCTGACCGACATTGCACCGACGCCACTGACGCACTCGGTGTCGACGACGGTCAAGCCGAACATCATGTTCATCGTCGACGACTCCGGCAGCATGGCCTCGCGCTTCATGCCCGAATACGTCGACGGTTCCCGCGTCGACAAGAACCGCTGCAACAACAGCTCGTGCTCGTCGACAACGACCAACGGCCTCGAAGGCAATCCGCCGTGGTACGCGACGCAGTTCAATACGCTGTACTACAACCCGCAGGTCACGTACTTCCCGGCGGTCAACGCGACCGGCGGCTCGATGACCAGTTACGGCAGCCCGTGGACTTCGGTCCCGGTCAACGGATTCTCGAGTTCGTCGGCGACGACCAATCTCGTCAGCGGCTACCCGGAGATCGTCTACTGCCTGACCGCCAGCGACAGTCCGACCGACGCTTCGCGCTGCCGCCGCAACGGCATCAATACGACCAACCCGTTCGTTTACAACAGCAGCTCGAGCAACGGATTCCCGAACGGGACCAACTCCGGGAACTACCGGTTCCCGCGGGGCCGCAGCGGCGGACCGTTCTACTACGACATCCTGCCGCGCGAACACTGCACGACGGAGGAGCTGACGAGTTGCACGCTGTCGAACACGCCGACCGGCAGCTACCTGCATCCGGCGCCGGTCCGCTGGTGCCAGGGCAGCAACGACGCGAACAGCAACAGCGCGATTTCGGGCTCGACCAGCGGCCGACCGCGCTGCCAGCGCACCTACACGACCAACCACACCTACGCACGCTACGGGCGCTTCCAGCGGGTCGACATCGTGTCCTCGACCGGCACCTATGGCGGCCGTCCGAATCGCGTCGACTGCGCAGCGGCGCCGAGCTGCACCTACGCGGAGGAGATGACCAACTTCGCGAACTGGTACGCGTACTACGGCACGCGCATGCAGATGATGAAGACCGGCGTCGGGCTCGCATTCACGCAGATCGACGGCCGTTACCGCGTCGGGCTGATCACGATCAACCCGGGTTCCCCGGTCAGCAGCAACCGCTACATCCGGATCGACACTTTCGCCGATGCGCACCGGACCAGCTGGTACAGCAAGCTGTACTCGCTGAGTCCGAACGGCATGACTCCGCTGCGTGAGGCGCTGTCGCGCGTCGGACGGCACTACGCTGGCAAGCGCGACAGGATCAACAACGGCATGGACGACGACCCCGTCCAGTACTCGTGCCAGCCGAACGTCTCGATCCTCAGCACCGACGGTTACTGGAACGGCAGTGAAGGCGACAAGATCGACGGCACGTCGATCGGCAACCACGACAACTCGAACTCAGGCTATTCGACTCGCGCTTCGGGCGCTTACGACGGGAACCTGAACGGCGCGAGCGGAACCCTTGCGGACGTCGCGATGTACTACTACAGCACCGATCTGCGCACGAACGGCGCCACGGGTGCGCTTGGCACCGACGTCAGTCCGAACGACGTACCGGCTTCGCTGAAGGACACGAATCCGCAGCAGCACATGCTGACCTTCACGATCGGTCTCGGTCTCGGCGGCCTGATGCAGTTCATTCCGAACTACGAGGCGGCGACCTTTGGCGACTTCTACAGCATCAAGGTCGGCAACACGGGCTGCCGCTGGGGTAGCAGCTCCGGCGTCTGCAACTGGCCGGTGCCTCCGAGCGGCACCGGGGTCGACGACAACCCAGCGAAAATCGACGACCTCTGGCATGCGGCAGTCAATGGCCGCGGCCGCTATGTCAGCGCGACCGATGCGCCCAGTCTTTACGACGGCCTCGTCACGGCGCTCGCCGACCTGCGTGTTTTGCTCGGCGCCGCCGCGGCATCGGCGACCAGCAGCCCGAACATCACGACGACCGACAACGCGATATTCAGCTCGACCTACCGCACGACGCGCTGGGATGGAGAACTCGTCGCGCAACGGGTCGATCCGGTCAGCGGAGTGGTGTCGCTGGCGACCGACTGGTCGGCGCGCGATCTGCTGAATGGAAGAGTCGGCGCGACCACCGACACGCGAACGATCTACACGGCGGTCGGGGGCACACGGACGCCTTTCAGCTGGGCCGACATGGATGCCGCGACCCGTGCCCTTTTCAGCGGCAAGTGCGCGCAGCTGTCGCAATGCCCGACGCTGACTGCGGCCGAGCAGGCGCTGGTGAACGACGGCGCCAACATTGTCAACTTCCTGCGCGGTCGACGTCAGCACGAGTCCCTGCTGCGCGAACGCGAATACGTCCTCGGCGACCTGGTCGGCTCGCGGCCGGTGTTCGTGCGCGAGCCGCGCCGCAGCTACGGCGATCCCGTGACTCCCTCGTACTTCGACTTCAAGATCGTCAATGCGGGTCGGAGAGCGATGGTCTACATCGGCGGCAATGACGGCATGCTGCACGCGTTCGAGGCTGCAACGGGTGCCGAGCTGTGGGCCTTCGTGCCTCGAACCGTCATGCCGCGCCTATTCAGGTTGGCCGAAGCTGCTTACGCAAGCCAGCACGAGTTCTTCGTGGATGGATCGCCGACGGTGGCCGACGCCCTGGTCGGTGGGTCGTGGCGAACGGTTCTCATCGGTGGCTTCCAGGCCGGCGGTCGGGGCTACTACGCGCTGGACGTGACCGACCCGGCCAATCCGACGGTGTTGTGGGAGATCTGTACCGACTCGAGCGTCTGCTCGCTCGTCGACCCCGACCTCGGGCTGACTTTCGGAAACCCGGTAATCACGAAGCGTTCGAGCGATGGCCGCTGGGTGGCACTGCTTTCGTCCGGCTACAACAATGTCAGCGACGGCCGCGGCTATCTGTACGTCGTCGATCTGGCCAACGGCGCAATCCTCAGCAAGACGTCGACCGGGGTTGGCAGCGCGACGTCTCCATCGGGATTCGCCCGATTCAGTGCCTGGGCCCGGGACCCGGACACCGACAACACAACCCAGTATGTGTACGGCGGCGATCTGCAGGGCAACCTCTGGCGTTTCGACCTCGGGGCGACGCCGCCGACAGTGCTACGCGTGGCGACGCTGCGCGACGCTGCGGACCAGCCGCAGCCAATCACGACCCGTCCGGAGCTCGGCCAGATCGACAGCCATCGGGTCGTATTCGTCGGTACCGGCCGCTACCTCGGCGGTTCCGATCTGCAGGACCCGTCGACACTGTCGCCGGTCGGCGACTGGTCGTACCTCGGTAGTTTCTACGCGATAAAGGACAACGGAACCGCGCAGGGCGTCCCGCGCGGCAGTACGTCATACGTCACCCGGACGGTCACTGATCTTGGCATCAACCGACGCGGCGTCACGGGAAGTCCGATCAACTGGTCGACACACGACGGCTGGTACATGGATCTGCCGTCCACCGGCGAGCGGGTCAACATCGATCCGCAATTGGTTCTGGGCACGCTGGTGTTTGCAAGCAACATTCCGAACAACAACGCTTGCACGGCCGGCGGCGACAGCTGGATCTACCAGCTCAACTATCGGGATGGACAGATGGTCAGCACTGCGTCGGAGGCCGCACTTTTCCGGCCGAGCACGCTGACCGTCGGCAACGCCATCGTCCGCCTGCAGGGCGTGACGCTGAAGATCATCACGACCGGCGCGTCCGGCGTGAAGGAGACGCGTGGCCTGAACATCGGGACCGGCGCATTGAACGCACGCCGCATCGGTTGGCGTGAATTGTCGCGCTGACGCCGAGGGTGGACGTGCGCACCTGGCGCACGTCTGCAACCCAGGGTCATTTCACCTTGGACGCAGTACGCGTGGGGGAAAGTAGGGTTTCTTCAGCGCGCGGCCCTGGCCGAGCACGAAGCCGGTGTGCCGCGCCAGACGCAACTGGTCCTCGCGCTCGATTCCGGCCAGCACGAAGGTTTCGCGCGTCAGGCCGAGGGCGTTGACCTCGCGCGACATCTCCTGCCAGGTTTCTTCGCGGATGCTGATCGGTGCGAGCATCTTCGCAAAGTCCGGCGCGACAAAGTCGATCGCGGCCATCTCCATGCTGGCGCGCGGTTCGCCGAATCGGTATCCGACCGGGATCTGGTACGAGCGCAGCAGGTCGATGAACTCGCGCACGCGGTACGGCCAGCGCAGCCGTTCCATTGCGCCGCGCAACAGCACCGAGACGCGGTGCGCGGTCAACCGGTGCGCCTCGAGCGAGCCCGCCAGGCTCTCGAGCGAGCGTTCGATCGAACCGAAGGAGATCGTGACGGCGATGCGCTCGACCCGCTCGTGTTCGAGCATCGAAAAGGCGTGTTCGAGCGCGGCCAGCTGGATCTGCGAACGCAATGAGCGATCGGGCTCGAAATCCGCGGTCCAGACATACAGCTCGTCGAACCAGCGCTGCGAGCCCACCAGCGTTCGGGTCGGCCAGACGAGCGCACGCACCCGCGAGCCGAATCGGCTCAGGGGATCAACGGTCGGATCGAGTTCGACCTGGCCACTGCTCAGCGCGGGCCTGTATTCGCTGTTCGCCATCATCGAGTGCCGGGTGCACCCATTTGTCAGGGCAGGAGATTCTCTGTCAACTCCCTGCCCGGGGAAAGCTTAACTGCGCGTGGGTAGCGCAGGCGGGGGATAGGGCATTCGGATTGCCCGGCCCTGACCAAGCTCGAAACCGGCCCGGCTGGCCATTTGCAGTTGTTGCCGGGTTTCGATCGCGCCCACGATCGTCGACCGGGTGTCCAGGCCCAGCGCACGAATCTCGAGAGCGAGGTCGCCCCAGGGTTCCGGGCGCGGTGAATTGGTCGCGAGGACTTTGGCGAAGATCGGTTGCACGAGGTCGACGCCCGAAAGTTCCATGCTGACGCGGGGCGCCGAGATCCGGTAGCCGACCGGGTACTGCAGGCCGCGCAGCATGTCGGCAAACGCGCGCAATCTGTAGCGCGAACGCAACCTCTGCGGCGCTCCACGCATCATCACGAACATGCGATGCGCGAGCAGGACGTTGTTTTCGAACAGTTCCGCGAGCGGCTCGAGCGACCGCTCCACGGTGCCGAAGGAGATCGTCACGCCGATGCGCTCGACCAGATCGAATTCCAGCCACTGGAACGCGTCGCGCAGCGCAGTCAACTGGATCTTCGCGCGCTCCGTCGTGCTGGCGGCGCCGCCTTCGGTCCAGATGTACAGCTCGTCGAACCAGCGCTCGTTTCCCGTCAGCGAGCGCGTCGGCCACAACGTCGCTCGGATCGAGCCACGGAAGCGGCCGGCCGTTTCACCTGACGTCGGATACGACGAACTCTGCGGAGTCATGTGTACAAGGTCCAGACAACTCCAGATCGGCAGTCCGGACGACCGCCGGCGAGGTCAATATAGGCGGATTGAACGCATTCGAATCGAACGAGAAATGCCCGTCCGGCCGGGCCGGCCGGATCACCCGACCGGCGGCTGTCCGTAGTCTTCAAACCTGGCCAGCACGCGAGCCATTTCATCCGGGTCGAGCAGCCTCGGCTCCCCGAGCGAGCGCACGATGACATAGGTCCGTGCCAGGTTCTCGACTTCGATCGCGAGCGCCAGCGCCTGGTCGAGGCCGGTCCCGCAGGCGATGACGCCGTGGTGCGCGAGCAGGCAGGCCCGGCGGCCCTCGAGCGCCGCGAGCGCCCGGTCGGCCAGTTCCTGCGTACCGTAGGTTGCATAGTCGGCACAGCGTATATCGATCCCGCCGGCGGCCGCGACCATGTAATGGAATGCGGGGATGCCCAGGCCCTGGCAGGCGAGCGCGGTCGCGTGCGCCGAATGCGTGTGGACGATTGCGTCGACGTCGTCGCGCGCCGCGTAGATCGCGCCGTGAAAGCGCCATTCCGACGAGGGTGTCCGCGACCCGGTCACGCCTCCGGCAGAGTCGATGAAGGTGAGGTCATCGGTCGCCAGCCGTTCGTACGGAATGCCCGTGGGTGTCAGTAGATGTCCGGCCCGCGAGCCGCGCGTGCAGCGGACCGAAACGTTGCCTGCCTTGTTGACGTTGATGCCGGCGGCGTTCATCGCGCTGGCCGTCGCGATCATGGCGCGTCGAAGCTCCGGACTGTCTTCGGGCAAGGCCTTCACGCGGCGCACCGATGTTCTGGAAACAGCGTGGCCAGCGCGCCGGGCGCAACGATCCCGCGTTCGGTCAGCAGGCCGGTGACGAGCCGCGCCGGAGTGACGTCGAAGGCCGGATTCGCCACCGAGGTCGCACTGTCGACGATGCGGACACGACTCGGACTGCCCTGCGCATCAGCGCCCGCGACTTCGCGGACCTCGGACTCGCTGCGCTCCTCGATCGGGACCTCCGCGAGGCCATCGGCGATCGACCAGTCGATCGTCGGCGATGGCACGGCGGCGTAGAAAGGCACGCCGTTGTCATGCGCGGCGAGCGCCTTCAGGTAGGTGCCGATCTTGTTCGCGACATCGCCGCGCGCGCTGACGCGGTCGGCTCCGACCAGCACCAGATCCACCTGCCCATGCTGCATCAGGTGGCCGCCGGCGTTGTCGACGATCACCGTGTGCGGCACGCCGTGCGCCGCGAGCTCCCAGGCGGTCAGCAGCCCCTGGCTGCGCGGGCGCGTTTCGTCGACCCAGACATGCAGCGGGACACCGTTGTCGTGGGCCTGGTAGATCGCCGACAGCGCGGTCCCGTAGTCGACCGTCGCGATCCAGCCCGCATTGCAATGCGT
>DAINBQ010000047.1:0-16678 GCA_036732825.1 Burkholderiaceae bacterium | reverse complement strand
GTCCCGACGCTGGTCCATGTCGGCGGCGTGTGGCTGCTGACAGCGATGATCGCGGCCGAGGCTGCGTTGCGCCTGGATGCGATCACCCGCGACGGCTGGTTCTTCGCTGCCTGGGGTGCAGTGCCGGCCGTCGCGTTGTGGCTCGTCACGCAATTCGCGCTGCGTTGGCCGATGCGGTCCGCGCCGTACGCCTATGCGGAGGTCGCTGCGCCCGGCCTCGCGGCTTTTTCCCTCGCGTGGATCGTTGTTGCGGGTGTGCTCACTGCGGGCGATCCGGCGCCACTGCCGTACCTGCCGGTCCTGAATCCAATGGATCTCGCCTCCGGGCTCGTGCTGATGGCAGTGTTGCGCTGGCACCTGGCGGACCAGCGATTGAAGTGGCAACGTCCCGCTCGCCTGGCGTTCGGCGCCTTCGCATTCATCGCGCTGAATGCTGCGGCGCTGCGCTCGGTGCACTTTCTTGGTGGGGTGGCGTGGGACGCGACATCGCTCGGCCGCTCGCTGCTGGTGCAGTCCGTGCTGTCGCTGTTGTGGACTGCCAGCGCGATGGCGTTGATGATCGTTGCGCACAGGCGCGCCACGCGTGGACTCTGGCTGGCGGGTGCGGGCCTGCTCGCAGCCGTGGTCGTCAAGCTGTTCTTCGTCGATCTTTCGGGCCAGGGAACGATCGAACGCATCGTTTCGTTCGTCGGTGTCGGCGTGCTGATCCTCGTGATTGGTTACCTTGCGCCGGTGCCGCCTGCAGCCGGCGCGCCGGCGAGGAGACTCGCATGAAGTTCCTTCTCATGTCCCTGTGTGCGCTTGCACTGGTTGCCGGTCCGGCCAGGCCCGCATCCGCTGCAGACGCCGATTTCGAACTGCAACTGCCGTTGCACGTCCCGGCCGAGGGGTTGCACACGCTCCAGATCACCGAAGCGGTCTATCGCGCGTCCCATCAACGCGACCTTGCGGACCTGCGCGTCTTCAACGCGAACAACGAGGCACTGCCGCTGGCCGTCCTGCCGGCGGCGCCGCCGACCCCGCCTTCGGTCACGCCGATCGAACTGCGCATGGCGATGCTTCCTGCGCAGCCGGAAGCGCGCGATTCGGTCCTGCAGCGGCACGCGTTGCGGATCGAGCGCGAAGGCGAGCGCGCGGTCATCGAACTCTGGTCGGCGCCGACAGCCGCCCCGCCCGGGGAGCCGGGAGGTTTTCTCGTCGATGCGAGGCCGCTGAAGGACAAAACGGGCGCGCTCGAACTCGTGTTCGCCGCCGACGCGGCGGACTACTCGGGCCGGGTCGATGTCCTGGGCAGCGAAGATCTCGTCAACTGGCGTCGACTGACCTCCGGACCGCTGGCGCGCAACCGGAAGTTGGGCGATGTCATCGAACGGACGAAACTTGCGATCGATCGTCCGCCATCGTTTGTCCGCGTCGCATGGTCCACGACGACAGCGCCGGCGATCACCGGCGTTCGCTTTGTGGAGAGCATCGCGCCGACAGAAGACTTGCCGCGCGCGACATTGGCGACCAGCCTCAGCGACGACCGCCGCAGTCTGTATGTCGAGGTGCCGGAAGCCTTGCCGGTCGAACGACTGTTTGTCCGCACGCCGCAGGCGAATCGCGTGCTCAGCGTCCGCGTTTATCGGCACGAGGCAGCCGCGCCTCGCGCGCGGCGCCTCGATCTCGCTCCGCGTCGAGCTCCGGAGCACTGGATTGCAGTCGGCCCGCTGGAAGTGTTTCGCGTCCTGCGGGACGGCCAGGAACTCGAAGGCCCGCCGTTGACGCTGCGTGCGCGCACCGGACGCCTCCGCATTGATTCAAAGATGCCGTTCGATGAGCCGCTGCCTGTGGTGGAAGCCGAGTGGCGGCCCGCTCGCATCATGTTCGCCGCGCGATCCCCGGGCCCGTTTCGTCTGGCAGTCGGAAGCGTCGACGCGAAGGCCGGTCCGTTGCTTGACGCGCAAGCGATGTTGCCGGCCGACGATCCGGCCGGGACGCGCTTGCCTGTGGCGACGATTCTCGCTGAAGCCCGCGTCGCGCCGGACGGCTCGGCGGCGCAGCGAGCAGCGCGGATCGCTGAAGCTAGATGGTCACGCTATCTGTTGTGGGGCGTCCTGCTGCTTGCGGTGGCAGGACTGGGGTGGATGGCCTGGCGACTTTCGCTGCAGCTGCGGCGCGCGCCGGCGACGTCCGAAGTGCCGCCGGACGGCGGCTAGACGGACGTCTGCGGCCGCATTGCGGCCGCAGACGCGCTGAGAGACTTGATCAGCTCTTTGCCTGGGCGACGTAGATCTCGACCCGGCGGTTCTTCGCGCGACCCGCGTCGGTCGAATTGTCGGCGATCGGTTCGCGCGAGCCGCGACCGTCGATCGCAATGCGCTGCGCGTTGACGCCGCGTGCGGTCAGGTGGTTGCGAGTGCTGGCCGCGCGGTTCACCGAGAGCGGATCGTTGATCGCGTCGCTGCCCGTGCTGTCGGTGTGGCCCGTGATGCGCACGGTCGTGGCAGGGTTCTCGTTCAGCGTCTGCGCGAACCGATCGAGGATCGGCGCGAAATTGGGCTTGATCTCCGACCGGCCCACATCGAACGAGACATCGCTCGGAACGTCGAGTTTCAGCTGGTTGTCCGGTGTCTGCGTTACCTGGACGCCGGTGCCTTTTGTGGCCTGTTCCATTTCGCGCTTCTGTTTCTCCATCTGGCTCGACCACACGTAGCCGCCGAGCGCGCCGATGGCCGCGCCGGCAATCGCGCCGTGCGTCCGGTTGCTTCCATGCGCCAGCGCGCCGATCGCGGCGCCGGCCGCGGCGCCGACACCGGTGTCGCGCGCGGTATTGGGTTCGTAGGAGGCACAGGCCGAGAGCAGGGCGACGGTAGCGACGCCGGCCACAAGGGTCTTGGAATTGATGGTTATCTTCATGCGGGAGTCCTCGGTTTCGGGCATTGGGGAAATACGGAAAAGCAAATTTTAGTCCTGTCGTCATAACGGCCCGACAGGGCCCGGAGTTGACACCACAGTGGGCAGGGGTTTGGTCGTACAGACAGACATTCCGTCGAAATGTCAGTACATGTCCGTCATTTTCGGCGTACAAGTTGCCGCGGCGGCGTGGCCGCGATCGAATGGAGGAGCGAACGATGGATGTCTACAAGACGCACGGAGCCTTCAGCTGGTCGGAACTGATGACGACCGACGTCGAAGCCGCGAAAGGCTTTTACTCGCAGCTCTTTGGATGGAGCGCGCGCGACATGGAGATGCCGAACGGAAACTACACAACGGTGCAGGTCGGTGAAGCGTCGGTCGGCGGGATCATGAGAGTCCCGGCCGAAGCGCAGGGCATGCCGCCGTCATGGGGCGTCTACGTGACCGTGGACAACGTCGAGGAAACGTTGGCGAGGGCCGAAAAGCTGGGTGGCACCGTCGTGATGCCGCCGATGGATGTGCCCGGTGTCGGCCGCATGGCGGTCGTGCGCGACCCTCAGGGGGCGACGCTTTCCGTCATCACGTATTCGTTCTGACCAGCGGCCGGCGATGCTCCGCCGGCTGCTGTCGACGTACCGGAACTAGCGCGCCAGCGCGAGCTGCTCGTGGGTTGCGCTGCGCCGGCCAGCTTCCGCTGTTTCCTGCTTGACGGTGGGCGCGGCGGCCATCGTCTCGGGCGCCGGTTCCAGCGCGAACTCCTGCACAGCGATCACCGCCGCAAGCGCGAGCGCGCTGATCGTGGCCGCGCAGAAGAAAGTCGTTTCGGCTTGCTTGCCCATGTTCCCGTCCTCTATCGTTTCCCGCTGACAACAAATCTGATCGATGGCGGGACTTTACGTGGCGGGACCGTCGCTTGCCATGCGTGTGCGATGAAATGCACGATTTCAGGCTCGGGCTGCAGCGGACGTGCGCCGACCGCGCAGGGCGGACCCGCGCCGGACGAAGTCGGCTCGATCGCGACAAGCAGGCCAGCGGCCGTCGTGCCGCCATCCAGCGCCACCGATTGTCCGAAGCCGGTTTCCTGGAGAAGGGACGATGAACCCGCATGCATTCCGCTCGGTCACCGCGGCGCTGATCGCAGGTTTTCTCGCGCTCGGCGTGGGGAGCAGCCGTGGACAGACCCCGCCCCGGGCCGAGCCGCGCCAGGTCACCCCGCGGCCCGCGCTGGGCGAAAGCGAACGCGCCGTCGTCGAACTGTTTCAGAACTCCGCGCCATCGGTCGCCTACATCACGACGGAAGTGCCGGTACAGGGCGGATGGTTCGGCGGTGGTGTCGCGCGCGGTGCCGGCAGCGGTTTCATCTGGGACCCTGCGGGGCATGTCGTGACCAACAACCATGTCGTCGAAGGCGCCCGACGCGTTTTCGTGCAGCTCAACGCAGGCGATCCGATCCCTGCCGATGTGGTCGGCCGGGCCCCTGAATACGACCTTGCCGTCGTCCGCCTGAACCGTGTCCCGAAGGACCTGCGGCCGATTCCGATCGGAGCGTCGAAGGACGTCAAGGTGGGCCAGTCCGTTTACGCGATCGGAAACCCGTACGGACTGCAGCGCACGCTGACACACGGGATCGTCAGTGCACTCGATCGTGACCTGCCGACGGCCGGCTTTCGCGAAGTGGCCGGAGTGATCCAGATCGATGCCGCGATCAACCCTGGCAATTCGGGCGGCCCGCTACTCGACAGCGCCGGTCGCCTGATCGGTGTGAACACTGCGATCCGGTCGGCGTCGGGAGGTTCGGCCGGGGTTGGCTTTTCGATTCCGGCCGACCTGGTCAATCGGATCGTTCCGTCGTTGATCGCCCGCGGCCGCGCGCCGATCCCGGGCGTCGGCATCGTTCCGTACGCGCCGGAGATCGTCGCGCGTGCCGGCATCGTTGGAGTTGTCATCCAGCAGGTGGTTCCGGGCTCGCCGGCGGCCCGGGCGGGTCTGACCGCGACCACGCCGCGCCAGCAGGAAGTCGGTGATGTCATCGTCGCGGTCAACGGGCGTCCGATCGAGACTCCGTCGCAGTTCGCCAACGAACTCGACCGCGTCGGCGTCGGCAATGCTGCCGAGCTGACGGTTGTTCGCGGCAGGAAGCAGCGCAAGCTGAAAGTTCAGGTCGTCGATCTCGGTCCCTAGTTTTGGGGTCCGTCATCGACAGGGTCCGCAGGTACCATCCGGGCTGGACGATTCAGGAGGACCGATGGCTTCCGTGACTACCAAGAGCGGCCTGATCTACGAAGAACTGGTCAAGGGGGAGGGCACACCCGCGCGCAGCGGCGACAGCGTCGTCGTGCACTACACCGGATGGCTGACCGACGGCCGCAAGTTCGATTCGAGTCTCGATCGCAACGAGCCGTTCAGCTTCGTTCTCGGCCGGGGCAATGTCATCGCAGGCTGGGACGAAGGAGTCGAGGGCATGCAGGTCGGTGGCCGCCGCACGCTGACGATCCCGCCCGATCTCGGCTATGGCCCGTACGGCGCCGGTGGTGTGATTCCGCCCAACGCGACTCTGGTGTTCGAAGTCGAGCTGATCGAAGTTCTCTGACCGCGCCGTACCTTTAGACAGGGCCCGCAGCCCCGAGCGCGGCCCCGCCCGCGATCATCCGGTCGTCAGCCGGAGTCGACTTTCAGCGCGGCTGCGTAACGGGTCTGCCGCCACAGCCACGACAGGACGAGGAACACCAGCGCAAGCGTCGCCGCTCCCCACCACTCGGTCGCGTTCTCGATCCGGTCCTCGATGTCGACATTGAAGAAGGGCGCAACGAAGGTGTTGACGAGGCCCGCCATCAAAAGCACGCCGCACAGCGCGGGCAACGCGAGATCGAAGCGGCCGCGCGCCAGCGCCGCCTGCCGCCGGCCGAGTCGCACCACCGCATCACTCGTGATCAGCATCGCGATGCAGGTGAAGCCGAAGTAGACGACGGTGCCGTATTGCCGCAGCCAGCGATAGATGCGTCCCTCGGTGCCGAGGAACGCCGTGTAAAGAACGAGGAAAACGGCCGCCGTGATGCCGATCCACGCGAGATGTCGCAGCCAGCGCGATTGTGGCGTGCCGGAGCCGGACAGTCCGGCCAGCCAGGCTCGGCACAGCAGCCACGTGAGGGCCTGCAGCGCGGCCGCCGGCAGCACCAGCGCCTTGAACAGGTGATTCGGCAGTCCGTGGCGGGCTGCACGGCTCACCGAAATGCAGCCCTCGATGAAGGGATTGCAGGCCGGAACCAGTTCGAGGCGGATCGAAAGCAGCAGCGCGAGCAGCGTCGCGACGATGGGGAGCAGACCGGCCAGCAGCGGAAGCGGCCACAGCGGCACGCTGCGAACTGGAGAAGTGTCTTGCATGATCCGGGAATTTGAGTGCGATCGACCCGCTGACGCAAGTGCTGCCGGAAGATTCGCTAACCGCGCTTCATTTTCATGCGGAGCTCGGCAGCCTTTCCGCGCGCCTTCCACATCGCCAGCTGCTCGCGACGCTGCAGCGGTGTCATTGTCTCGCGGCGGATCTCGCGCAGCATTTTCTGATAGTTGACAAGGCGATCGGCAGCAACGTTTGCGCGCACCGCGCATCCGGGCTCGTCGCCGTGGCTGCAGTCGCGGAAGCGGCATTGTCCGGCCAGCGCCTGGATGTCGCTGAACGCGGCCGCCAGGTCTTCTTCGCCGATATCGGGCCGCAGCCCGCGCAATCCCGGCGTGTCGATGACGCAAGCTCCGCCCGGGAGCTGATGCAGCGAGCGCGTCGTCGTCGTATGACGGCCGCGGCTGTCGTCCTCCCGCACCGCCCCTGTGTCCTGCACATGGGCGCCGAGCAGCGAGTTGGTCAGCGTCGACTTGCCGGCACCCGACGATCCGAGCATGACGATCGTCTGTCCGGCGCCGAGATAAGGTGCGAGCTCGACCGCGGCGGCGGTCGCACGCGCGTCGACGCAGTGAATCGCGACATCGCGCGGCAGGCGTTCGCTCAGCGTCTCGCGGCGGGCCTCTGCGTCGCCGGCGAGATCGGCCTTCGTCAGCACGATGACTGGCCAGATGCCGGCCGGCTTCACCATCGCCAGATAACGCTCGATTCGGCGCGGGTTGAAATCGCCATCGCAACCCATCAGCAGCATTGCGGTGTCGACATTGCTGACCAGAACCTGCCGCGCGCCTGAGGAATCGCGCCGGACGATCTGCGTCAGCGGCGGCATGCGCGCGCCGACCCAGGAATCACCGTGTTCGTCGGTGAAGGTCAGGACCCAGTCGCCGACCGCGAGCGCGTCGGCATCGAACAGCGCGCGCTGCAGCCGCGGCAGCAGGCGCGCCGACAGTTCGTCGCTGCCGTCTGAAACCCGGACGGTCTCGCGGTGCACTTCGGTGACACGCATCGGCGTGCCCTGCTCTTCATCCAGTCCCGCCAGGGACTGGGCCACCGGCTGCGTGCACCCGATGGCGCGCAGCCGCTTTACATCCACTTCGATCATTTCGATGTCCTCGATCGGCGCACGTGTGCGCATGCGATCGCGCGCTCGAGGCGCGCGGCCCGTTTCAAACGCGGGAAATTCGCCGGCCGCACGATTGCGGCGCAGGGATCGGGACGATCCGGAGAGCCGGACCAGACCAGGTCAGCGCAAGCGGCCGACTAGACTGCAAGATCAGTGTTTTGCATGCGCGCCTCCTGATACAAAGTGGGCGCTCGACTGAGCGAGGGCGCGAGCTTCGCCCAAAGTTGGCTCCAGGTCAACCGCAGCCGTCGCAAATGCAACGACGATCGCCCCTGGACGCTCGCTCCCGGATTCCTTTCATGTACCCCGACCAGGCACCCCTCCGTCACAGCGGGTTCGAGGACGCGCAGGCGATCGTCACCGCGACGCTGTTCGTCGCGCTGGGCATCGCGATGTACCAGCAGGCGGGGCTGCTGACGGGTGGAACCGCGGGAATCGCGTTCCTGGTCCACTACGCGACCGGATGGCGTTTCGGTCCCGTGTTCTTCCTTATCAACCTGCCCTTTGCATGGCTCGCGGTGCGCGTGATGGGCTGGGGCTTCACGCTGAAGAGCTTCTCGGCCGTGGCGCTGCTGTCGGTCTTCAGCGAGTGCGTGCCGCTGGTGCTGCGCTTCGAGTGGCTCCATCCGGTGTATGCCGGCGTAATGGGCGGATTCCTGATCGGCGTCGGACTGCTGATGCTGTTCCGGCACCATGCGAGCCTGGGCGGGCTGAACGTGCTGGTGCTGTGGCTGCAGGAACGCCGAGGCTGGAGCGCCGGCAAGATGCAACTCGCGATCGACAGCCTGATCGTGCTGGCGGCCTTCGCCTTCGTCGATCCGCAGCGCATCGCGATCTCGGTCGTCAGCGCGGTCGCACTGAACCTCGTCATTGCAGTCAACCACCGTCCCGGACGCTATCTAGGAGTTTAGGTTCCGGTATTTCGCCGTCGAACGCGAGCGTTCAGAATGACGCGATCGATCAAAGCGCGCTGACGGGCGCGGACACGGGAGACGCAGATGGCAGAACGAAAGATCCTATGGCGCTCCAATGAAATCACGCAGCGGCAGCGCGAGTTCACGCAGAGACTGAATCCGAACTCGCTTTTTTCAGGTGCGAGCCTGTCGCGGCTCGCCGGGTTGCAGCGCGCACAGGTGTCGATTGCGCGCATCGCCCCGGGCAAGGATTCGTTCGCCTACCACGGCCACCTGCTCGAAGAGGAGTGGATCTACATACTTGCCGGCGAGGGCATCGCGGAAATCGACGGCAACGAGCACCGCGTCGGTCCCGGCGATTTCATGGGATTCGCGACGCCCCAGGTCGCGCACCTGCTGAAGAACCGTTCGCAGGAGGAACTCGTCTATCTGATGGGCGGCGAAGACAAGCCGCTCGACGTCATCGAGTATCCGCACCTCGGCAAGCGCTACCTGCTGATGTCGACCGCCGAAGGAACCGAGTTCTATGAGCTGGGCGCACCGACGAAACCGTTCGGCAAGGCTGCGCGGGGCTGATTCGGTCCGGCGCCGCCCTGACCACAATGAGCCAGACGATTCCCTACACGCTGCGCGAAGACGAGATCGAGTTCATCGCCATCCGCGCGCAGGGCGCGGGGGGCCAGAACGTGAACAAGGTCTCGAACGCCGTTCACCTGCGATTCGATGTCCGCGCGTCTTCGCTGCCCGATGAGCTCAAGGTGCGCCTGCTGGCGCGACGCGACCAGCGCATCACCGACGAAGGAATCGTCGTCATCAAAGCGCAGAGTCACCGAAGCCTGGAGAAAAATCGCGGCGAAGCGATGGCGCGGCTGGAACAGCTGATTTCGGCTGCGGCCCATGTGCCGCGCGTACGGCGGCCGACGCGGCCGACTGCGACGTCGCAGCGCAAGCGTGTCGAGACCAAGGTCCGGCGCGGGTTGATCAAGGCGCAGCGCCGGCGGGTCGACGACTGAGGCGCGGCTAGTCGATGAAGAACAGCACGGTTACGAAGTGACTCGCGCTGCCAGCCATCACGAACAGGTGCCAGATCCCGTGCGCGTGGCGCCAGCGGGTGTCGTTCACATAAAACAGGACGCCGGCGGTGTAGAGCGCCCCTCCGGCGGCCAGCCACCCGATGCCGGCCCAGCCGAGTTCGTCGGCGAGCGGCAGCACTGCTGTCAGGCCCAGCCAGCCCATGACCAGATGCGGGACCGGCGAGGGATCGCGGCCGTCCTTGCGCCGCCAGGCATTCCAGATGCCGTGCAGCGCCAGTGCCCAGATCGCAGCGAACAACGCCCAGCCGAATGCGCCGCGCAGGCTGACCAGCGTGAATGGCGTGTAGGTCCCCGCGATCAGCAGGAAGATCGCTGCGTGGTCGAGCCTGCGTAGAACCGCCTTGGCGCGGCCTCGGATCGAGTGATAGAGCGTCGAGATCGCATACAGGCCGACGAGACCCGCGCCGAAGATGCTGAAGGCGACGATCTTCCATGGGTCGCCCTGCAATGCGGCGTGCGCGATGAGCACGGCCGAGCCGGCGATCGCGAGCGCCGTGCCAACCAGGTGAGTGATGCTGTTGAACCGCTCGCCGTGATACACGCAGCGGTCTAGCTCGAGGTGCCGGTATCAACCGGCGCGGGAGGCGTGTCAGCCGGCGGTGGGGTGGAGTCGGGACCGGCCTTGTTGGCCAGGCGTTGTTGGCGCTTCTGTTCCTGCTTCTTCTTCTTCGCCAGTTCGCGTTGACGCTTTTCGAACGAGTAGTTGGGCTTGGCCAGGACGATCTCCTCGAGGTGGGGCCGGGCGCGGGCCCGGACGTGGACGCAAGCTTACCTGCCTTCGCCGGAACCCGCCCGGCCGGGCTGCGCGGCCGCACGGCGGCAGGATGCAATGTCGAAGGAGAATCGCTGTCTAATCGACCGGTGAGGTTCTGGAGCGCCCAATGAAGCGCGCGGAATGGAATGGCACGGTGCTCGCGGAATCCGACGACATCGTGACGGTCGAGAGCAATGTCTACTTTCCGGTGGATTCGGTCCGGCGCCAGCATCTCGTGCCGAGCGATACGCGGACCGTCTGTCCGTGGAAGGGTACGGCCAGCTACTACTCGGTCCGGGTTGACGGACAGATCATCCGCGACGCTGCCTGGTACTACCCGGAACCTAAAGATGCGGCGCAGGAAATTGCCGGACGGATCGCCTTCAGCCGCGGGGTCGTTGTCCGGGACATCTAGCCAGTTCAGCGCTCGACAGGCGGTTCAGGCGGCGTCGTAGGCCTGGCGGAGCCACTGCCGGACATCGCCGTCGATGTCCGCGGCGGCCTCGATCCGCACGCGATGGCTGCACATCGCGTTGAAGCTGCCGGACGCTTCCAGCCGGCCCGCCGGCGCGACGCCCTTCAGGTTGAGCCCGAGATCGAGCCGCGTCGCTGTCGATGGCTGTACCAGCGCGAACTGCTTGCTGCGGCGCAGGCTGACATAGGTCTTCTTCGGCGCGACCTCGACGTCCTTGCCGAATGCCTGAACGACTGAAATCAGCGTCTCGTAAAGCGGCCTGAGTGCGGCCTTTGCTCCCGAGTACTGCGCCCCCACCAAGTCCTCTTCAGCCGGCGCGCCGCCGGCCGCGGCCTCCCGCGCGCGGATCGCGACAAGATTGGCATAGCCGTGGCCGATGCCGAATTCCTGCTTCAGCCAGGCCACGATCGCGCCATGCTTGGCCAGCCCCTTGGCCCGGGTCAGTTCGATCCACTGCGCCTGCGAGCGTCCGGTCTGCTGCTCCAGGTTGCGCCATTGGCTTTCTTCGGCCGCGGCCAGCTTGTCGGTCATGGCTGCTCCTCCTTCCGTTGCGATCCGCCTGGTGCGAACGTCCGAGGCGTTACTTCGACTTCTTCGAGGCGGCCTGCGCCTCGGCCATCCGCTTCCAGTTGAGCGGACCTTTCTCGAAGCGGAACTTCAGTGCCCCGAGCGACCACGCATTGCCTTCCTCGAAGTGCTTGTAGACGCCGTCGAACAACGCGCCGGACTTGTAGCCTGGCTGCGTCAGCGTCACGCGCGTCGCGCGTTCGCCCACGACGTCGAAGAACGCGACCGTGTGCAGCGTCTGGAAGGTGGGCGCATCGAACGGGGCGTCCGGCGGCGCCTGGCGGTTGCGAAACGCGATCATTCGCTGCGGTACGAAGGCGACGATCTCGTTCCTGATGTTCCCGGCCGCGCCGATCTTGCCGTCGATCTGGAAGCTGGACTCCATGATCCCGCCGAGGCGGAAGTCGACCTGCGCCACCGGCGCGGCCCATGTTATGAATCCCTCGCTGGTCGTGAACGCTGCCCAGGTATCGGCGAGCGTGGCCGGCAGCACGATGCTTTGCTGCAGCGTTCGCGTGCCGTCGGGCGCCACGAATGACGAGTTCTCGACTTGCGTCGCCTGTGCGCCGGCGGTGTTCGCAGCGATCGCAAGCGCCAGCGCGAACCACGAGAGATGCCTCTTCATCAATGCCTCCGTAAATCGACTGCGTTCAGGATCACATCGGCCAATGTTCGGCCCTGGTCTTTGCAGGCAGCATGAAACCGAGGTGGCCGAACATCCAGTACATCAATCGCGTGCCGAACGCCGGCCGCCCCGTTTCGACGACCGACTTCAGTGCGTTGAGGATCGCCTTGCTTCCGCCGGTCATCTCCTTCGCGGTGCGCGTGCCGAGCGGGATGTTCTCAACCACAAGCGACACCTCGACGCCCGCAGGCACCGGCTTCAGTTCGTAGATCACCGTGCACTCGGGGTCATCGTATTGGGTGAAGCGAAACGTGTGCGAAAAGCGGCGGGGCGGGTCGAACTCGACGATGCGGCCGACGACCAGCACGTTGCGGCCGTCGGGGGTGCGCATCTGCAGCGCAGCCCCGGGCACGAAGGCCTGCGCATGCAGCCAGGCGTTGAACACCGCAGCCTGCGGCTCATCGCTTTTTGTCAATTCGCGCCAGACGGCGTCCACGCTGCCGCTGATCGTGATGCGCGACACCAGCCGGTTGCTTTCGGTCATCTGGGTCTTCCTCCCTCGACGGCGTACTTCAGGCGGGTCAGCCGGTTGGCCCAAAAGCTCCGGTATTGGTCGCTCCAGCGCTCGTGGATCAACTGCAAGGGCACCGCGTTGAAGTGAAGCGGCCGCTCGCGGCCGACCTTCTCCGAAATCAGCAGGCCCGCGTCCTCGAGCACGTTGATGTGCTTGAGCACGCCGACACGGCTCATGTCAAAGTGTTCGGCCACGTGGTTGATCGTGCATCCCGGCGCGGCGGCGACGATGTCCAGCATCCGGCGGCGGATGCTGTTGCCCAGCGCCTGGAACACCGTATCGAGTTCGGTTTCGGTCACCGATTCACTGTGCCCTTGATAAGTAACCTAAGAGTTACATGTGTTGTCGGCCGCGTCAAGGGGCACTCCGGTCAGGCCATCGACCGCGTAGCCCGCGACCTCCCGATCGAAAGCGCTCGACCCGCGCTCAGGGCTGCAACACAATCCGGGCCAAATCCCGGAGATCAACTTGGCCGCGAACAGTGAAAGTACTCCGGTCGCGATCGTCCAGCGCCAGGTCGACGCCTACAACCGCCGCGACCTGCCTGCGTTCCTCGCGACTTGCAGCGAAGGAATCCGGCTCTACCGGATGCCTTCTTCGGAACCTGCGCTCGCCGGGAAGGCCGCGTTCGGAGAGTTCTACCGGACGCAGCGCTTCAATCTGCCGGCGCTTCGCGCCGAGATCCTTCAGCGGATCATCATCGGCAACAAGGTGATCGACCACGAGCGGATATCGGGCCTCGCCGAGCAGCCGATCGAGGCGGTCGCCGTCTACGAGGTCGCCGACGGCCTGATCGACCGGGTCTGGTTCTTCTATCCATGAGCGCTCCGCACGCGCGCTCAAAAGGCCGACGATGATCGAAACGACCTTCTTCCAGTCAGGGCGTGCGCAGCTCGCCGCCGATCGCGGCGGCAGCGGCGTTCCGGTCGTGCTGCTGCACGCCGGCGTCGCCGATCGGCGCATGTGGAGCAATCAGTTGCAGTGGCTCTCCGCCGAGTATTGCGCGGTGGCCTACGACCGCCGTGGATTCGGCCAGACCGCGCACGCCGACGAGCCGTATTCGCATGTGAAAGACCTGCTTGCAGTCCTCGATGGGATCAGCAGCGACGCTGCGATCCTGATCGGCTGCTCGCAGGGAGGGCGAATCGCGATCGACACCGCGCTCGCCCATCCCGAGCGCGTGCGCGCGCTGGTGCTCGTGGCCCCGGCCATCAGTGGCGAGCCCGAATGGGAAGCCGTATCGCCATCGATCCAGGCGCTGTTCGACGAATTCGAGCGTGCCGAGGCCAACGGCGACATCGATCGCATCAACGCGCTCGAGGCGCACGCCTGGCTCGATGGCCCGCTCGCGCCCGAAGGTCGCGTCGGCGGCGCGTTGCGCGAGCTGTTCCTCGACATGAACGGCATCGCGTTGCGCACCGAGCCTCGCGGCACGGAGGAAGAGCCCCCCTCCGCGATCGAGCGACTGCACAGCATTGCGCAGCCGGCTCTGGTGATCTGGGGCGGCCTCGACTTTCCGGATGTCCAGCAGCGCTGCCGCCAGCTGGCGACAACCCTGCCTGACGCCCGCGCCTGCGAACTCGCGGGCACCGCACATCTGCCCAACCTCGAGCAGCCAACGGAGTTCAACCGGGAGCTGCAGGCGTTTCTGTCGCGGCTCCGCACCTGAGCTGCGCCCCACCGCCATGGCGTCGCTACAAGCGATCCTTGCGGTCACGATTCCGTTCTTCGCGCTGGTGCTTCTGGGCTTCCTTGCTGCGCGCGCGCACGCGCTGCCCGAGTCCGCCATTCCGGGGCTGAACGGCTTCGTGCTGTACTTCGCGCTGCCCTGCATGCTGTTCCGATTCGGCGCATCGCTGCCGGTAAAGCAGGTGCTGAATCCGATCGTGCTCGTCGTCTACCTGGCCTGCGCGCTGATCATGGTGTTCGGCACGATCGCTGCCACGCGCTCGGAACGCGTGCATCTGAAGGACGCTGCATTCGGCGCGCTGACAGCGGGCTTTCCGAACACGGGCTTCATGGGTGTGCCGTTGCTCGCCACGCTGCTCGGCCCGGCCGCAGCGGGGCCCGTCATCACGACGATACTGGTCGATATGCTGTTCACGAGTTCGCTCTGCATCGCGCTGGCGCAGGCGCATCACGGCGGGCCGAGCCCCGGCGCGACGGTCGCGCGTTCGCTGCGTGGCGCCGTGACAAACCCGCTGCCGTGGGCGATCGCGCTCGGCATGCTGGCCTCGGTGACCGGAATCGTGCTTCCCGGGCCGCTCGAATCGATCATCAAGATGCTGGCCGACGCCGCGGCGCCGGTCGCGTTGTTCACGATCGGCGCGGTCCTGTGGCGGGCCGCCGCGCACGTTCACAACCGGACGCCTGTCGAGCTCTATCTCCCGGTAGCGCTGATCAAGCTCATCGTGCATCCGTTGCTTGTCTTCGTGCTGGGATGGGGCGCGATGCAGCTGGGCGCGCCGCTGACGCAATTCAACCTGACGGTGCTGGTACTCGCGGCTGCACTGCCGTCGGCCAGCACGGTGTCGCTGCTGGCGGAACGCTACGGGGCCGACAACGGGCGCGTGACGCGCATCATCGTGATGTCGACAGCTCTCGCCTTCGTCACGTTCACTCTGCTTGCCTGGCTGGTCGATGCGATCCAGCATGCGGCTGTCATTCCATGAGCGGCTGACAAGAGAAAGGGGAGCATGTCGACGACAGTTGCGGTCCCGCTTTGGCTGGCGATCCTCGTCGCCGTGCTCGCCGCCTTTGCATTGCTCGATCGCCTGCTTGTCCCCAGCGCGCGCTGGCTCCTGCGCAGCCGCGCGAACAAGGTGCTCGACGAAGTAGGCAGCCGCCTGAAGATCCAGATCCGGCCGTTCCAGCAGTCGAGCCGTCGCGCGCTGATCGACCGCCTCGTTTACGACGACAAGGTGCAACAGGCGGCACGGCAGTTCGCCTCGGCCCAGCGCATGCCGGGCGAGGTCGCGATGCAGATCGTCGAGAGCTACGCGCGCGAGATCGTGCCGGCCTTCAATGCCTATTTCTACTTTCGCATCGGGTATTGGCTCGGCAAGACGATCAGTCGTTCGCTGTATCGCGTGCGCATCGGCTACACCGACGACGCCGGACTGGCCGCAGTGCCGGAAAACGCGACCGTCGTGTTCGTGATGAACCACCGTAGCAACATGGACTACATCATCGCGTCCTACCTGGCTGCGGAGAAGGCGGCGCTGTCTTACGCGGTCGGCGAGTGGGCCCGCATCTGGGGCCTGCAGCAGCTGATCCGGTCGATGGGTGCCTATTTCGTGCGCCGGAACTCGCGGGATGACCTCTACCGCCGCGTGCTCGAGCGATATATCGCGATGGCGACCGAAGCGGGCGTCACACAGGCTGTCTACCCTGAAGGTGGGTTGACACGCGACGGCCGCATGCGCGAGCCGAAGTTCGGGGTGCTCGACTACATGCTGCGCGGTTTCGCGCCTGAAGGAGAACGCGACCTCGTGTTCGTGCCGCTCGGACTCAACTACGACCGCACGCTCGAGGACCGGACGCTGCTGCTGGGCGAGAACCCGAAGTCGAAGCAGCCGAGCGCGCCGCGCGCGGCATGGACGATGCTGCACTTTGTCGCGCAGCAGGTCGGACTCGCGGTGCGCAGCAAGTGGTACCGCTTCGGGTATGCGTGCGTGAATTTCGGAACGCCGGTGTCGGTGCGCGCCTATGCCGCCGCGCGCTCGATCGACTTCCGCAAGCTCTCGAAGGAAGATCGCAGCCGCGCCGTCGCCGAACTTGGCCATCACCTGATGAACGAAGTCGGACGCCTGATCCCGGTGCTCCCAGTGCCGCTGGTTGCGACGGTCTTGTTGCGTGCGGATCGGCCGATCTCCGAGATGGAGCTGAAATCGGAAGTCGCGAGACTTGTGAACCAACTCGAAGCCGACGGCGCGCATGTGTACGTTCCGCGCAGCGACTGGGACTATGCGGTCGGCGCGGGCGTGCGCATGCTGGTGCTGCGCCATCTCGTCAGGGAGCACGAGGGTCTGTACGCAGCAGAAGTGTCAGAGGAGCGCCTGTTGCGCTACTACGCCAACTCGATCCAGCACCTCTTGCGGGCAGCGGAGGCGGACGACCGGCCGGGGGATCAGAAACGGGCGTGAACGGTGCGCAGGCGCGACGAACCGTCCGAAATCCGGGATGAGTTGCGAAACGGGGTGGGAGGGCGACGAAAGCGTGTTTGCAGCTCACGCCGCGAAAGCTGCAGTCCATCGCAAG
>DAINBQ010000046.1:11264-16801 GCA_036732825.1 Burkholderiaceae bacterium | reverse complement strand
TCGCAGCCCAGATGCTGCATCCACGTCTGCTGCGCCTGCGTCTCGATGCCCTCGGCGGTGACGTTGATGCCGAGCGAACGCGCCATCTCGATCACCGCCTTGACGATCGTGAGCGTGCGTGCGTCGCGCATGCACTCGACGGTGAAGCTGCGGTCGATCTTCAGGCGGTGGATCGGCAGGTCGCGCAGGTGCGAAAGGCTGGAAAATCCGACGCCGAAGTCGTCGAGCGCGATCCGTACGCCGGCGTTGCGCATGCGCACCAGGTTCTCGCGCGAGACGGCGGACGTGTCGAGCAGGCCCGTTTCCGTCACCTCGACTTCGATCTCGTTCGGCGCAACGCCATATTCATTCAGCACATCGAGCAAACCCTCGACGCAGCCGAGCTGGCGCAGTTGCACGCCGGCCATGTTGATCGACAGCGGCGGCACATCGAGCGCCTGCATCCTCCACTCCTGCCGCGCGCGGCAAGCTTCGCGCAGCACCCAGTCGCCGAGGCCGACGATGAGTCCCGATTCTTCCGCGATCGGCACGAACTCCGCAGGGGAGATATCGCCGAGCTCGGCGTCGCGCCAGCGGATCAGCGCCTCGGCGCCGACCATCTTGCCGTCGGTCAGTGAAACCAGCGGCTGGTAGAAGAGCTTGAAGTCGCGCGACTCGACCGCCTTGCGCAGGCGCTGCTCGAGGCGCAGCCGCAGGTCCACGCGGCGCGCGACGGTCGGCGTGTAGAACGCGTAGGTGCGGCGACCGCTTTCCTTCGCCTGGTACATCGCCGCGTCCGCGGCGTTCAACAGAGAGTCGAGGTCGACGCCATCCTGCGGAAAGAAGCTGATGCCGACCGACGGCGTGACCGAGACTTCCATGCCGAGAATTCGCGCCGGCTCGGAGATCGAGCGGATCAGCGCCTGCGACACCTCGACCGCCTGTTCGCCGCGGGGAATATCGACCAGTAGCGCGACCAGTTCGTCGCCGCCGCGCCGGCCCATCAGGTGCGGCTCGGCGATGACATCGCGCATGCGGCTGGCGACGATCGCGAGCATCTGGTCTCCGACGCGGTGGCCGTAGCCGTTGTTGAGCAGACGGAAGTTGTCGAGGTCGATGAACAGCAGCGCGCAACGCTTGCCTTCGGCGTAGGCGTTCGCGAGCACGCGGCCGGCGCGCTCGTCGAAGGTCTGGCGATTGGCGAGTTGCGTCAGGCTGTCGACCGTCGCCAGGCGCTCGATCCGCTCCTGCGCCTTGACCTGCTCGGTGATGTTCTTGCCGATTCCGCGGTAGCCGCGGAAGTTGCCCTCGCCATCGAACACCGGATCGCCGCTCGTCAGGTGGTACACGAACGAACCGTCGGGCATCCAGCGCCGGAACATGACATCGCGAAACGGTTTGTGCGCGAGCAGTGTCGCGCGATGCTCGTCCCAAGATGACGGCTGGATCAGCTCCCCGGGCAGCTCCCAGCGGTGCTTGCCGATGACCTCATCGTCGGGAAGGTTGAACGAGTCGCGCGCGCCCCGCCGCAGCAGCGTGAAGCGCAGGTCGTCGTCCATCTCCCAGTACCAGTCCGACGACAGCTCGGTCAGGGCACGGAAGCGCGCTTCGCTTTCGACGATCTTCGCGATCAGCGCCTCGCGCTCGGTAATGTCCCACGCGAGTCCGCGATAACCGACGAAGCTGCCGTTTTCGACGACCGGCTGCCCGGAGAGCTCGTAGTACGCAGCCTGACCGCGATGGTCGCGCTTGAACTTGAGCTTCAGATGACGGAAGGACTCCCGCGCCGCGACCACGCGCTTCAGCGCCTCCCAGTCGATCTGCATCGATTCGTCGAGGCCTTCGATCTGCCAGAACCTGCGACCGTTGACCAGCTGCTGCACGCGCTCTTCGTGGCCCGGTGCTCCCCTGACCCGGGTGATCCTGAACTCGGTATCGGTTTCCCAGTACCACTCGGTGGCGAGCATCGTCAGCGCTCGGAACCGTTCCTCGCTCCGGCGCAGCGCTGCGAGCGTCTCCTCGCGTTCGGTGACGTCGCGACCCGCTCCGTAATACCCCTGGAACTCGCCGCGCTCGTCGAAGATCGGCTTGCCGGTCACCGCGATCCACATCGGCGTGCCGTCGCCGCGCCGGATCCTGTAGGTGAACCAAGGGAAGGGCTCGCGCCGTTCGATGCAGGCGAGGTATGCGGCAAGGGCCGCCGGGTCGGCCTCGAACTGCGGTAACTCGGTCCGCTTCCGGCCCAGCAGATCGAGTCCCGAGCTGCGGACATGCTTCTCCATCGTCGCGGAGAATTCGACGAACCGGCCGTCCGCATCCTCGCGCCAGAACCAGTCGTACGTGAGCTCGGCCAGATCGTCGATCAGGCGCCGCCGATTCGAAAGCTCGTGCTCGATGACCTTCTGCTCTGTCACGTCGCGGCGAAAACTGATGATGCCGCCATCGGCGGTGCGGCAGTCGGTCATCAGCAGCCAGCGGCCATCCTTGTGACGCAGGACCTCGGTGAGCTCGGACCCCGTGCGTCGGCGCATCGACTCCTCGACGAACTTTTCCAGCGTGCGGCCTGCGATCACCTCGGCGGGAGCCCGGCGGTAGTACTCGCGGACGAGATCCTCGAAGTGAGCGCCTGGAACCAGTCGGTCGGAAATCTCGTGATACAGCGACCGGAAGGCAGGGTTGCAGCTGAGCAAGCGATCGTCGGGTCCGTAAAGCGCAATGCCGACCTGCAGCGAGTCAATCGACTGCTCCCACGCCCGCGCCTGCTGCTGCAGGCCGCGCAATTCCAATCGGCTCGCCATCAACCAGGCCGCCAACGCAAAGGCGAGCGCGCCGGCGGACACCGCACGCAGGCCAGTGGCGAATACCGCGACCGATGGGCCCGACCCGGTGGCCAAGATCGGGAGCATCCAGGTGACGGCCAGCGTGACGACGGTCAGCCCGGCCAGAACGCCGATCAGCATCCGCCAGTGTCGCGAGGTCGCCATCCGCACCAGGCGCCGGACGAGTCCCGGCCGCGGTTCAGGCCGCGCGACAACGGTCTGCGGATCAGACGTGCCCATCATCGGGCGATTCCCCCTCGATAGCTTTTCTTGTCGCCGGGTCGTCCGGCAGGACGCAAGTATGCGTGAAAGCAGGCCCCCGCAACCACTCGTCTCAGGGAGCAGCCGCAGTCAATTCAGTCGTTCGGCCCGACCTCAGACGTCCGCCTCGACTTCGTGGCCATGTTCTTCGAGCCAGGCACGGCGCGCCTGGCTCTCCGCACGACCCATCAGCATCGTCATCGTCGACGCAGTCTCTGCGTTCGCGACGTCGCCCAGTCCGACGCGCAACAGGCGCCGCGTGTCGGGGTTCATCGTCGTCTCCCAGAGCTGCTCGGGACTCATTTCGCCCAGCCCCTTGAAGCGCGCGATGCTCCAGCTGTCCTGCCGCACTCCCTCGTCGCCGAGCTTTTCGATCGTGGCGTCGAGTTCGGCGTCGTCGAGGCAATAGAGGCGCCGCGCGGGTCGCTTTCCCTGCGCCGGCACGTCGACGCGGAACAGCGGCGGACGGGCCACGAACACGTGTCCACGCTGCACCAGTTGCGGAAAGTGCCGGTAGAACAGCGTCAGCAGCAGCACCTGGATATGCGCACCATCGACGTCCGCATCGGCGAGGATGCAGATCTTCCCGTAACGCAGCTCTCCAACGTCGACCACGTCGTCGGGCCCGTGCGGATCGACCCCGATCGCCACCGCGATGTCGTGCACCTCGGCATTGCCGAACAGCCGGTCGCGCTCGACTTCCCAGGTATTGAGCACCTTGCCGCGCAACGGCAGGATCGCCTGAAACTCCTTGTCGCGGCCCATCTTGGCGGAGCCGCCCGCCGAATCACCCTCCACCAGAAAGAGCTCGTTGCGCGCCAGGTCGGTCGATTCGCAGTCCGTCAGCTTGCCGGGAAGCACGGCGACCGCCGAGCCCTTCTTTTTCTCGACCTTCTGGCTCGCGCGCGCCCGCGCCTGCGCCTGACGCACGACGAGATCCGCCAGTTGCCGCCCCTCGTTCGGGTTCTGGTTGAGCCAGAACTCGAGTTGCGGACGCACGAACGACGAGACCAGCCTCAGCGCGTCGCGGCTGTTCAGCCGTTCCTTGATCTGGCCCTGGAACTGCGGATCGAGTACCTTCGCAGACAGCACGAAACTCGCCCGCGCAAATACATCCTCCGGCAGGAGCTTCACGCCCTTCGGCAGCAGTCCGTGCGCATCGATGAACGAGCGCACCGCGCCGAACAGGCCTTCGCGCAAACCGGCCTCGTGCGTGCCCCCGGCCGTCGTCGGGATCAGGTTCACGTAGGACTCGCGGGTGACCGCTCCCTCCTCGGTCCAGACGACGACCCAGCTCGCGCCCTCGCCTTCGGCAAAGCTCGCGTCGTCGCTCGCGGCGAAACCGCTTGATTCGAACGGCGGCAGCAGGGGATCTGTCTCGAGCGAGCTCAGCAGATATTCGCGGAGTCCGCCTTCATAGCGCCAGCGCTGCGTTGCGCCGGTCTTCTCCAGCGTCAGCGCGATCTCGGTGCCCGGCAGCAGCACGGCCTTGCTGCGCAACAGCCGTTCGAGTTCTTCGACGGGAATCTGCGAAGAGTCGAAGTACTTCGGGTTCGGCCAGACGGTGACCCGCGTGCCGCCCGACTTCGCCCCCTTCGCGGATACCGATCGCAGCGGCTCGCGCACGTCGCCATCGGCGAATCCGATCGTGTGGACCCTGCCATCGCGCCAGACCGTGACGTCGAGGCGTGCTGCCAGCGCATTCGTGACCGAAACGCCGACACCGTGCAGCCCGCCCGAGAATGAATAAGCGCCGCCGGCGCGCTTGTCGAACTTGCCGCCGGCGTGCAGCCGCGTGAATACGATCTCCACGACCGGCACCTTTTCTTCGGGGTGCAACCCGACCGGAATGCCGCGCCCGTCATCGTCGACGGTGACCGAGCCGTCTTTGTGCAGCGTGACCTCGATGCGGCTTCCAAAGCCGGCGAGGATTTCATCCGACGCGTTGTCGATGACCTCTTGCACGACATGCAGCGGGCTCTCGGTCCGCGTGTACATGCCCGGCCGCTGCTTGACCGGCTCCAGTCCCTTCAGGACGCGGATCGACGCTTCGCCATAGTCAGCGCCGCGTCGCGCTTGTGTTCGAGAACTGCCTTGCATCTGACGAGTTGTCCCCAGCCGCTGTGGAAAAGATTCGCGTCGAGACGCGGCGAGCCGCGCCATTGCTTGTTCCGATCGGACTGTCCAAATGCTGGGCAGGTCGCGAGACACTGACAGGAATCGTCACTGTTCACCGCGCACACGACGATCCGTGCCGAGCGAGTTCGCAAGCGCGGCGGATTCTACGCGCGGCGCTCGCAGGTGAGCCGCTCGCTATACTGCGGCCCGCTCCCCGTAGTTCAATGGATAGAACAAGTGCCTCCTAAGCGCTAGATACAGGTTCGATTCCTGTCGGGGGGACGCTTTGCAGGCCAGCCACACGCACCTGCGTGCGTGTGGCCTGCAAAGCGCCCCGAGCGCCTACGAGCGCGAGGGGGT
>DAINBQ010000046.1:0-11164 GCA_036732825.1 Burkholderiaceae bacterium | reverse complement strand
GGGGGTTGCCGAGGCAAACGCGCCCGAACACCGAGAAGCGGAAACCACCGGGTTTTGTACATGGAACCAAACCAGCACCACAGCAAACCCGCCGCGGAGACGTCAATTCAGCTCCGCTTCGACTGGATCTTCCGACTCGCCGCCACCGGCATCATCGTCGTTGGCATCTTCCTCGTCGTCCAGCCATTCCTGCCTGCACTGCTTGTGGCGGGCGTGCTGGCGATGGCGACGTGGCCGCTCTACACGAGGATTCGCAAGGCTCTGGGCGGCAGCTCGACCTGGAGTGCGATCGTCATGCTGCTGCTGATCGTCGTGCTCGCGGTGATACCGATCTCGCTCTTTGCCGACGCCGTGGGACAGCATCTGCCGGCACTGACCGCAGCAATCAAGGACTGGTCGCGGGGCGGGATCCAGGTGCCGGAGCAGCTGAAGAGCGTTCCCGTGCTCGGAGGCTGGGCCTATGAGCAGCTGAACTCGCTGCTGACCGACAGCAGCCAGCTCGCGCCTGTCCTGCAGAAGACCCTGGAGCCGGTGGGCAAGCTGTCGCTGGCCTTCGTCAGGTTCCTTGGTGACGGCATCGTGCAGCTGCTGCTGGTCGCCTTCATTGTCTTCTTCTATTACCGCGACGGCGACCGCATAGCGGCGCTGATCCGCCAGGTTTCGCAACGGCTTTCCGGACGGATGAGCAGCGAAATGCTCGGCATCATCACCGACACGACGCGCAGCGTCTTCATCGGCATCGTCGGCACCGCTGCGGCACAGGGCATCGTTGCATTCATCGGATTCCTGATCGCGGGAGTGCCGGGCGCCTTCCTGCTCTCCGTGGGCACCTTCGTGCTTTCGGTCGTCCCGATGGGGCCGGTTCTGTTCTGGGGCGGCGCCGCGGTTTGGCTCTACCTGCAGGGAGAAACGGGCTGGGCGATCTTCATGGTCATCTGGGGCGGCGCGGTCATCAGCAGCATCGACAACGTCCTGAAACCCCTGCTGATCGCGAGAGGATCGACGCTGTCGCTCGGGCTCATCTTTCTCGGCGTACTCGGGGGCGTTCTGGCGTTCGGCTTCGTCGGCGTGATCCTCGGGCCGGTGCTGCTGGCACTCGGCATTTCGCTGGGTCGCGCCTGGATCAGCGCGCGGGAGGGTCCACCCCCACCCGCGACAGTCGTCGTCGCGGCGCCGGAAGCGGAAGCGCGACAAGGACTGTGATCGACGCTAGGCGCGCAGAAAATGCGCGCGGTAGTGCCGGAGCTCTTCGATCGATTCGTAGATGTCGGCCAGCGCCTCGTGCCGGCTCTTCTTCTCGAACGATCGATAGATCTCGGGCTGCCAGCGGCGCGCCAATTCCTTCAGCGTGCTGACGTCCAGGTTGCGGTAGTGGAAATACGCTTCGAGCCGCGGCATCCAGCGCGCCATGAAACGGCGGTCCTGGCAGATCGAATTGCCGCACATCGGTGCCTTTCCGGGCGGAACGAGCGGCGCGAGGAACTCGAGCAGCCGGTCGCTCGCGGTTTCCTCGTCAACGGTCGAGTTCCGTACTTTCTCCGTGAGACCCGAGCGACCATGCGTTGCCGTGTTCCAGCTATCCATGCCGGCCAGCACCAACTCCGGCTGATGCACGATCTGAACCGGCGCTTCGGCGATCACGCCAAGTTCCGCGTCAGTCACGACGATGGCCACTTCGAGCACGCGGTCCGAGTCCGGATTCAGACCTGACATTTCCATGTCGACCCACACCAGATTGAATTCGGAAAAGCGCTCGTGGCGAGCGGCAGCGTTGCTCTGTGACATAATGAAACGAACTCCAGGGGCGCGCGATTGTCGCACAGCGAAACGCGCGCCTTGCCTTTTGTGGCTCCAATGTCGTTCCTATTGACGAGCACCTTCGTCGGATTCCTGCTGCTGATGGTCGGCCTGAAGTACTGGCTGGCCTGGCGGCAGATCCGCCATGTTTCGCTGCATGCGCACGCGGTCCCCGGCCAGTTCGCCGATCGCATCTCGCTCGATTCTCATCGCAAGGCCGCCGCCTACACCGTCGCCAAGACCCGGCTCGGCATCATCGAGACCGCGGTGGGCGTCGTATTGCTGGTCGCGCTGACGTTGCTCGGCGGCCTGCAGTGGCTGAGCGATGCGCTGCGTGAACTGCTCGGCAACGGGCTGCTGTATCAAATCGCAGTCGTCGCCGCGGTCGTCGTGCTCGCGAGCATCGTCGATCTCCCCTTCTCCTGGGTCCGTCAGTTCCGCATCGAGCAGAGGTTCGGATTCAACCGGATGACGCCAAAGCTGTGGCTCGTCGACCTGACGAAGTCCATGCTGTTGATGGCGGCGCTCGGCCTGCCTCTGCTGGCCGCGGTCATCTGGCTGATGCAGCGCGCCGGAACCGCATGGTGGGCCTATGCCTGGCTGCTGTGGGTCGGTTTCAATGCGCTGGTGCTGGTGCTGTACCCGACCGTGATCGCACCGCTGTTCAACAAATTCGAACCGTTGCGCGACTCGCGGCTCGCCGAACGCATCTCCGCTCTGCTTGCGCGCACCGGTTTCTCCAGCAAGGGCGTATTCGTAATGGACGGTTCGCGCCGTTCCGCGCACGGCAATGCCTACTTCACCGGCCTGGGCCGCGCAAAGCGCATCGTGTTCTTCGATACGCTGGTCGATCGGCTGCAGCCGACCGAGATCGAGGCCGTGCTCGCCCACGAGCTCGGCCATTTCAAGCTCAGGCACATTGCAAAGCGGCTGGCGTTCTCCTTCTTTGCAAGCCTCGCGTTTCTCGGGCTGCTGGGTTGGCTCGTCACGCAGGCCTGGTTCTACACCGGGCTCGGGGTCACACCGGCTCTGGACGGAAGCAACCAGGGTGTGGCCATCGTGCTTTTCATCCTCGTGCTGCCGGTCTTCACGTTCCTGTTCGCTCCGCTGGCGAGCCTGCTCTCGCGCCGGCACGAGTTCGAAGCCGACGCCTTTGCTGCGCGTCATGCGTCAGCGCAGGACCTGGTGAGCGCGCTGGTGAAGCTCTACCAGGACAACGCGTCGACACTGACCCCCGATCCGGTCCATTCGGCTTTCTACGACAGTCATCCTCCGGCCTCGATCCGGATCGAACGCCTGCTGCAGGGTGGCCTGACGTGAGGCACGCCCACCGGCGCGGCATGTCCGAGGCATGAGATCTGCGGCGCGCTCCGCCACCAGGGCGGAATTCCGCGCTCGAGTCGTCGCCGGTTTTGGTCGGCGTTCCCTGGTGCAGGACGAGCATGGGCATATTTGGGAAGCCACGCGGCGCGGCAGGAAAGGCGATGTCGTCGTCGGCGACCAGGTCCTCGTCAGTGAATCTGCGGGCCAGGTCTCGATCGAAGCGATCGAGCCGCGCACGACGTTGCTGTTTCGGGCCGACGCGTTTCGCAGCAAGGCCCTTGCCTCCGATGTCGACCTCGCGATCATCGTGTTTGCGTCGCGACCGCAGGCCAACCGCTGGTTCATCTGGAAGTCCCTCGTAGCGGCCAGCGCCGCCGGCATCGAGGCGCTGGTACTGCGCAACAAGTGCGACCTCGAGGAGGGAGCGGCCGAGGCCGATGCGACGCTGCGACAGATCGCCGAACTCGGCTGGCGCACGCTGGCAGTCTCGGCGAAGGCGCAACCGGAGACAACACGCAGCGCCCTCATGCGACTGATCAGCGGCAGGAACAGCCTGCTCGTTGGACAATCGGGCATGGGTAAGTCAACGCTGCTCAACTTGCTGGTCCCCGATGCACGCGCGCGGACCCAGGAATACTCTGAGCGGCTCAACCTCGGTCGCCAGACGACGACGGCCACGCGCTGGTTTCCACTGCCCGAGGGAGGCGCCGTCGTTGATACTCCGGGCTTCCGTGAATTCGGATTGGCCCACCTGGGTCCAACCGAAATTGCCGCGACGTTTCCCGAGTTCGGGCCGCTGCTCGGCAAGTGCCGTTTCCTCGATTGCCGTCACCTGTCCGAGCCCGGCTGCGCGATCCGTGCGGCGCTGGAGGCGGGCCAGGTCGCCGCCGATCGCTACGAGTTCTTCCGCTCGCTCACATCGGGAACCGCGCGGTGAAGCTGCTGGCCCGCGCCGAGCATCCACTGCAGGCCGCAATCTGGGCCGACACGCTGCGCGCAGCCGGCATCTCCTGCGTTGTGCGCAATACGGCCCTGTCCGGTGCACTCGGCGAGATTCCGTTCCTCGAATGCGCTCCGCAGCTTTGGCTCGAACGCGATTACGACGAACCTCGCGCGCGCGAGATCCTGCAGCAGTTGCGCGAGCCGGTGCGAGGTCCCGCGTGGCAATGCAGGCATTGCGGCGAAACATCGGAGGCGCAGTTTGGAAGCTGTTGGCGCTGCGGCGCTGCGCGGCCTGACTAGGGTCTGTTTGCGTCAAGGACGAGGCTTGCGTCCTCAGGCAAACCAGGCGGCCAGCGTCAGCAGCAGCAACAATGCGAGCCACAGCAGCAGCGTGCGCCAGACCAGCCCGACGACCGCGCGCAGCGCCGGAGCTGAAGGCTCCGCCAGTCCGGCGCCCTCATTTCCGGGCTCATCGAAGTGACGCGCAGCCTCCGCGGCGGGCATCAGCCGCAGACCGCATGCGCCGCTCGCGGCGGCCAGGATCAGTGTCCGCGAGTCAGGCGCCGGCGTGCCGTCGACCGACGGCTCACGCGAAACCTGGCGCCAGCAGTAGATCGCACCTTCGAAGTCGCCGACGATCGCAAACCCGAGCGCCGTCAGCCGCGCCGGTGCCCAGTCGATCCAGGCGAACGCTCGCCGCGCAAAGTCTCCGAACTGGTCCGGCGGAGTGCTTGGAGGCGGCGCCTTGTTCCATACGCGTGCGACATGCTCGGCGAGGCGGTAGAACACCGCGCCAACCGGACCCGGCAACAGCACGAACCAGAAGAACACGCCGAAGACATGGCGCTGCGCCAGCAGCAGCCCATGCTCGATCGCCTGCCTGACGACTTCATCCTGGTCGAGATCGGCCGCGGTATAGGTGGGATCCATCCGCTGCTTCCATGCAGTCAGTTCGCGGCGAGCGGCAGCAAGGTCGCCATTGGCAAGCGCGATCTGGATCTCGGTTCCGCGATGACTGAACTGGCGGAAGCCCAGAGCGAAGAACAGCACGATCACGTTGACCACCAGCGCAAGCACCCAGCCGATCGAGAACGCCACCGAATAGACGGCCCCGGCAACCAACGCCAGCCCGACGACGACAAGCAGCCAGGCATACAGCCCGTGCTGCCAGCGACCGGCGTTCAGGTTGCGTTCCGCCCATGCCGAGACCTGACGAACCGCCGCGTAGACAGGATTGGCGGGCGGCAATGGCCGCAGCTGTTCGAGCAGCAGCGTGATCACGATCGATAGCCAGCTCACCGTGTAATCCTCCGTGGGCCGATTGTAGAAGCCGGCGAGGTTGCTTCAGGCGCGCAGAAACTGGTAGAGGTTGCGCAGCATCGACGCGGTGGCTCCCCAGATGAAGTATCTGCGGCGCAGTTCGTAGGGCATCGCGTAGAAGGTACGGGACAGGTCACCGAAGCGATAAATGCGTCGTTCGTGGTTCATCGGATTCATAAGAAAGGAAAGCGGGACCTCGAACGCCTCGGAAACCTCGAAATCATCCAGCAGCAACGTGAACGGTCGTTCGACCATTCCGATCACCGGAGTGACGCGATAGCCGGTCGCGGTCAGGTATTCGGGAAGCATGCCGAGCACGTCGACCAGTGGGGCCGCCAGCCCGATCTCCTCCTCGGATTCACGCAAGGCCGTCGCCACAACATCGGCGTCGCCCTTCTCGACGCGTCCGCCCGGGAAGCTGATCTGGCCTGCGTGGTCATGCAGATGGTCGGTGCGCTGTGTCAGCAGTACGTTGACGTCGTCGCCGCGCACGACAAGCGGAATCAGAACGGACGCAGGACGCGGCGGCAAGTCTGGGTTGAAGAGCCGCGCATCAGCCCGGATCTCGGGCTCCCAGCTCGGCGGTACCGAAAAGCGATTTCGCAGTGCACGAGGATGGAGACGCTGCGGCTCGATCGCCGGGCCACGAGCGACGAGATCGGCAAACGCCGGATCGTGCGGCACCGCTTCCGGGTCGAAGATCGGCCGACCGAAACGGGGATCGGTGCTGCCTCCGCTCATGCCTCGGCCGCGATCATGTCCGGGAAGGCCAAGGGCCGCCGTTCATGGCGGCCCTTCGGATTGCTGCTCGCGGACTACTCAGCCGGGTCGGCGGCAACGTCCGCCGCGGCCTTGTCGGCGGCCGCCTTGTCCGCTGCGCTCTTGTGCTTGAGTTTCTCGCGGATACGCGCCGATTTGCCCGACCGATCGCGCAGGTAGTAAAGCTTGGCGCGCCGTACGTCACCACGCCGCTTGACCTCGATCGAAGCGATCGTCGGGGAATAGAGCTGGAAGGTCCGCTCGACACCCTCACCGCTGGACACCTTGCGTACGACAAAGGATGAGTTGAGCCCCCGGTTGCGCCTGCCGATGACGACGCCCTCATAGGCCTGCACGCGTTTGCGGTTGCCCTCGACGACATTCACATTGACGATGACGGTGTCGCCCGGGGCGAACTCCGGAATTGTCTTGTTCGCGGTCAGCCGCGTCAGTTCTTCCTGTTCAAGTTTCTGGATGATGTCCATCTTCAGCTCCTAAACCCATCATCGCGCGGCTATGTTCGATGTTGTGCCGCCCGAGAGGATGGTAGTCAAACGGCGCACGGCGGCGCCGTACCTCATGCGCAAACTACGCGCAATTCATTCTGCGCGATATCGCGCAAGTCCTGCTCATCGCGCGCGCTGAGGTGTCCCTCTGCACGCGCCTGCACCAAGAGCTCCGGCCGTTGCTTCGCCGTCGCGAGCAGCGCCTGGCGCCGTCGCCATGCGGCGATGTCGGCGTGATGCCCCGACATCAGCACCGCAGGCACCGGCCGCCCGCGCCAGTCTTCGGGCCGCGTGTAATGCGGCGCGTCGAGCAGGCCGCTGGCGAACGACTCTTCGTCCGCCGATGCATCCTTCAGCGCTCCCGGCAGCTGGCGCACGATGGCATCAATCAATGCCATCGCCGCAATCTCGCCGCCCGACAGCACGAAGTCACCGACCGACACCACCTCGTCGACGCACGCGTCGAGGAAGCGCTGGTCGATACCTTCGTAACGGCCGCAGACCAGTGCCAGTGATCCGCCCCCGCCGGCCAGCGCCCGCACCCGCGCGTCGGTCAGCGGAACACCGCTTGGGGACAGCGTCAGTACGCGTGCAGCGCCGCCGTCCGCCTTCGCCGCCGCGACCGCCTGCGCCAGCGGCTCGGCCATCATCACCATTCCGGGCCCGCCCCCGAACGGACGATCGTCCACAGTGCGATGCGCATCGTTCGTGAAGTCGCGCGGATTCCAGGTCACGAGCGACCACAACCCCTGCTCATGCGCGCGTCGCGTGATCCCGTTCTCGGTCACGGCCGAGAACATGGCGGGGAACAGCGTGACGACGTCGAACCGCATCACCAGTCTTCCTGCCAGTCGACCCGGACCAGTCCGGCACCGGTATCGACCGCATCAACATACTGCTCGACCAGAGGGATCAACATCGCACCCGACCCCTTCGGCTCTGCCGTTTCTGCCCTTACTTCTAGCCACTGCGCGCCCTTGCCATCGGTGCGCAGGCCGGCGACTCGTCCAAGCTCGCGGCCGTCCCGGTTGACCACCCGACTGCCAGCCAGATCCGACCAGTAGTGCTCTCCCGGGGCCAACGGCGGAAAGTCGCCGCGCGCCACCGCGACCACCGCGCCTTTCAGCGCGTCCGCGATTTCCTTGACATCGCAGCCCTGCCACTTTGCGACGAGCGCTTCGCCACTGCGTTTCGCTCCTTCAACCAACAGGCGCTGCGGCGGACCTCGTCCAGTCAACCACCAGTGCGGGACCGATTCAAGCACCGAACCGTCGGCCGCGTACTTCGCGATGCGTACCCAGCCTCGCAAGCCGTAAGCGCCACGCACGACGCCGAGTTCAACCAGATCATCCGGTGTGCGCCGGGTCACCGACGGACCTTGCGCTCCCGCGTTCACTACGCAGCTGCGGGGGCGTGCTCCTTGACCAAGCGCGCCACCGTCGGCGACATCCGCGCGCCGACGCCGGTCCAGTAGCTCAGCCGGTCATTGGCGATGCGCAGCTTGGCTTCGCCTTCGCCGGCCACGGGATTGTAGAAACCCACACGTTCGATGAAGCGGCCGTCGCGCGGGTTGCGCGAGTCGGTAGCCACGATGTTGAAGAAGGGGCGCTTCTTGGCGCCGCCACGGGCAAGTCGAATGACGACCATCGGTAATCCTTTGCTGGTACAGCTGTTTGCCGAAAACGAGGGGCTCGCTTGCAGATCCGCTGATCCGAACAACCAGGTTCGAATCCGCCGGGCCCTGCGCCGACCTCAGGCTCGCTTTGTGCGCGGAATGCCGGCTCGTTCCAGCCGCCGCAGAAAACCCGCGATTGTAGCCGTACGTCGAGAGTCCGGGCAAGCTGATCGACCCGCCGCGACCGCTCTGCCGCGATGTCGCGCACTTATCATTCTTCGATGCGTCACCTTGCTGCCATATCATGAAATTCCGTAACAAGGCGCTGGCGGCACTGCTGGCGTCCATCGGCGGCGCCTTGGGGCTGAACCGGCTCTATCTCGGCCAGCAAGGGTGGTGGCTTCCCCTCGCGATCACGCTCTTGACGCTGCCGCTGCTGATCGGAGTGAAGAACTGGTACCAGACCCCCGCGTTCTTCCTTCTGATGCTCCCGGTCGTGGCCGGATTCATCCAGGCGCTGTTCATTGCGCTGATGCCGGATGACAGGTTCGACGCGCGGTTCAACGCCGGCGCGGAGCGCCACAATCGTAGCGGCTGGGATGCAGTGCTGGTCGCGGTCGGAACGCTCATGGTCGGCGCGATCGTGCTAATGGCGTCGATCGCGCTGCTCTTCCAGACCTACTTCGAGCACGCGCTCGGGATTCCGCAGTAGCGGTCAGAAGAGATCGAGCTGCGACACGGCCGCGCGCGGAGCGATGAACAGGTCCTTGCGCAGCGGCGGCAGTTTCCGCTGCAGGCCGAATCGAGCGCTCGCCTTGTCGAAGCGTTGGCGGATCAGCGCGGCCCAGGTGCCTTCGCCTTTCATACGTGTCCTGAAGCGGGCGTCGTAGTCCTTGCCATTGCGCATTTCCCGCACCCGGTTCATTACGCGCTGCGCGCGATCCGGAAAGTGCGCCGCCAGCCACTGCTGGAACAGCGGGCTCACTTCCCACGGCAGGCGCAGCACCGTGTAGTGGGACTGGATAGCCCCGGCCTGCGCCGAAGCCTGCAGGATCCGCTCGATCTCCGGCTCGTTGATGAACGGAATGACCGGAGCGACGTTCACATGCACCGGGATGCCGGCCTTCGCCAGCGTCTCCACGCTGCGCAGCCTGCGCTGCGGGCTCGCCGCGCGCGGCTCCAGGATGCGCGACAGCGTCGAATCGAGCGTCGTGATGCTGACGAAGACCTCGGCCAGGCGCTCCGCGGCCATCGGCGCCAGCAGGTCGATATCCCGTTCGACCAGCGCGGACTTCGTCACGATTCCCAGCGGATGCCGGGCGCGCGCGAGCACTTCGATGATCGAGCGCGTGATGCGCAGTTCCCGCTCGATCGGCTGGTAGGCGTCGGTCGCAGTGCCGATCGCGATGTATTCGACATCGTAGCCCGGCGCTGCCAGCTCACGCACCAGCAGATCGGCAGCATTGACCTTCGCGAACAGCCGCGTCTCGAAATCGAGCCCCGGCGACAGGTTGAGGTAGCTGTGCGTGGGGCGCGCATAGCAGTAAACGCACCCGTGCTCGCAGCCGCGGTAGGGATTGATCGAGCGGTCGAACGGAATGTCAGGCGAGTCGTTGTAGGTGATCAGGCTCTTCGCCGACTCGCGGGTCACGGTTGTCGCGAGCGGCGGCAGCGTCTCGTCGGCGTCGAATGCGGCTGCATCGAGCGCATCGCCGTCGGCTTCCCGGCTGACGGATTCGAACCGATGGGCGAGGTTGGACACTGCACCGCGCCCCTTGCGGACGACGGCGATCGGCGCGGCGCCGGCCGGGGGGAGCTCCGCCTCCGGTCCGCGCCTTGCGGGATCGTCAGTGAAAGTCCTCGGCAAGCGCGCTCTGCACCTGCGGCGCGACCTCGTCGATACGCGCCGCGTACTCTGGATGATCGATTCCGAGCGCCAGCGCGGCGCCCTCCCTGATAGCCGCGATCATCTCAGGTTCGAACTCGAAGCGCAGGAAGTGGACCGATGAGGTCTTCTCCTCGTTCTCGCGCTCCAGATCCTCGTCGGCGATCGCGTACACGCGCGCAAAGCCGTCGACCTGGACATAGGTCCGCGCTTCGATGCCCTTGAGCTTCGCGAGCTGCTGCTTGCGAACGCCCGGATCGTCATATTCGATCATCATCGTCGCCTTCAGGTTGGTACCGTCCGGTATCAGCGGGCCATACGCATCGAGTTCGTCCTGGATGCCGCTCTCCTCGAACGTCTTCTCGATCCGCAGCATTTCCTGGATCTGGTAACGAACGGTCAGTTCGTCCTCGAAAATCAGCGTCACATGGTCGCCAAGCCGAACCGTCCGGTTCTTCTTGTGCGCAAGTACGCGCGCGCGGAACTCCTTGCGCTGCTTGGCGTAAGCCTCGAGCGTCAGCAGGCTCGAGCGCGAAATCTGGGCCATCGTCATCTCCACCGTCCTGTTCACAAACCGTAGGCAATGCGCACCAGCGTGATCGGATGCGCGACCTTGGGCGACTTGCCGCCGAGCGCTTCGCTCGCGAACTGGCCGATGCCCTGCTCGATGTGGTGCGCCGCGAGCTGGCAATCCGAGCTCAGATAGTCAGGCTTCGCATTCGCCATGCTGCGGAAGACCGGCTTCCCGATCTTCATCGCCATGCCGTGAAACTCCTTGCGCGTGCCCCAGATCCCCGAGTGCCCCGAGCAGCGCTCGACGGTGTTGACCGTGGTCTCCGGCAGCATCCGCAGCATTTCCTCGGTCTTGCGACCGATGTTCTGCACGCGGCCGTGACAGGGAATGTGGTACGAAACGGTGCCGAGCGGCTGCTTGAAGTCAGTCTTCAGGAGTCCGTCACGGTGACGCGCGAGCAGGTACTCGAACGGATCCCACATCGCTTCCTTCACGAGCTGCAC
>DAINBQ010000045.1:14389-17140 GCA_036732825.1 Burkholderiaceae bacterium | reverse complement strand
GCGACCGACTCGTCGAGGTTGGCCGTCTCGCGGTCGAACACGCCGATCGCGTCCTGATACAACGCGAGCGCCTGCGCGGCGGCGCCGAGCTCGCCCAGCGCGTAGGGCACCGCGAGCTTGGCCTCGAGCACCGCGGCATCGCTCGCATCGCGCCCGGCGAGTTCGCTCCACGGCACGAGCGCCGAATTCATCTGGTCCTGCGCGGCGGCGGCCCAGCCGAAGCCGAGCAGCGCCTTGTTGGAGTGCATGCCCTCCAGCCGCACCCGCTCCAGGTAGTTGCGCGCCTCTGCGCCGCGGCCTTCCTGCAGCGAGGCAAAGCCGAGCGCGACATTCGCCCGGTCGCGCAGGCTGCGGTACTCCTCGCCGGCAGCGGGCATCTTGCCGACCGCGTCGAGCAGCGCGGTGCCGCGTGCGAGGTCGCCGCTGCGAATCAGCGCCACTCCGAGGTTGTAGCGAACGTAACTGTTCGCGCCCGGGCTCTTGGCGAGTGCATCGAGCACGCTGATCGCGTCGGCGTACCGGGCGCGCGCCATCAGCACGTTGGCCTGCAGCAGCGCGCGGTCCTCCTCGAGGTCGCCCGGCAGGCGCTTCTCGATGCGGCCAAGCGCGTCCTCCGCCTCGGCAAGCAGCGCGCGCTGGTAGCGGATCTTCGCAAGGTAGAACCAGGCGCGGTCGCGCACCGGCTGCGGCGCGCCGCGTTCGATCAGCCCCGCGAACACCTCGCCGGCCTCGCGGTGCAGCCCGTAGGACAGGAACAGGCCGCCGCGCAGGATCTCGGCTTCGTCGGCGTGCGGCGTCATGCGGCCGAAGTGCTGCGACACCATCAGTTGCGTGACCGAGGTGAAGTAGCGCCCCTGGAAGAAGTAGAACAGGCCGTCACCGTAGTGCGGCGATTCGACCCCGGCGGGCGGCGGCTTGGCGTCGCTGCGCCAGGGCCACCAGCTGGCCGAGGTTGCCCAGTCGCCCCAGGTCGAATAGTCCATCCAGTCGCGCTGGGCCGGCCTGGGCGCAGGATCCGGCACGGCGCTCGTCTGTGCCTGCGCCAGCGTTGCGACGAACGCGAGCGCGGCGGCGAGCGCCACCCCGCGCGAGCTGCCGTCGGCGCTTCGATTCGGCGTGGTCAGTGCGCGCATTCGCCCTTCACTGCCAGACCTTGACCTCGAATTCCGGCTGCAGCTTGCCGGTGGAGTCCTTGATCTGCAGCTCGATGTACTTCGGGTCGGCGCCTTTTTCGATCTTGATCGTCGCGCCGCGCTTGTAGTCGCGATCGTGCGGGCCCTTGCCGGTGAAGAACGCCACCAGCTCGTGCGTGCCCGCGCGCAGGTTGCCGACATACAGGCGCTGCACGCCGCCACGGTGCAACGCCTGGACTTCATTCGGCGTGTACAGGTAGGCAGCGACATCCTTGTTGTCGAGCTTCACGCGCACTGAATCGAGCGAGAACAGCTTGCCCACGTCCATCGACACGAAAATCGCGACTTGTGTATTGGCCGGGAACAGCAGTTCCTCCTCGAGCACCATCAGGTCGCGGTTGAGCCGGATCACGTCGGCCTTTGCATCCTGGATGCGGTCGTCGAGGTTGGCGGGCGCGGATGCGGGCGCTGCCGGCACCGCTGCGGGAGCGGCAGCCGGCGCCGGCGCGGGGGTCGATTGCGCCCACACTGTCATCGTCGCGAACGACAGGAGGCCGGCCATCAGCAGGCTGCGGCATCGGTTCGACATTCGGCGTTCCTTCATTCAGAAGTCTGCGGACACGAAAAGCTGCAACACGGTCGCGTCGGACGAATACAGACTGCCGGTGCGCACGTCGGTGAAGTCGCTGAAATCGGTATTGGTTCGCTCGAGCGCGCCGTGCAGGCGGATCTCGTATTTGCCCGGCACCTGCATCCAGGTGTAGGTCGCCCGCGCTCCGAGCGCCACGCTGTTGTAGGTGCTCAACTGCCGGTTGCGCGTCACGTAGAGGGTTTCGGAGGTCGCGTTGTCGGCGTAGAACAGCGCGCCGTCCTGCCGGTAGGCGCGCGCGTACGCGTCGATCAGCCACTTCTCGCCGAAACGGCGTGACAGGCCGAGGTCGAACGTGTGCGCGGTGATGTCCCAGGTGTCCCAGAAGTAGCGGTACTCGCCGCGCAACGCGAGGGCGGGGGCGATCTCGCCGATCACCCTGCCCTTGACCGCGCGGCTGGTGCGCGTACGCGGCACGCGCTCGGGTACCGCGGCCCCGAACACGCGTGCGCTCCGGTACGGGCTGCCCAGGAAGCCGTCGTCGGAAACGATCTCGAAGTTCGCGCTCGCGAGCCAGGTCGGGGTCAGGATCTGCGTCAGGCCGAGCCGGTAGCGCGAGTGCTTGGCCTGATCGAAGAACCCGATGTCGCGCTTGCCGACGTCGTCGGACCCGTACGTATAGCCGAGGCTCACCGTGGTCATGCCGGTGAAGACTTCCTGCGCGACGTCGAGGCTGAACGAGTCGGCGATGTAATCCGGCTCATCGCTGCGCGAGGCCGCGAACGTGATCATTGCGTCGCGCACCGCGTAGTCGACGGCAAATCCGAATTCGTTGCGCGTCTCGTCGTACGGGCTGGCGGTCGTGACCACGTCGATCGACGCGTTGCTGACGATGTCGGCGTAATACAGCGCCGACAGCGAAACCTTGTTGAGCAGGCTCTTGCGCACCAGCAGCGCCGGACCGTGCGCCTCGACACCGCCGCCGTCATACCGGTGGTACATCAGGTCGGCGCGATCCTCGGGCAGCTC
>DAINBQ010000045.1:4899-14289 GCA_036732825.1 Burkholderiaceae bacterium | reverse complement strand
GTTGCAGCCTCAGTTACAACCTCAGTTGCAACCACAGCCGCCCCCCTGCACGCCGGTCGCGCCGCGCGATCCTTCGCGCACCTCGCGCACGTGTTCGAAGTGCTTGGCCGACAGCGCGTCGCGCTGGAACTGCATCACCGGGTCGGCGAGCCGCTCTCGTTCATAGGGCTTGACCCAGGGCTGCGGCATGGCGCAACCGCCGAGGACGAGCGCGGCCGCGGTCGCCAGCAAGGCGATCCCGGCCCGAAAGGGCATGACGGATTTCATTCGCGCAGCAACTCCCGGATCTGCTTGTCGTAGGTGTCCTCGTAGCCGCTTCGATAGCCTTGGTGTACGTAGCGCACGCGGCCGTCGCGATCGATCAGGATCGTCGATGGCATCGTGCTGAGGTCGTACATGCGGCTCACCTTCTTGTCCGTATCCAGCAGCACGGGAAAACGCATGCCGAGCTGCGCAGCGACACTGGCGGCCTTGCGCGGGTCTTCGTCGATGTTGACCGCGAACACGACGAAGCCCGAGCCGCGGTACTTGTCGTACAGCCGGGAGAGGTGCGGCATCTCGACGCGGCAGGGCCCGCACCAGGTGGCCCAGAAATTGACCATCACGACCTGCCCGCGTTGCTCCTGCAGCCGCAGGTTCGAACCGCCAAGGCTCGGCAGCGTGAAATCGGGCGCGCCCGCCGACGGCGTGATCGCGGCGCTCGCCGCGGCGCCGGCGACCGCGAGCGCGGCCAGCGCGAGGAGCCGCGCCGTTTGCAGTAATCGTGCGATCGATGTCATGAGTTGAACCGGTGAGGATTCAGAAGAAGAAGGTGGCGCCGGCCGTCAGCTCGAGGTTCTGCGTGCTCTTGCGCTCGCCGAGCAGGTCGAGCGAATAGATGTGATCGCGGAAGTCGACCTGGATCGCGGCCCAGTCCTTCAGGAACACGCGCAGGCCGAGCCCGAAGTTCACGGTCTGCTTGCTCTGCTCCAGGAACCTGGTGCTGCCCACGCCGGCGATCAGGTACAGCGCCGAGGCCTTCGCGTATCTGCTGCCGAAGAACACTTCGCCGGGCAGGATGTTGTAGCCCACCGACAGGTTGTAGTAGTCGAGCTTTTCTTCCGCCTGCGGAAAGACGCCGCCGGGAAGGATCTGCCGGAAGTTCTCGTCGCTGACATCGGTCGTGCCGTACAGCGCCTCGACGAAGAAGTCCTCGGTGATGTGATAGCCGAGGCGCGCGCCGTACACGAGGTTGGCACCGAAGCTCTCGGTCGAATAGGTTCCGATGAACGCACCGGCGATGAAGTCGTTGTTCGGGATCTTCGGCACGCGCACGTCGCGCCGCGGCACCTCCGGCTCGATCACCTGTTCGTTCGGAGGCGGGTTCGGCGCCGGGCTGGTCTGTGCAAGCACGGGAGCGCCGAAAGGAAGACCGATCAGCAGCAGTAATGGAATGAGAGTTCGCATGGGTGGGCGTCGACGCGGTTAGAAGAAAAATGCAATGCCGGCCGTCACGGCCCTGTATTCGGCGTTGTCGGCGTCCGAAACGTAAGCCGTGTAGATGCCGTAATCGAGCCGGGCGACAAAGCGTTCAGCCATGTAGAAGCGCAGCCCGATCGCGGCATTCGCGAGGTTGGCATTGGTGACGATCGCGTTGACGAGGCTCGCGTTCGGGATGTTCTTGAAGCGGCCCAGGCCGATGCCGAAGAACGGCGACAGCCGCTGGTCCGACCACGGCTCCACGTTCAGGTTGATGTGCCAGAAGTCGGTGCCCGAGAACACTCCCTGGACCTGGCCGATCGTGCCTTCGACGCTCAGCGCGTCCGAGAACCGGTACGCAGTCCAGATCTTGAGCATCGGCTCGCTCTTGAACTGTCCCCAGGCGGCGCCCAGCTCCAGCCTGCGCTGCAGGTAGTCGTCGAGCAGGATGTCGCGGAAGGCCTTGGTCGTGCCGGCCTCGGTCAGCGTGGTCTCGAGTTGCCTGCGGTTGACCCAGCCTTCGCGGCCGTTCGCAGTGCGTACCTTGAACCAGTCGGTGTGGCGCAGCAGGATCTCGATCCACTCTTCGCGCGCGGCGACGTGGAAGATCGGGTAGCCGCGTCCCGGACCGGTGCGCAGTTCGATGTACGGGTCGGTGATCTGCACCTTCTCCGCCTGCTCCTCGGCCGACGCCGGGGACAGCGCTCCCGCGCCCAGCAGCGACAACAGCGCGCAGGCCGCCATCCGCGCCAGCGCCCGTCGCCAATGGCGTTGCGAGGCGACCATCATTGCGTGTTGCAGGTGCCGACATTCGGGTCAGCGGGCGTGAACATGCCGTTAGCCGCGGAACTGAACTCGTCCTGGCCCTGCGGCATCGGGCGGCTGATCCAGTAGCGGATCAGCATGACGTTGGGATCGCTCTCGCTCAGGAAGATGAGCCCACCGCCGTGCAGGACATTGAGCGTCAGCGGCTTCGTCAGCAATCGGCTCGACAGCGGCGCGCCGAACACCACCTCGCCCTGCGCCGAGTAGAAGTTCTTGTACATGTCGGTCGTGCGGATCGCGTCGGGGGTGTTGGCGGGGTTCGACAGATCCACCGGCTGCGCATTGCCCAGCAGCCGGAACGCGCCGCCGGTTCCGGTCGCGTTGTCGTGGCAACCCGCCGCGGCGCAGGTATTGGTCGAGATCACGCCGCCCTGGTTGATCTGAAGCTGCGCCAGGAAGATCGGCTGGATGCACTTCTGGAAATAGACGAAGGAAAGCTTCTGGCCGCCCGTGCCCGGCGGGTTCTGCACCGTCGGTGGGTTGTCGAGCGGGTTCTCGTCGCCGCCGCAGGCCGCAAGAACGCAAGCCAGACCCGCCGCAGTGAAGGCAGCGCGCATGACTTCAACGACGGCCCCCGCCGAGTTCAATTTCATGGCGTACTGCAGCCCGAACTGATCCACGTCGCGATCGCGTTGTAGCCGGCGCTGCCGGTCGGCAGGACCGCCGCGGTCTGGCCGACCGCGCCGGCCGGATGCGGCACGGTAGACGGCCGCTGCAGCAACGCGTTCATCGCGACGGTGCTGGCGTTGCACGCGTTCGAGATCATCGTCAGCGTGACGTTGTAGTCGCCCTCGGCGTCGCCGGTCAGGATGTAGCGATTGCGCAGGTAGGACTGGCCGGTCTGCACCGCGCCGGAATTGCCGGTCGGCTGGTGGCAGACCACGCAGTTGGCCCGGATCACCGGATAGACCGTGGCGTCGAACGCGCTGCGTGACAACGGGGTCGCGGTGCGCACCGGGCTGTTGCTCGCCGACACGTTGTTGAAGTACTGGCCGCCGAGGTCCATCCACTCGGTGATCAGGCGCTTCTCCGCCAGGTTCAGCAGCGTCGAGTGATCGGGGGCGCCGGCAGGGGGATTCGGATGCGCGGTGCGCGCCTCGGCCGAGGCTTTCAATGGCTCGCCGAACATGATTTCGCCGAGGCGGCTCGCGCGCGTCATGCCGAGCGCATTGCCGGCCATGTTGTCGACCAGCGGCGCGTTGCGGACCACGACCGGCACGCCTTCCTCCAGGCGCGTGACCGGCTGGCCACTGACCGGATCGATCACCGGGTCACCGACCAGCAGTTCCTCGTAGGACACCAGCCGCCCCGTGCCGGCCAGCGTGTCACGCAGGTCGAGCTTCGCGGTATCGCTGTGGCAGGTGATGCAGGTGTTGGCGCCACGGTCGCGCGTCCACAGCGGCTGGATGTGATCGGGGTAATTGATGATCCCGTTGGTGGGTACCGCAGTCGCAAGGTCGTCGGCGGCGTTCGCATTGCCCGTGTAGCGCACGGTGATCGCCGGGCGTGCAGTCACGCCGGCCTTTGTCGTGTCGGCCCAGAGGTCGTTGTGCACGAGGTCGGCGCCGAGGTTCAGCGCGGCCGGATCGAGCCGCGTGCGGGTCGACGCCATCGTTTCGCCGGACTGGTGTGCGGCCGCCATCGTGGGCAGCAGCGCCGCCGGCAACGAATTGACGATCGCGCCGGAGTTCAGCGACGCGCCGCGCCGCGGGCTGTGGCAGCCGTCGCAGGTGCGGCGCTCGCCCGGCCGCACCTGGATCCAGTTCAGATGGGTCTGGATCGCGCGGCCCTTGGCGTCGAGGATCGCCAGCCCGAGCGGCGTGTCGGCCGGCACCTGCAGCTTGAACGAGCCGTCCGGTTCTACCGGCGCGTAGCCGAGGATCTGCTGCGGCTCGAACTCGGTTTCGCCGATCGCCTCGCGCATGCCGACCGCATTCGCCTGCGGTGCGACCGCGCGAAAGGCGCGCACGAAGTAGGCCGGCGCGCAGCGATACGCAGTGTCCGCCGGGTTCTTCATGCGCATGAGGTCAGGCACCTGCGAACGCGTATCGGCAGCGTCCGTCGGCGCGGTCTTCGCGATCGCCGCGCCGCACCCGGCGCCCAGGTCCGTCGCGGTAAGCATCGAGTCGCCCATGCGATCGAGGCCGTCGGTGTCGTACACGCTGCGTACCTCGATCAGCGCCAGGTTCTGCGCCTTCAGCGCCTCGTCGACGACGGTCGGCTGCGTGGCGTTCGGCTCGGTTCGCGGCTGGATCGCGACCGGATCGGTGTACATGAAGCCGGGCGGCGGCGCCGCGACGATCAGGAACGTCTGCTTGGACGGATCGACCATGTAGATCGAGTACACGGCGGGAGCGTTGTCCTGCACCGGAAGCAGCGCCTGCTGAGCGCGCGTCATCGTGTCGTCAGCGAGCATCGCGCGCTCGGCGTCGGTCAGCGTGGCGCAGGGAACGACCACGCCATTGCGCGTCACCTCGCAGGGGCGATACGCGAGCAGCACTCGGTTCGTGCCGTCCCACAACGGGAACGGCGCGGTGATGCGGCCGAACTGCGACAGGCCGCGGCCGAGGTCGATCTCCTTCTCGGTCCACTGCACCTGCCCGCCCTGCGCAGCGACCTGCGCATTCGCGGGCGTGTTCTGCTCGGAGTAGTTTGCGGCGTCGATCAGCATCAGGGCCCCGCCCTCCTGCGTGCCGGACAGCGGCATCAGCGAGGACACCACCTTGCCCGCGTACGGACCGCTCGGGTCCATGTCGCGCGGATGCAGGAAGCTGTTCCCGCCGCTGTGCGCGCCGTACAGAACGAACATGTCGGTGCCGTCGGGCTTCACGCGAAAGATCGCGAAGCGGTTGCGCGGGCCGACGTGTTCCCAGCGCGAGAACATGACGTCGCCGTTGGGCCGCACGACCGGGTTGCGGTCGTGGCTCTGATTGGACGAGATCTGAGTGACGGCGCCGCCGGCCCGGTCGACCGTGTGCAGGTTGAGCACCCGCTCGCGCTCGTATTCGTCGACCGCGTAATAGCTCTGGCCGAGCGCCTGGGTCTTGGTCGTGGTCTGGCGGTTCGACGAGAACACGAAACCGCGGTCGGCCGGCAGGTAGGCCGGATCGACGTCGTCGTCAGTGGTCGAGCTCGTGATGCGGCGGAGGCTGCCGCCCGAAAGGCCGCCCGCCGTCATGTCGTATTCCCAGAGGTTCCAGCGGCCGGTGCAGGCCGTCACGCCGCCAACGGTCGACGTGTTGCTGGTCGGGCACCGCAGCGCGAACACGATCTTCCTGCCGTCGTACGAGACCTCGGGGTCCGAGACGTCGCCCTTGCCCTGCGTGATCGCGGCGGTCACGTTGAACTCGCGCGCGCTGGGCGAGGACTTCTCGCGGACCATCAGATCGCCCCCGGCAGCGAACGGAGCGCCGTTCGTGGGGTTCACGTTCAACGAGGTCGAACGCTTGGCGTAGGCGATCGCGACGTCGCCCGCGACGGTGAGCGTGCTTTCCGAGGAGTCTCCGGACGAGCACCCCGCCAAACCGACGACAGCCGCGAGTGCGAGCGCAGCGGCCAGACGCGAAGACTGGAAGTCCCTCATCATTGCCTCCATCGAGCTTCGTGCGTGCGGGACCCGACGATTGTCCCGAGACGTGCTCGCGTTGATTGCCTGATGTAGCGGCGGATTCATGGGTTGATTCGGTTCACGCGTCATCGCGCTAGGCCGTCGGCATTACTGCGTCGAAGGCTTGCCTCCCGCGAGCAGGCCCGCCGAGTAATGCAGCCCTCCGTCCGCGTCGACGACGACCGCGTCCACGTCCGGCAGCGACTCGACGATCCGAAGACCCTCCTCGACGCCGAGCACGAAAACGGTCTTCGACAGCGCCTCGCTGGTCAACCCATCGGGTGCAATCACGGTCACGCTGCGTATCGCATGCGGCGACCGGCCGGTGCGCGGGTCGATCAGGTGATGGCAGCGCTCATCGCCGTCATCGAAGTAGCGTTCGTAGTCGCCCGAAGTGGACACCGCGACGTCCTCGAGCGGCAGCAGCGCGACGACCTCGCCTTCGCGCCGCGGATCGCGGACGCCGATGGTCCACGGCCGACCGCAACGGTCGCCCAGCATGCGGCTGTCGCCGCCGGCCGCCACCACCGCGTGGCGCACGCCGCGCTGCGCAAGGATCGCGGCGCCGCTGTCGACCGCATAGCCCTTGGCGAAGCCGCCGAGGTCGATGCGCACGCCTTCGCGCGCGAAGCGCACGGTGCGCGCCGATGGGTCCAGTTGAAGATGGCGCCAGCCGATCGCTTCGCGAGCCGCAGAAAGTTGCGCCTCGGTCGGCCGGATCCGCTGGCGGTAGTCGTACAGATGCCCGGCACTCGCGTAGGTGATGTCAAAGGCGCCCGCCGACAGTTCGGAAAACCCGATCGATCGTTCCAGCAGGCCGAACAGCTCGGCGCTGACTTCGACCGGCTCGCGTGCCGCGTCACGGTTGATGCGAGACAGCTCCGACGATTCCTTGTAGGGACTCATCGATGCATCGATGCGGTGCATTTCGTCCATCACCGCATCAATCGCCGCCTCGGCAGACACACGATCGTCGCCCCACAGCTCGACGCGGATCGCGGTGCCCATGATCGCCTCGTCACGGCTGAACCAGCGGCCCGTGGCGGCCGATTCGCTTGGCTTGGGGGCCCGCCGTCGGGTCAGGCTTCGCAGCGCGCCTAGCACGGCGACTCCATCGCCACACGCGCTGCGGCCACAGCACCAGCGGGCGCGCTCGTCCTGAGGAATGAAAGCGAGTCGGTTTTCAGCACGGGGAGTCGCGCTGGCAAGGCAGTGCCGAACCCGAGGTCCGGACAGCGACGCCAGCACAGGGTCGTCAGTAGAAGTCCGGATCGACTCTATCGTTTGCCGTGGCGCGCGGCGGCTGCGCGGCTGATTCTTTTGCGGGAGTCCTTTCGTCCGACCGCATCATCCATTCGGTCATGCTCACGCAACATGCGTCGAGCAGCGCGCCCCGGGCAGGGCTTGCGCTAGTTCGAACGCATGAACCGGACGAGCTGGATGGAGGTCTCGAACCGCCTCGCCAAGCCCGGAGCGGGAGAACCCGTCATTCTCGGAAGGGAGCGCTGACCGACCGCATCGAAAGGCACGCGCCGCGCCGTACTCGGTCTCCCGCGGCGAGCCAAGCGCGACCTTCTCGCTTTCCGCGAGCACTTGCGCCACCATACTGCCGCCGCCACGAATGCCAGCACTCAGAGGCATCGTTGCGGGTATCCAATTCTTCCGAGTGGAGCCGGCCGTGTCATCCGTCACCGTCGATCGCCGCCTGTCCGCCGTGTTGATCGCGGACGTGGTCGGCTACGCGCGGCTGATGGAGCGCAACGAAACCGGCACGCACACGCGGCTGCGTGCCGTGCGCGACGAAGTCACCGATCCGGCGATCCGTGATTCCCAGGGCCGTATCGTCCGCACGGTCGGCGACGGACTGCTCGTCGAATTCCCGAGCGCCACGGCCGCGCTGCGGGCGGCCACCCGGATCCAGCGCGAAATGCGGGCGCGTAACGCGGGCCTCCCGCAGGAAGAGCGGATCGACTACCGCATCGGCATCAATCTCGGCGACATCATCATCACGCCGGAGGACATCGAAGGCGACGGCGTCAACCTGGCCGCCCGCCTGCAGGCTCTCGCCGATCCGGGTGGCATCTGCATCTCCCAGTCAGTGCGGGAGCAGGCGCGCGAGGACCTTGGAGTCGACTTCGTCGATGCCGGCGAGCAACGGGTCAAGAACATCTCGCGGCCGGTCCGTGTCTACCGGGTGGCGCTGGAGCCACTGACCGGCTGGGACCGCTTCAAGGCCGGGGCGCGCCGCGGGCGCCGCGATGCCGGCCTGCGCGGCGCAGTCGCCGGTCTGCTGGTCATCGGGCTCGCTGCGGCCGGCGCGACGATCTGGTGGTCGCAGCGCCACTTCTCGCCGCCACGCCTTTCCGTCGCCGCGGTGCCGTTCAGCACGATCCCAAGCGATGTGCAGAACGCGCAACTCGCGCTGGCGCTCGCCGCCGAGTTGCGCAATGGGCTGGCGCGGCTGGCTGGCGGAGGCCTCTTCACGGTCCCCAAGGTCGAGACCGTCAAGAGCACCGACCTGCGTGATATCGCGCGCGAACTCAATGTCCGGCACGTGCTGACCGGAACGCTGAAGCGCAGCGCCGACCGCCTGGACGTGATGGCGCAGTTGGTCGACGGGGAGACGGGCACGGCGATCTGGTCGGATCAGTTCTCGCTGGCGCAAGACGCGTCGAACCGGGCAGACCGCATTGCGGCAGCGCGGCTGTCGGCGGCGATGCGCCTGGAACTGCTGCGCGACGAGGCACGCCGCGCGGAGAAGAAGCGGACGGCGGATCGCGACGCGACGGATCTGGGCGCAGCCGCCTACGTGACGTTGTACGGACCCGGCTACTCCGACCGCCAGCGTCTGAAGGATCTGATCGCGGCTCTCGCGGTGGGTCTGACCCGGGAGCCGAACAACGTGCTGGCGCTGGTCACGCGCGCCGAACTGCTGAACTACGAGATGGACTATCTCTCTCCGGAAGAGGCGAAAAAGCTGAAGACCGAGTCCATGAGCCTGTCCAATCGCGCACTCGCACTCGCGCCCAACGACAGCGAGGTCTGGATGTCGTACGCCTCGTCGCTGGAAATGGCGAACGACGATGGTGCAGCGCTGGAGGCGGCCCAGCGCGCGGTCGAACTCGACCCGTTCAACCCGTACGCCGCCGTGTACCGTGCCCGGCTGCTGATGCGGCATGGGCGGCTGGACATGGCGGTTCGCCAAGCCAGGGAGGCCGCCGATATCGCGCCCCAGATGCAGGACCTCGCCGGGTCCGCCGCGTTCGTCGAGTGCCAGTCGACATATTACAAAGGCTCGTACGCGGAGGCGAAAGTCGCATGCGAGCGGGCGACCGGACTCGGCGTCGGTGGCTATGTCACGTCGATGATCCTGGCGGCCGTGTATCTGCACCTGAATGAGCCGGCGAAGGCGCAGACCGCGCGGGAGAAGGCGCTGCAGGAGTTCCCGGGGTTGCGCCTTGCCACGTTCTTTGCGGAACGTGACGACGGCCCGTTGGGCC
>DAINBQ010000045.1:0-4799 GCA_036732825.1 Burkholderiaceae bacterium | reverse complement strand
CTAAGCCTTGCGCAGATCGTGGTGCTTGAGCGGCAGCGAGCGGACGCGCTTGCCGGTCGCTCGGAACACCGCGTTGCACACGGCAGGCGCGAGCGGAAGGATCGCGGGCTCGCCGTGACCACCCCAGAACCCGCCGGTGGGGACGAGCACAGTCTCGACCTTCGGCATCTCCGCGATGGTCGGCAATGGGAAGTCGTGGAAGTTCGATTCCGCGATGCGTCCGTCCCTGACGTTGTTCTCCTGGTACAGGACGGCACCCAGCCCGAACACCACGTTGCTCTCGGCCTGAGCGCGGCACGTATCGGGGTTCACGACGTGGCCGGAGTCGATGGCCACGACAACGCGATGGACCTTGACCACGCCCTTCGAATCGACGGAAACCTCTGCGACCTCGGCGGCGAAGCTGCCGAAGCCATTGGCGATGGCCACGCCCCTGTGCACACCCGCCGGCAATGCCGAACCCCAGCCCGCCGCCTTCGCAACCGCTTCGAGCACGAGCCGGTTCTTGTCTCCCTCCTTCAGCATTGCGAGCCGGTATTCCACCGGGTCCTTGCCGGCGAGCGCCGCGAGTTCGTCGATGAAGGACTCGCGATAGAACTCGTTCTGCTGGCCTGGCGCGCGCCAGTAGCCCACCGGAACGTGGCCGTTGCGCATCGCATAGTCGACTTGCTGATGCGGCACTGCGTACGGCATGTCGCTGAATGCACGTACGGCTGAGTTGTCGATGCCTCCCGGGATCGTCGCCTGCGGCGCCAGCGTGCGAACGATCGAAGGACATGCGATCTTCGTGTGAAGGGCGATCAGCCGGCCCTGTGCATCGAGGCCGGCTTTCATCTGAACGATGCTGGCGGGGCGGTAGAAGCCGTGCTGCATGTCTTCTTCGCGCGACCACATCATCTTGACCGGCACGCCAGGCATCACCTTGGCGATCGCCACGCCCTGACGGACGAAATCCTGCGGACCGCCACGGCGACCGAAGCCGCCGCCCAGCATCATCTTGTGCACTTCCACTCGCTCGGGCGGCAAGCCGGCCGTTGCCGCCGCTGCAGCCAACGACGCCTCGCCGTTCTGGGTGGAGGTCCACACCTCGAGGAACCCGTCCGGCTTGAACCAGGCAGTGCAAGTCTGCGGTTCCATCGTGGCGTGATTGAGATACGGCGAGCGGTATTCGGCCTCGACGACCCTCGCAGCGCCGGCCATCGCGGACTTCACGTTTCCCGTTTCACGCGCGCGCGGAAGATTCGCATCCGCCAGCCCCTGGCGCAACATCGCTTCGATGGTCTCGTTGCTGGCCTTGCCGTTCGAACCGACGTCCCACTGGATCTTCAGCTTCTTCAGGGCCTCGTTCGCACGCCACCAGCTGTCCGCCACGACGGCGACGAAATCCTGTTCACGTACGACCTTTTTCACGCCACGCACTTTCTCGGCGTCACGCGCGTCCACACTGGCGACCTTGCCGCCGAAGACCGGGCACTGCGCGATCGAAGCGTGCAGCATCCCCGGCAGCGCCACGTCGACCGCGAAGACCGGCTTGCCCAGGACCTTGTCTGGAATGTCCAGCCGGTGCACTGGCTTGCCGGCGATCTTCCAGTCCTTCGGATCGCGCAGCTTCACGTCCCGTGGCGGCGCCAGCCTTGCCGCGGCTGCGGCCACGTCGCCATAGCGCAGCTTTCTCCCCGTCGGGCGGTGCGATATCACGCCGCGGTCGGCTGAGCACTCGGAAGCGGGAACCTTCCACTGCGCCGCCGCGGCTGAGACCAGCATCTCGCGCGCGCTGGCTCCGGCCTTGCGGACGTAGTCATGCGACGAGCGCACACCCTGGCTGCCGCCCGTCGACATCGATCCCCAGATGCGGTTGCGTCGCACGCTCTCGTTGGGCGAGGCGAACTCGGTGCTGACCCGGGCCCAGTCGCAATCGAGTTCCTCTGCGACCAGCTGAGCCAGTGCGGTCAGCGTGCCCTGCCCCATCTCCGAACGTGCGATGCGGATGACGACCTTGTCATCGGGGTGGATCAGGATCCATGCATTCACTTCGGTTGCGGCCACGCCGGGCGCCGCGGCGGACGCGAGCGGAAAACTGAATTCGAGCGCAAGGCCGCCACCGAGCGCGGCCGAGGCCTTGAGGAATGCGCGCCGTGACGCAGCGATCGTCATCGCGGCTCCCTCAGGATTTCTTGCCGGCAGACGTGGCCGAGCTCGCCGCCATGGCGTGGATCGCCTTCCTGACCCGGCCATAGGTCCCGCACCGACACAGGTTGGTCATCGCCGCGTCGATGTCCGCATCTGTCGGATCCGACTTCTTTGCCAGCAATGCAACCGCGGACATGATCACTCCTGTCTGGCAGTAGCCGCACTGGGGAACTTCATGTTCGATCCACGCTTTCTGCACCGGATGCAGGGTTTCCGCGGCCAGTCCCTCGATCGTCACGATCTTCTTGCCCACAGCTGACGACACGGGCAGCGTGCAGGAGCGCACCGGCTCACCATTGACATGGACGGTGCAGGCTCCGCAGACGGCGATCCCGCAACCGTACTTCGTGCCCGGCAGCCCGAGATGGTCGCGCAGCACCCATAGCAGCGGCATTTCGGGTTCGACATCGACGGCCCGACGGCGGCCGTTGATGGTGAGTTCGAGCATCTCTGCTTCCTTTCAGGCCGACCTGTGCACAGCCATATTTTGCTCGTCCGGGTGCCGGGTTGCATTCGCACGCCGGGCCCTGCCGGCGGCTTCCTTTGATCCGTATGACCTTGCGTTCGATCCGTCTCTGTTCGAACCGCGTCAGCCCGTTCCGGGTGACTTGGCGCTCGTGAACGCGGCCAGTTCCCACTGGCCGTCCGGCCCGTCATCGCGCAGGATGTATGTGTCGCCGTCTTCTGCTTCGACCTTGAACCAGCGCTGCGCCGGCGAGTACCACCTGTCCGCTATGGCGCGCACGGCGACGCGCCGCTCGCCGAGCCAGAAGGCCAGGGGTTCCTGCTCGCCGCGATACCCGGCGTAGCACTCAACGCGGATAGGCATGTGTTCAAGATACACCGCTGCCGCGCGCCGAGCCGAGAGCAATCGCTCACTGACTGGAACGAAGCCATCCGCGGCGGTCCATTCACATCGCCTTTCGGCGGCTGATACGATCATCGCGCGATGAGTCTCCCGCTACGCCGACGGTTCGCCCGCCGCCAGGATCTCGGCCTGGGGATGCGTGATTTTGCCCGGCTTGAGCGGCTCGATTCGCCGCAGCGGATCCAGGCCTTCCTCAACGCGATCCCGATCAACCACGAACTGGACGGCGAGACGACGTATTCGGTGCAAAGTGTGCTGCGCTACCGGCGCGCTCATTGCATCGAAGGTGCGTTCGTCGCCGCCTGCGCGCTCTGGATCCATGGCGAGCCGCCGTACGTGATGCACCTCGACTGCGAACCGAGCGACTACCCGCACGTGATCACTCTGTTCCGCCGCAAAGGCGCATGGGGCGCGATCTCCAAGTCGAATGGCGTGGCGCTCCGCTATCGGGATCCCGTTTATCGCAGCTTGCGTGAGCTGGCGCTCTCATATTTCCATGAGTACAGCGACAAGCGCGGGCGGCGCACGCTGCGAAGTTATTCGGCTGCGTTCGACATGCGGCGGCTGGACGTAACGAAGTGGGTCTGCAGCGAGGAGAACTGCTGGGAGGCGCACGATCGGCTGGCTGAGCTGCGGCACTACCCGCTCATGCATGCGCGCCACGTCAAGCATCTGTCGCGGCGCGATCCGTTCGAGCAACGGATGGCGGGGGCGGTGCAGTATCCAAAGCCGAAAGCGCCCCCGCCCTAACCCGCTTTGTGCGCCCTCTCACGGGCGAAGCGGGGGAACGCACGGAGCGCCGTGTCGGTTCAGGTCGAGGCCGTAGCCGCCAAACTTTCTACTAGCGCCTGGCGCCTTCCTTCTCAGCTCACCAACTTGGGCCTGGTGGGAAAGTTTGCATCTATTTTGAGATGTAGGCAGCCAAATTAACGCGCTGCAGTCGCAGGAAGAACACACGCGCCCAGCGTCAGTTTTCAGAGCCACGGCTCGGCGGCGCGCGACCCTGCGCTCTTCCGTCGCCGGTTCAGGCGGGAGGTTCGCGATGCAGGAAGATCTCCATCGTTCGGACGAAAATGAAACCAAAGACTCCAAGGGCCCAGGTCAGAGCGACTGCGTAGGGGCCGACACCCGACCGAAATGGAACTCCGACAACATTGAGCCAGAGGCCCAGGACGACCACGATCGAAATGGCGAAAATGATGACGACCCAAGGCGGGAATTGTCCCTCCACCGCACGACGACGGCGAAACTGTGTCACGAGAACGAAGGTAAAGATCAGAGCCGCGATGGCGCTGGACACGCGCCACGTTACCGACTCTGGGAGAAGAAGCAGGTTCAGCAGTGTCGGAACCAGACCCAAAGCGGTAACGGCGAGTCCGCCTTCCATATAGAGGCGCACAAGCCGGAGATGCCGATCGGAAAGCTTGCCTCCGAGCGCGCCCCGCAGGGTGACTACCACCGCCGAGAAGCCCACGAACGATAAGGAGAGAGCAGCCAGACGAAGAAGAAAGTCAGATTCCGCGGGGGTCACGTCGCGTCCATCGGCTCATTGCGCTTCACAACCGCTCAACGAGGGCGCGCGGTCATCACGCCGCCCCGCTCCAAGCCACGCATTTGCTTCAACTCTTGTACACGACTGCAAGCGACTCCTTGTTGCACATGATGTCCACTTTACGCGGCATTGGCGAGATCCGTCCGGACGTCGTCTTCTGGCCGAAACGAACCTCGTCACTTCCGCGTC
>DAINBQ010000044.1:13639-17205 GCA_036732825.1 Burkholderiaceae bacterium | reverse complement strand
GCTGAGCGCCAGCGCATGGGGTTGTCGCTGCTGTTTGTCGTCGATCCGCTCGAGCACCTGAAGGAGTACAAGGACTCGAGCGTCGCGATGATGCGCGAGGCGGCAAAGCGCGGTCACGTCGTTCAGGCATGCACGCCGGCGGAGCTTTGGTTCGACAGCACCGATGGTCGGGTGCGTGCCGACGCCAGACAGCTCCAGATCACGCAGCAGGCGGATCCCTGGTACGTTGACGAGGGCCCGCGCGACGGCGCACTCGCGCAGTACGACGCCGTGCTGATGCGCAAGGACCCGCCGTTCGACGTCGAGTTCCTGAACGCGACGCTGCTGCTGTCGTTGGCCGCCGCGCAGGGCGCGCGGGTGGTCAACGATGCTCAGGCGCTGCGCGATCACAACGAGAAACTCGCCGCGCTCGAATTCCCGCAATACACGGTGCCCACGCTGGTCACGCGCAGCATCGCGGGGATCCGCGCGTTCTGGGCCGAACACGGGGACATCATCGTGAAGCCACTCGACGGCATGGGAGGCACCGGTGTGTTCCGGTTGCAGCCGGGCGACCCGAATGCCGGCTCGATCCTCGAAACCGTCACGTCGCGCGGCGAGCGGACCGTGATGGCACAGCGTTTCATTCCGGAGATCGCCACCGGCGACAAGCGCATCATCGTGATCGGCGGCGAGCCGGTGCCCTATAGCCTGGCGCGCGTGCCGGCGCCCGGCGAGACACGAGGCAACCTGGCGGCAGGCGGCATCGGCCATGCACAGCCGCTGACCGGGCGCGACGAGGAAATCGCGCGTACTGTCGGTCGTACGCTGCTGCCGCGCGGCCTGCTTCTGCTTGGCCTCGACGTGATCGGCGACTACTTGACCGAGATAAACGTGACCAGCCCCACGTGTTTCGTCGAAATCACCGAGCAAACCGGCTTTAACGTGGCTGGCATGTTCATCGACGCGCTCGAGCGTTCATTGTGAGCGGCACAGGTCGCCTTTGTTCTGCGCGCGCCCGCCCGGCCGCCCGAAGGGCGCGCGCCACTTTGAGCACGCGAGGTGCACGTGCGACGCGCAGCGTCGCGTACACCGAGCGTGAAAGGTTATGACCGGAATCCTCATCATCGCCCATGCGCCGCTGGCCAGTGCACTCGGTCAGTGCGCGGAGCATGTCTACAGCTGCGAGCCGACGGCGGTCCGGCGCGAACTGCGCGTGCTCGACGTCCCGCCGGGCGCGGATCTCGAGGAGACGATCGCGCGCGCGCGCGAGCTGCTGAAGGAAGTCGACAGCGGGGGTGGCGCGCTGGTGCTCACCGATGCGTTCGGGGCGACGCCGGGCAATGTCGCGACGCGGCTCGCGGAGCCGGGCCGCGTCACCGTCGTCGCCGGCGTGAACCTGCCGATGCTGCTGCGCGCCGTCTGCTACCGCGGTGGCGCGCTCGCCGAAGTAACCGAGAAGGCGCTGGCCGGAGGGCACCAGGGAATGCTGCAAGTCACCGCCACGCCGGTGCAGAACCAGGGATACAGCCCGAGCGGCGATGATCAGCAGAGAGTTCACCATCAACAATAAGCTGGGGCTGCACGCGCGTCCTTCCGCCCAGCTGACCCAGATTGCCGGCCGTTTCAAGAGCGAGATCTACATCGCGCGCGACGGACGCCGGGTCAATGCGAAGTCGATCATGGGCGTGATGATGCTGGCGGCGGGGCCGGGGGCGATCGTGACGGTCGACGCCGAAGGGCCGGATGAACAGGCGGCTCTCGAAGCGATCGGAGCGTTGATCACATCGCGTTTCGGCGAGGTCGGATAGAGCGGGGAAGGGGATGGCCGAGGGGCAGAGGGAATCGCTGGCGGGCAGCGGCGTTGCGCGCGGGATCGCGATCGGCCGCGCCCACCTGCTCGCCCCGTCGGAGCTCGAGGTCCGCCAGTACCGGATCGAGCGCCGCGACGTCGTGCACGAAATCGGGCGCCTGACCAAGGCTTTCAACGAAGTCCGGGACGAACTGACGCTGCTGAAGTCCGGCATCGCGCCCGATGCGCCGAACGAAGTGCGTGCCTTCCTCGACCTGCACCTGCTGATTCTCGAGGATGCGCTGCTCGCCGAAACTCCGCGCGACCTGATCCGCAACCGTCTGATCAACGCCGAGTGGGCACTGACGATCCAGCTCGAGGAAGTGGTGAAGCAGTTCGAGGCGATCGAGGACGAGTATCTGCGGGGGCGCTCGACCGATGTGCGCCAGGTCGTCGAGCGCGTGCTGAATGCGCTGGCTGAAGGACGGCCGACGCGCGTTGCGTTGCCGACGAAGCTGGCGGCAGGCGAGAGGCTGGTGCTGATCGCGCAGGATCTGGCGCCGGCCGATGTGCTGCATCTGAAAGACCGCGCCGACATCGACCTGGCCGGTTTCGTCACCGAGCTCGGCGGGCCGACCTCACACACGGCGATCCTCGCGCGCAGCCTGGGCTTGCCGGCCGTGGTCGGCGCCGAACGCGCGCGCAGTGTCATCGAAGAGGACGACATCATCGTCATCGACGCCGACAACGACGCGGTGATCGTGAACCCGAGCGCGGAGGAACTCACCGGTTTCCGCAAACGGCTGCGCGAGGAGGGTGAGCACCGGACCCAGCTGCGCAAACTCAAGGGCCGGCTGGCACGGTCGAGCGACGGTATCGCGGTCGAGCTGCTCGCGAACATCGAGCTGCCGGAGGACGCGCGCGACGCGCTGGAGGCCGGCGCCGACGGCATCGGACTATTTCGCTCGGAGTTCCTGTTCATGGATCGCGACGAGCTGCCCACGGAGGACGAACAGTACGAGTCCTACGCCAGGGTCGCGCGCGCAATGAAAGGCAAGCCCGTCGTGATCCGTACGCTCGACATCGGGGCGGACAAGGTGCTGACGGAGGCCGCGCGCGACACGCTGGGTATGGGCCGCGGCGCGCCGCGGCCGGAGTCGAATCCGGCGCTGGGACTGCGTGCGATCCGATATTGCCTCGCGTATCCGGAACTCTTCCTGACTCAGCTGCGCGCGATCCTGCGCGCATCGGAAGTCGGCACGGTTCGCATCCTGGTGCCGATGCTCGCGCACGCGCACGAGATCGATCAGGCGCTGGCCTTCGTGGCGCGCGCGAAGGAGCAGCTACGCGACCGCCGGCAGAAATACGACGGCCGGATCCAGATCGGCGGCATGGTCGAAGTTCCGGCAGCGGCACTCTCGGTGTCGCAGTTCGTGCAGAAACTGAAGTTCCTGTCGATTGGCACCAATGACCTGATCCAGTACACGCTGGCGATCGACCGCAGCGATTCCAGCGTTGCGCATCTGTACGACCATCTTCATCCCGCCGTGCTGGGTCTGATCGCGCACACGATCCAGGGCGGCGCGAAGGCGCATGTGCCGGTATCAGTCTGCGGCGAACTCGCAGGCGAACTGGAAATGACCGAGCTTCTGCTCGGCATGGGCCTGCGCCAGTTCTCGATGCACCCGGCGCAGATCCTGCCGATCAAGGAACGGCTGTTCGAACTGTCGACGAAGGAAGCGGGCCGGCTGGCCGGTCGCGTAATGCGCGAGTCCGACCCGGTGAAGATCCGCGC
>DAINBQ010000044.1:0-13539 GCA_036732825.1 Burkholderiaceae bacterium | reverse complement strand
GAGATGTCCCGATCTTCGACGAAGTAGGCGCGGAAGATCGCATGGATGAAAGCAGTGGCCTGCTCGGGTGCGTGTTGCTGCAGCCACAGGACGGCACGCGCCGCGGCGACGGCACCGACCGGAAAGCGGCTCGGAGCTCTATACGGGACGCCCGCGAAGCGTGCCGACCGCGCGAAGTCGTGCTTCGAATATTCGGCCTTCGGCCCGTAGCCTTCAGTCAAGGGCGTGCCGCCCGAAGTCTTGAACACCGGCCCGAGCAGAACCGGCCGGTAATCGACAGTGCGCCCATGACGGGCCGCCAGTGCGTCGATCTGCTCGGACGCGAGATACGAATAGGGTGAGGAGAAGTCGAAGTAGAACTCGATCGGTTTCGGCATGTCGGATCCGGTGAGGTGATTCCTGTCCGCCGCCCTCAGTTCATCCGGGCGTAGTGCAGTCGCGTGCGGTAGAGCATCTGCACCGCGCCGCTTTCGGCGTGGGCATCGAAGAGTGCATCGAGAGCGGCCATCATCGGCGCGTGCCGCGGATCGCCGGCGGCCGGCATGTAGGACGCCGATCCGACGAGGGAGACGAGCGCCTCCCGGTCGAGCCGGCGCGGGTTGTCGAAATACGCGACCTCGCAGCGAGCCGGCGCGAAGAACCGCTCGATCGCGTCCGCGTCGACATGCCGGTGCGATACCTTCTCGTAGTCGATGCCATGCTCGCGCAGGAGCGCCTCGTAGCCGGACAGGAACGCAGTCCCGGTCGACTGGCGGTCGTTCCAGATCAAAGCGGCGGCACCCGCGGGACGCAGGAGGCGCCGCACTTCCGCGGCCGCGCGCTCGGGATCGAACCAGTGAAACGCCTGGCCCGCGATCACCAGGTCCGCTGCTCCTGCGGGCAGCGTCGTCGCCTCGGCCGTGCCGGCGACGCTGCGATAGTTCGCATGGCGCCGCAGTTGTTCGTCGCCCGCCGCGCGCATCGCCGCGTTCGGCTCGACGCCGATCACTGAGTATCCGCGCTGCAGGAACGGTTCGGCCGACAGGCCGGTGCCGACGCCAAGATCGACGACCGTCGCGCCCGGATTCAGCATTCCGGCCTGCTCGAGGTGCGCGACGATTGCCTGCGGATAGGTCGGACGGCCGCGCGTGTAGGCATCGGCGCGGTTGCCGAAGCGCTCGGTCGACTCCATCACCATTGCATCACGGTATCGAGGCCGCGCTGCAGTCCGACTCCGGAGACCTTGCGGATCGCGAGCAGCGCGCCGTCGACATAGGGTTCGGCGCTGGCGCCGGCCTGGTGCTTCAGGTGCAGCCGCTGGCCGCTCGCGCCGAAGATCGCCTCGACGCCGATCACATAGCCGGGCAGCCGCACCGAATGCACCTGCACCCCGTTCAGCGTCGCACCGCGCGTTTCGCGCGGCCCTCGAACCTGATCGAGCGGCACCCCAGGATGCGGCCTTTTCACCGCGCCGAGCCGGAATGCCAGTTCGCGCGCAGTGCCTGACGGCGAGTCGGGTTTGTCCTCGTGCCCGTAATCGATGATCTCGAAGTGATCCAGATAGCGGGCAGCGATCTCCGCGAACTTCTGCAGCAGCACGACAGTCAGTGCGAAGTTGCCGCAGGCGAGCACGCCGCGGCCGTGCGCCCGCGCCGCCGCGTCGATCTCGGCATAGTCGGCGTCGGACAGGCCCGACGTTCCGATCACGACATGGACCCCGGCGGCAAGCGCTGCGAGCACGTTGGCTTTCGCGCTGTCCGGTTTCGTGAACTCGACGAACACATCGCTCGGAACCGCGAGCGCGTCGGCCGCTGTCGCGAACACCGGCGCCGGCATCGGCTCGCCCAGCGCGTCGGCCAGCGGCCGGCCCGCGGCATTGCGAGCGACGGCCGCGACGAGTTCGAGATCGCCGGCGCGCGCGATGCCGCGCGCAACGGCGGAGCCTGCCCATCCGGTTGCACCAGCCAGAATCACTCGCAGAGCCATTGGCGGTCCTCGTGCGTTGGTGTTCGCGGAATTTTGAGACGGGTCTTACAGATTGCGCGCAATCAGGATGCGCTGGATATCGCTGGTTCCCTCGTAGATCTGGCACACGCGCACGTCGCGGTAGATGCGCTCGACCGGGAAGTCCGTCACGTACCCGTATCCACCGTGCACCTGGATCGCGTCCGAGCAGACGCGCTCGGCCATTTCGGACGCGAAGAGCTTCGCCATTGCTGCTTCCTTCAGGCACGGCTCGCCGGCGTCCTTGAGCTGCGCGGCGTGGTGGATCAGCTGGCGCGCGGCCTCGATCTGCATCGCCATGTCGGCCAGCTTGAACTGCACGGCCTGGTGCTCGAAGATCGCCTTGCCGAAAGCCACGCGCTCCTGCGCATATTTCAACGCGGCCTCGTAGGCCGCGCGTGCCATGCCGACCGATTGCGCGGCGATCCCGATGCGGCCGCCCTCGAGTCCCGACAGCGCGATCTTGTAGCCGGTCCCTTCGTCCCCGATCAGGTTGCGCGCCGGCACCCGACAGTTCTCGAACACGATCTGCGCGGTGTCTGAAGCGTGCTGTCCGAGCTTTTCCTCGATTCGCGCAACGACATAGCCCGGCGTCGCAGTCTCGACGATGAACGCACTGATGCCGCGCTTGCCGGCGGCCTTGTCGGTCACGGCCATCACGATCGCAACGTCTGCGTTCCGGCCGCTGGTGATGAACTGCTTGACGCCGTTCAGGACCCAGTCGTCGCCGTCGCGGGCTGCGGACGTCCGCAGGCCCGACGCCTCCGATCCGACATGCGGCTCGGTCAGGCAGAACGCGCCCAGCATCTCGCCGCGCGCCAGCGGGACCAGGTAGCGTCGCTTCTGGTCTTCGGTTCCCCACGCCATCAGGATCGAGCAGACAGGACAGTTGTTCACGCTGATCACGGTCGAAGTCGCGCCGTCACCGGCGGCAATCTCCTCCAGCGCGAGCGCGAGCGCGGTGTAATCCATGCCGGCTCCGCCGTATTCCTCGGGCACCGCGATGCCGAAGGCGCCGAGTGCCGCGAGTTCCGCCAGTGCTTCTTTCGGAAAGGTCGCGTTGCGATCCCACGCCGCGGCGAACGGCGCCAGGCGTTGCGCTGCGAACTCGCGCAGTGAATTCCGCAGCAGGCGGTGCTCCTCCGAGAGGATCATTTCTGCGTCGGCAGCTCGGTCGCTGCCGGCGGGTCGGGCAACACGATCGGCGCGGGCGTCTTGGGTCCTTCAACGGTCGGGGCGACCGGCTTGGATGCGGCACCCGGGTACGTGAGCCAGTGCACGCGCCGTTTCAGAACCAGGCCGACGATGGCGCCGGCGATCAGTGCGGACATCAGCAGCGGGCCGCCGCCGACGATTCCGGTGACCAGCGCAACGTTCATCGAACAGGCGAACGCGCGATAGCCCGGGCACCAGAGCGTGCTGATCAGGACGCTGACCGCCAGCCAGGTCGCGATCGCCACGGTCAGCGCGCGCGACAGCGACTGGTCGAGGCCGGCCATCTCGGTGGCGGCTTTGCGGTAGAAGATCAGCGCGAACAGCATCGTCAGCAGGCCAGGCACGATGACGAAGATCCAGGTCTTCATGCCGGCCTCGCCGGCGAAGTCACGCATCACCGGTTCGATGACGCCGGCGCCCAGCCAGGCGCAGATTCCGAACACGAGCATCGCGAAGATCGAAACCGGCATCGTTCAGCTCCAGGCGGGGCGGCGGGCAGTCACTTCGATCTCGATCTTCATGCGCGGATCGACCAGCCCGCAGACGATTGCGGTCGCGGCCGGGCGCGCGCGCTGGAAGTATTCGCCGAAGATCGGCGCCAGCGCCTGGAACGAATCGGCGCTCGCCAGGTAGTAGCGGACGCGCACGACATCATCGAGCGAACAGCCAGCCTGACCCAGCGCCGCTGCGATGTTGCGAAAACACTGATGCGTCTGCGCGGCCGGATCTTCGTCGATTGTCATCGCCGCGTAATCGAAGCCGGTCGTGCCGGCGACGTGCACGTACGCGCCTTCGACCACCGCGCGACTGTAGCCGGCGACGGCTTCAAAGTCAGACCCGGAGGAAATCAGTCGCTTGTCGTTCATCGCGCATTACCAGGCCAGCTGCTCGCCGTTGTAGTTGAGGAACTTTCCGTTCGACGAGTCGTTGGCCGTGGCGAGCACGCGCCGCATCCCGGCCACGCTCGCGCTGGCATCGATGTCAGCGCCGGCACCTCCCATGTCGGTCCGGACCCAACCGGGATGAAACGCGATGCACACGACGCCCTGCGGACCGAGCTCGAGGCTGGTCGACCGCAGCGCCGAATTCACTGCGGCCTTGCTCGCACGGTACAGCCAGCCCGCCGTGCTCGTCATCAGTGATATCGAGCCCATGCGGCTCGATATCACAGCCAGCTTGCCGCGCGCGGCGACGAGGTTGGGCGCGAGCATCGCGATCAGCTGCATCGGCGCGCGCACATTGGTCTGCATCACCGCATCGAAATCCAGCCCGCCCGGCGCCGCAATCGCGCTGGTCCGCGGACCGTACAGGCCGGCATTCAGGATCATGATGTCGATCTTCTCCGCGGCCAGCTGATCGGTGAAGCCCGCAAGCGCGTGCTCGTCGAGCAGGTCCAGTGCCACCGGCTTCGCGCCGAGCGCGCGCAGCGGGGCGGCCGCAGCCGGCGAGCGGTGCGTCGCGATCACGCGCGCGCCGTCCGCTGCATATTGACGCGCGAACTCCAGGCCGATCCCGCGTGAAGCGCCGACGACGAGCACCGTGCTCATCAGCGCTCCGCCATCGCCAGCCGCGCCGCGAGCGTCGCGAACAGCGCGCCGCCGGCAGCATTCAGCGCGCGCCGCGCGTTCGGCGCAACGCGCAGCCGGCGCGCATGCGCAGCGACGGCGACCAGCGCGAACAGGAACAGCGTGCCGTTCACGATGAAGATCGCGCCGAGGAACAGGAAGGCGAGCGGCTTGCTGGCCGCATCGGAGTCGATGAACTGCGGCAGCAGCGCGAGAAAGAAGAGCGCCACCTTCGGGTTCAGCACATTGGTCAGGAACCCCTGCGCGAAAACGGTGCGCATCGACGCCGGACCGACACTTGCGACGACAGGCTCCGGAGCGCGGCCGCGCCAGGCGTCGCGCAGCATTCCCATCGCCAGCCACAGCAGGTAGGCCGCGCCGATCCACTTGACGACCGTGAACGCGAGCGCCGACGTGGTCAGCACGGCGGCAAGCCCGAGCGCAGCCGCCAGCGCGTGAACGACGCAGCCGGCACTGATGCCGAGCGCGGCGGCCACGCCGCCCCGGGCGCCGAGCTGCAGCGTGCGCGTCACCGTGTACAGGAAGTCGACCCCGGGTGTCGCGTTCAGCACGAGCGCCGTAAGAACGAACAGCCCGAGGTCATGGGTCCCGAACATGATTGCGTCGTCTGCAGACGTTGCCGGCTCAGAGCATCTCGAGCGCCATTGCGGTTGCCTCCCCGCCGCCGATGCAGAGCGCCGCCACGCCACGCTTGCCGCCGGTCTTCTTCAGCGCGCCGAGCAGCGTCACGACGATGCGCGCGCCCGACGCGCCGATCGGGTGTCCGAGCGCGCAGGCACCGCCGTGGATGTTGACCTTGTCGTGCGGCAGCTTGTATTCGGTCATCGCAGCCATCGTGACGGCGGCGAATGCCTCGTTGACCTCCCACAGATCGACGTCTCCCGCCCTCCATTCGGCCTTCCTCAGCACTTTGTCGATCGCGCCTATCGGCGCCGTCGTGAACCACTCGGGCGCCTGCGCATGGACGGAGTGCGCAACGATGCGGGCGATCGGCTTGCAGCCGAGCTCCTTGGCGGTCGATGCGCGCATCAGCACCAGTGCTGCCGCTCCGTCGGAGATCGACGATGCGTTGGCCGCCGTGATCGTCCCGTCCTTCTTGAATGCAGGTTTCAGCCCGGGGATCTTGTCGAGCTTGGCCTTGAACGGCTGTTCGTCCTTCGCGATCTCGGTGTCGCCGCCCTTGCCGGGCACCTTCACTGCCGCCATCTCCCACGCAAAGCTGCCGTCGGTGTTGGCCTTCATCGCGCGTTCGGTCGATGCGATCGCGAACTTGTCCTGGGCCTCGCGCGTGAACGAATACTTGGCGACGCACTCCTCGGCGAAGACACCCATCGCCTTGCCGCGGTCATAGGCGTCCTCCAGCCCGTCGAGAGCCATGTGGTCATAGGTCGTGACCGCGCCATACCGATAGCCCTTGCGCGCGCCAACCAGCAGGTGCGGTGCGTTGGTCATGCTTTCCATGCCGCCGGCGACGATCACCGTCGCGCTGCCCGCCACCAGCATGTCGTGCGCGAACATCATCGTGCGCATGCCGGAGCCGCACATCTTCGAGAGCGTGACGGCGCCCGCCGACTTCGGAAGACCCGCAGCGAGCGTTGCCTGGCGCGCGGGCGCCTGGCCCTGGCCCGCCATCAGGCAGCACCCCATCAGGACTTCGTCGACGCTGTCGCCCTTGATTCCGGCGCGCTCGACCGCCGCCTTGATCGCGACGGCACCGAGTTGCCATGCCTGCAGCGAGGAAAAATCACCCAGCAGTCCGCCGATCGGCGTACGTGCAGCGGAAACGATGACGATGGAATCGCTCATGATCTGCTCCTTGGTTCAGTGGTGGATTCTGACGCATAGCGGTTGCGAAAGCGGCGCTCGGGCGGGTACGGGAATACGTCTTCCAGCTCGCCTTCCTGGATCCGTCGCTTGCGCGCATTCCAGAAGTCCGGCGTGAGCAGGTCGGCGTGATGCTTGAGAAACGCCGCCCGGATGCGGTCATCCCCGAGCAGGAACACGCCCCATTGCTCGGGGAACATGTCGCGCTTCTCGACGCGGTACCAGGCTTCGGCCGCGAGCTCGTCGTCTTCGTTCTGGGCTTGCGGCACGCGCCGGAAATTGCAGTCGGTCATGTATTCGATCTCGTCGTAGTCGTAGAACACGACGCGGTCGAGCCGGGTGACGCCGAAGTTCTTGTAGAGCATGTCCCCGGGGAAGATGTTGGCGCCGGCCAGATCCTTGATCGCATTGCCGTACTCGAGCACCGCATGGTCGAGCTCAGTGTCGGTCGCGTGCGTCAGGTAGATGTTGAGCGGCGTCATCCTGCGTTCGATGTAAACGTGGTCGATCAGGATCGTGTCGGCATCGAACTTGATGATGCTGGGGCAAAGGGCGAGCAGCTCCTGCAGCAGGGCCGGCGAGAGGCGGGCCCGCGGCAGCGTGACCTGCGAGTACTCCCAGGTATCGGCCATGCGGCCAACGCGGTCATGTTTCTTCACCAGCTGGTACTTCGACATGATCTGCTCCCGGTCGGTCTCCTTCGGGTACGGGATCACGTCGTTGATCAGCTTGAACACGTACGGGTAGGACGGCAACGTGAATACCGTCATCACGAGCCCCTTGATGCCCGGCGCGATGACGAACTGGTCCGTCGAGTGCTTCAGGTGGTGCAGGAAGTCGCGGTAGAAGAGCGTCTTGCCCTGCTTGGCCAGCCCGACCATCGTGTACAGCTCGGAAGCCGGCTTGGTCGGCAGGATCGAGCGCAGGAAATCGACGTAGGCCGCCGGCGCTTCCATGTCCACTAGGAAGTAGGCGCGTGTGAACGAGAACAGCGTCGCCAGCAGGTCGCTCGTGAACAGCGCCGTGTCGAGGAACAGTTCGCCCCTGGAGTTCTGCAGGATCGGGATCGCGACCGGCGTGATGCGCGCTGCGTTGATCACGCGGCCGACGATGTAGGCGCCCTTGTTGCGGAAGAAGAGATTCGACAGGACCTGGATCTGGCAGTCGGGTTCCACTGTCCAGGGCCGCGGAAACGCCTCGCCGCTGCGATGCGCATCGCAGACGGCGCGCACCAGCCGGCGCAGGTCGCGCTCGACGTCATCCCAGCGGCACGCGAGGCCGAAGTCGATGACGATTCGGCGCAGCGAGTTGCGCAGGCCTTCGGTGGCCGGGTAGTAACTGCGATACGACGGCGGGTCCGAGTCCATGTAGTCGGTCGCCACGCCCGGTCGCACGAAGATGAAGCTGTTGCGGAAGTAGTCGCGATGCAGCAGCTTCGTGCATACCGAGTTGAAGAATGTTTCCGCACACTCGGGCTGCCGGTGCTCTGCCAGCAGCGCGACATAGTGCTGCTTGACCGCCTGCCACAGCGCGTCGCGCTCGTGGTCGGTCAGCGATGCGAGGTCGAACTCGCGATCGATGCGCCCGACTGCATCGAGCACGCGCTGGTCGTAGAAGTCGATCCGCTCGCGCGCCCGCTCGCGCATCGTGTGCCAGTCGCGGTTCTCGTACAGTTGCTTGGCCTGCTGCGCGACATAGCGGAAGCGCCGGTAGTGCCGGTTGAATCCGTCGAGGATCGCGCGCGCGATGCCGGCGGGCGACGGCATCGACCGGTCGAATGAAACCGCCTCGGGCAGTGCGCGTTCGTTCATCAGCATGGGGTCGCCGCTAGGGCGCCGGCGCATGGCGCGGCGTGGCCGCCAGCCAGACCGCGAGCGCGCCAAACGCGGTGCCGAGGAACCAGCGCTGCATCCTGAGCCATCCCGGCCGGCGCGCGAACCAGCCCGCTAGTGCGCCGGCGACCGTGACCAGCGCGCCGTCGACCAGTGTCGAGATCGTCACGTGCACTACGCCGAGGACCAGGCTCTGCGCCAGCACCGATCCCGCAGCCGGGTTCACGAACTGCGGGAACAACGACAGGTAGAACATCGCGACTTTCGGATTCACGACCGACGCGACCAGCGCCTGGCGGAACAGGACGCGATCGGGCACCGGTTCCAGCGGCTCTGGCGTGAACGAGAAGCCGGCGCCGCGCACGGTCGTGATCGCGAGCCAGAGCAGGTACGCCGCGCCCGCGAGCTTGATCGCGTCGAAGGCGACCGGCACCGCAAGCAGCAGTGCGGAAAGCCCGAACGCGGCCAGGCACAGGTGAAAGAAGACGCCGGCCATCACGCCGAGCAGCGAGAAGTAGCCGGCGCGCCGCCCCTGCGCCAGCGTGCGCGAGATCAGGTAGACCCACACCGGGCCCGGGGTCGCGGCCAGCAGCAGCACCGCGAAGGCAAAAAGCGCCAACTTGTCGAACCCAAGGCCGAAGATCGTCACGGCAGTTCCCAGCGCTGCTCGAGCACTTCGGGCCCCCAGCTTGTCGACGGCTCTTCGTAGACCTTGCGGAAACCGAACGACTCGTAGAGGTGACGGGCCGCCTCCAGCCCGGCAAACGTCCCGAGGCGGACGCGTGCATAGCGCTCGCGGGCGAAGTCCAGCGCCGTGGCCATCATGCGTCGACCCATGCCGCGGCCCCGCAGCGAGTCGTCCATGATGAACCAGCGCAACTGGGCACTGGTTAAATCGTCGGACGCCCCGCCGTCGATCACGATGGTGCCGAGCACCCGACCGGCGTCGACCACGACCCAGACGCCGTCGCGCTCAGCGTTGTAGCGGGTGAGGAAGTCCGAGATGTCGGCCATGCGGCCGGCTTCGAAGAACACTCCGAAGCCGTGTTCGCGCGCGTAGTAGCGCGTCTGCAGCGCGGCGCTGGCCGCGAGCGCGCCGGGAATCAGGCCTGGCAGCAGGCGCGGCCCGCAGTCGACCGGATCGAGCGCCTGCTCGAACGGATAGAGCAGCTCGAAACGCTCGAGGTCGACCAGCATGCCTTCATCGAAGACACGTCCGAGCGCAGCCAGTTCGCGCGTGAAGAAGCGGCGGTGTCCGTCCTTCCAGTCGGCGAGCGTACGGTCGCCTTCGCCTTCGTCCCACGCGAAGGCCGCATCGACTTCGGAGAACGGCCGGCGCTCGAGCACTGTCGTGCGGATCACCGCGCGTGGCGTGCCGTCGTGCTCGGTGACCACCGAGTAGCCATCGGCCACCGGTGCGACCTGCGGCATCGTGTCGTTGAGTTCACACAGCCCGGCAGTGGCCCGCTTCGGTCCGTGCAGTACCAGCTCGACGAGTTCATGCGCGAGTTCGGGCGAATCGCCGAAGTACCACGCCTGGTAAGGGGTGGTTTCCGCCAGTTGCGTCGCGCGACAGAAGTCGGCCCAGAAGGCCGCCACCCGGCCTTCCTTCGGGACGCTGTTGTCGGCGCTGTCGGCGGCGAGCCGGGTGTCCATCGTTACATCGTCTCGGAGAAGAGCTCGCGGCCGATCAGCATGCGGCGGATCTCCGACGTGCCGGCACCGATTTCGTAGAGCTTCGCATCGCGCCACAGGCGGCCGGCCGGGTAGTCGTTGATGTAACCGTTGCCGCCGAGCGCCTGGATCGCCTCGCCGGCCATCCAGGTCGCCTTCTCCGCCGAGTAGAGGATCGCGGCCGCGGCGTCCTTGCGCAGATTGCGCATGGTGGCCGGCGTCGCAGCGTCGCAGGCCTTGCCGACCGCATACACATACGCGCGGCAGGCCATCATCGTCGAGTACATGTCGGCGAGCTTGCCCTGCATCAGCTGGAATTCGCCGATCGGCTGGCCGAACTGCTGGCGGTCGTGCACGTAGGGCAGCACAACATCCATGCATGCGCTCATGATGCCGAGCGGACCGCCGGACAAAACTGCGCGCTCGAAGTCCAGCCCGCTCATCAGCACCTTCGCGCCGCCGCCTTCCTCGCCGAGCACGTTTTCGGCCGGCACCTCGACGTTCTCGAACACGAGTTCGCCGGTGTGCGAGCCCCGCATGCCGAGCTTGTCGAGCTTCTGCGCCACCGAGAAGCCCTTCATGCCCTTCTCGACGATGAAGGTCGTCATGCCGCGCGCGCCCATCTGCGGGTCGGTCTTCGCGTAAACGACCAGCGTGTCGCAATCGGGACCGTTTGTGATCCACATCTTGGTGCCGTTCAGCACGTAGCGGTTGCCCTTGAAGTCGGCTTTCAACCGCATGCTGACGACGTCAGAGCCGGCATTCGATTCGCTCATCGCGAGCGCGCCGACGTGTTCGCCGCTGACGAGCTTCGGCAGGTACTTCTTCTTTTGCGCGGCACTGCCGTTGCGCTTGATCTGGTTCATGCACAGGTTCGAATGCGCGCCGTACGAGAGGCCGACCGACGCGCTGGCGCGCGAGATCTCCTCCATCGCGACGATGTGCGCGAGGTAGCCCATCTGCGCACCGCCGTAGTCCTCCTCGACCGTGATGCCGAGCACTCCGAGTTCGCCCAGCTTGCGCCACAGCTCCATCGGGAACTGGTCGCTGCGGTCGATCTCCGCGGCGCGCGGCGCGATCTCCGCCTGCGCGAAGTCGTGCACCGCTTCGCGCAGCGCATCGATGTCGCTGCCGAGGTCGAAATTCAGTCCGGGCAGTTGCATTTGGTTCTCCTCAGACCCGCTGGTCAGGCATGCCGTGCATGACCATCAGCGTCTGCTGCATGGTGGCGATCAGCGTCTCAGCGCCCTCCGCGACGGCGACCACGTCGGCGCGCACGATACTGAGCGTCCGGCCCGGCTTGATCACCTGGCCGCGGGCAATCAGGCGCTCGCCCTGCGCCGGCGCGAGCATGTTGATCTTGTATTCGACGGTGAGCACCGACGCATCGGCCGGCATCAGCGTAAACGCGGAGTAGCCGCCCGCGCTGTCGGCGATCATGCCGACGATCCCGCCGTGAACGTAGCGGTGCTGCTGCGTCAGGTCGTCGCGCACCGGCAGCTCGATCGTGCAACGGCCCGGCTCGACGGTCGTCATCTGCGCGCCGATCAGGCCCATCGCGGCCTGGCGCGCAAAGGAATCGCGCACGCGCAGCTCGAATTCCGGGTTGCAGGCGACGAATTTCATGAAGGCAGGACCGGCAGGATGCACCGACTATAGCAAGTTGACGTTAACGTCAACTTGGGACGGCGCCGTCGAGCATTCGGTCGGCCTCGGCTAGCGCGACTTCCGAATGTCTGATCCAGGGGCGACCTGCCGTTCGTCGGCCGTCTCGTGTCGTTTTTCCCTTCCGTAATCCGATTGACCTAGCAGAGAAGGGCACCTGCTGAGCTTGTGCCCTCGGGGAAGCCGACGCATAAACAGCCGGTCGGCGCACATTCACGGGGAGGAACGATGGATCAATTCGATTCAGGTTGTGGCCAGCCGTCTCGGCGGCGGCTTCTGGGTGGGCTCGTCGCGAGCCCCGCTTTGCTCGGCGCTGCTTCTCTTGGCGTGTCGGCGGCGCGTGCGCAGGGCGCGGCGTCCCGATTCACCCGCATGTTTCCAGGCCTGCCGCCATTCGCGGAACCCTCGCCGCAGCTTGCCGCCGCGCTGATCGATCTGGGCCGGGCCGGCGGTCCGATGGACGCGCGCGACCCGCTGCAGGCGGGACCGATCGCGTTGATCGTCGACCCGGCGATGCGCGTGAACAATCCCGACGCGGCAATGCCCAGCGGCAACGCCGGGACGACCTTCGTCGGCCAGTTCATCGATCACGACATGACATTCGATACGAGTTCGCGGCTCGGGGTGCCGACACCGCCGCGTTCGTCGCCCAACGGCCGCATCCCGGCGCTCGATCTCGACTCGGTCTACGGCGGCGGCCCGGTGGCCGACCCGCTGCTGTACGACCCGCGCGACCGCGTGAAATTCAAGGTCGAAAGCGGTGGCCTGTTCGAGGATCTGCCACGCACCAGCGACGGTCGGGCAATCGTCGCCGAGCCGCGCAACGACGAGAACCTGATCATCTCCGGCCTGCAGGTGGCCTTCCTGCTGTTCCACAACCGCGTGATCGACCACCTTCGTGCGACTGGAGTGTCCGACGCGACCGAACTGTTCGCGCAGGCGCGCCGGCTGGTGACCTGGCACTACCAGTGGATCGTGCTGCACGAGATCCTGCCGTCGTTCATCGGGCAGCCGCTGGTCAACGAAATTCTCACGGGCGGCCGGCGCGGACGCGGCCACGGCCACGGCCACGAAGAAGAGATGTCGGCGATCCCGGTCGAGTTCCAGGGCGCGGCCTACCGCTTCGGCCACAGTGGTGTGCGACCGTCGTACCGCGCCAACCTGCGCGGCGACAACGGCGTAGCGTTCTTCGGCTTCGTGTTCGACCCGGCTGGCGAGGGCCAGGCCGATCCGGTCGACCTGCGCGGTGGCGCGCGCGCGGCGCGGCGTTTCATCGGCTGGCAGACTTTCTTCGACTTCCGCGACGGCGAAGTCAAGCCGCGCAAGCGCATCGACACGCGCATCTCGACGCCGCTGTTCAACCTTCCGCTGGGCGCCATTGCCGACGGATCGCTGCCGGCCTCGCTGCCGCAGCGCAATCTGCTACGCCACTTCACCTGGCAGCTGCCGTCGGGCCAGCGTGTGGCCGACGCGCTCGGGGTGCCGCCGCTCGCGCCGCGTGACCTGGCAGAACTGGCCGGCTACGGGGTCGGCCTGGATCGCAGCACGCCGCTCTGGTACTACTGCCTGAAGGAGGCGGCCGTCGTGAACGACGGCCAGTTCCTCGGACCGGTCGGCGGCCGCATCGTCGGTGAGACGATCATCGGGATCCTGCGCGGCGATCGCAATTCGTTCCTGTCGGCGTCGCCGCGCTGGACGCCGACGCTGCCGACCCGCGCCGGCGACGGTAATTTCCGGATGGTGGACCTGCTGACGTTCGC
>DAINBQ010000043.1:12014-17347 GCA_036732825.1 Burkholderiaceae bacterium | reverse complement strand
GTGCCGACGATGCCGTAGTCGAGGCCGATGTACTTGTTGAACTGGTCGCCGTTGATGCCGACCAGGATGTTGCCCGGATGCATGTCGGCGTGGAAGAACGCGTGGTCGAAGACCTGCGTGAAGAACAGCGTCACCCCGTCGCGCGAAAGCTTCTTGATGTCGATGCCGGCCTCCTTCAGCCGCTCGACCTGGCTGATCGGGATGCCGTGCATGCGCTCCATCACGAGCACGTTCTCACTGCAGTAGTCGAAATACATCTCGGGCACGACCAGCAGCTTGGAGCCGGCGAAATTGCGCCGCAGCTGCGATGCGTTGGCCGCCTCCCGCATCAGATCGAGCTCGTCGTGCAGGATCATGTCGAACTCGGCGACGACATCGCGCGGGCGCAGCCGCTTGCCGTCGCGCCACAGGCGCTCGACCAGCGTGGCGCCGATCTGCATCAGCGACAGGTCCTTTTCGATCGCCTGCATCATGTTCGGCCGCAGCACCTTGACCGCGACTTCCTTGCCGGCGTGCGGGGCGTCCTTCACCACCGCGAAATGCACCTGCGCGATCGACGCCGACGCCACCGGCTCACGCTCGAAGCTCGCGAACACTTCATCGAGCGGCCGGCCGAGGCCACGCTCGATCTCGCGGATTGCGACATCGGACGGAAAGGGCGGTACGCGGTCCTGCAGCTTCGCCAGTTCGTCAGCGACGTCGGGCGGCAGCAGGTCGCGTCGCGTCGACAGCACCTGGCCGAACTTGACGAAGATCGGACCGAGATCCTCGAGCGCGCGCCGCAGCCGGATGCCGCGCGGCTCGCGCGGTGCGCCGAAAGTCGTCCACGCGACCAGCCGCACCAGAGCCGGATTGCGCAGGCTGGAAACGACGATCTCGTCGAGCCGGTAGCGCCAGACGACCGAGAGGATGCGAAGCAGCCTGAAAACGCGCATGGCGGCGATTGTAGGGCCGCCTCCGCGACCGCACTCCTCAGCGGCGCGCGGCGAGTTCGATGCGTTTTTCCAGCCGCGCGACGTCATCGCGCAGGCGGTCAACATCCTGGTTGAACGCCTCGACCTCCGCGCGCGGAACCAGCATCGGGTCCTCGGTGACGAAGTAATTCGCGGTGTTGTCGAGCATGCGTTCTGCGAGGTCCCGCCAGTGCGACGCGCTCAGGCGCAGCAGGCCGACGATGCGCTGCGCGGCGATGTCGCCGACGAAACGCGACAGCTCTTCCTCGGGTTCGGGCCGCAGGTTCTGCAGGACGAAGGCGAGCGCCTGCGCAAACTCGGCATCGCCGGCGAGCCGCACATCCTTCATCGCCGCTGCAGGGTCGGTCAGCGCGAGCGGCAGTGTCGACAGCGCGACTGCGACCGTCACCGCCGGTTCCTCCTCGCCCGCAGCGCTGAAGGTGCCGTCCTCGCTGATGTTCAGAGTGATCGAAAACGGCGCCGCGTCGAAGCGCGCGCTTCGCCCAGTGAACGGCGCCAGCTTTTCGCGCGCCCAGGCCTCGCGCGCGAGCATCCGGTTCAGCGCCGCGATGGCCGCGGAATTGGCGAGTTCCTGAAGCATGCTCGTAGTCTACGTAACGAAAGGGGCGTCGAATGACGCCCCTTTCTCGTGCCGTTGTGCTCGCATCGGGCGCCGGGCCGCCCCAAGCCCGATGCGCCAGTCAGCCGGGCAAAGTGCACGTGCAGCGCGCAGCGCTGCGTACACTTTGCCCGCTCAAGCCACCTGCTGTATCCCCGCCAGCACCCAGCCGCCGCCGTGCAGCGGCTTCGTCAGGTTCCAGACCTCGGACACGCGCTCGATCTCGCCGTCCACCTTCAGCGTACCGTCGAATTTCACGCTTGCGATGTGCTCGTCCGCGGTCGACTCGATTCCAAGCAACTCGGCGTCGAGCGCGACCACTTCGGTGCGGGTCTTGCCGGCGCGGTCATGCAGGTCGTGCGTCAGCGTGACGAACATCTGGTTGGTCGTGAACTCGGCGAGATCGTCGAGGTCGCCGCGGTCCCACGCTTGCTGCAGACGCGCGTAGTTGTCCTTCGCGGCCGCCAGAAACGCCTTCGTGTCGAACCCCGCCGGAATTCCCCAGGGCGCGCTTGCCCCGTTGCCGCGCGTGAACTGATCCATCGCCGAACCCGGCCGCGCGCCGCTGCCTGTGACGGCGGGGCGCTGCAGCGGCGCGGGCGAAGTCTCATAGCCGACGTGGCTGTAGGTCCCCGGGCTGGGGGCACGCGCAGGCGCCGAATAGGCCGGTTGCGGTGCCTTGCCACCCAACCGGCGCAGCACGAAGCCCGCCAGCAGCATGATCGCCATGCCCACCAGCAGCACCGTCAGGATCATCGTCAGTGCCTCGCTGAGGCCCAGCCACGAAGCGAGCGCCGCGATGCCGAGGCCGGCGGCCAGCCCCATCAATGCGCCGCGCAAAGGACTGCGCGGCGCAGCGGCCGGTGCGGACTTCGCGGCAGCGCCCGCGGCCGGCGCCTGTTGAGTCGAACCTGCCTGCGATTGCTGCGGTGTCTGCTGTGGGGTCGCCTGCCGCTGCTGCACCTGTGGCGACTGCTTGCCGAAAGTCCGGCCTCCGCCGAAACGGCGCTGTGCGTCCGCGTCGAATGCGAACGTGGCGGCGAGGGCGCCGATCATCAGACCAGCCAGTAACTTCTTCATCGAACCTCCGAGTTCAGTACTTCGTGCCGACGTGGAGCGCACACACGCCCGCGGTCAGATTGAACCATTTGACGGTGTCGAAGCCCGCGCGTTCCATCAACTTCGCCAGTTCGTCCTGGGGCGGATGCATGCGGATGGATTCGGCCAGGTAGCGATAGCTGTCGCTGTCGCCAGCAATTTTCTTGCCCAGCCAGGGCAGCACGCTGAACGAATAGGCATCGTACAGAGGCGCGAGCGGCTGCCAAATGCGGGAAAACTCGAGCACCAGCAGGCGTCCGCCCGGCTTCAGCACGCGCTGCATCTCGGCCAGCGCGACATCCTTCTGCGTCATGTTGCGGAGCCCGAACGCGACGCTGACGACATCGAAACGCGCGCTCGGAAACGGCAGCTTCTCGGCGTCGCACTGCGCCAGCGGAAGCGTCAGACCGGCATCGAGCAGGCGGTCGCGCCCGGCCGCGAGCATCGAACCGTTGATGTCGGTGAGCCAGACTTCGCCCGTCGGACCGGCCTGCTTCGCGAACGCCTTTGCGAGGTCTCCGGTGCCGCCGGCGATGTCGAGGAGCTTCATGCCGGGACGAACCTGGGCCTGCCGCACCGTGAACGCCTTCCAGATGCGGTGTAGCCCGACCGACATCACGTCGTTCATGATGTCGTACTTCGACGCGACCGAGTCGAACACGCCGGCCACGCGTTCGGCCTTCTCCGTCTCGACGACTTCCTGGAAACCGAAGTGCGTTGTCTTGTCGCTGCGGTGCTCGCTCATGCGATCAGGCGGGGGACAACGTAAAGGCGGCGCACATTCAATGGTGGCCGCAGCCCGCGCGTTGCTGCGCCATGAACGCCGCGTTCTCCGGCGCGTTCGGGACCCGGCTGGCGCCGGCCGCCTCGAGCTCCGCCAGATACTGGGCCCACAGCCGCGCCTGGTTGACGCCAAGCTCGTACAAATACTCCCATGAGTAGATGCCGCTCGTGTGACCATCGGAGAACACCGGCATCACCGCGTAATGGCCGACCGGCTGCAGCTCCGTGATCGTCACGTCCTGCAGGCCGACCTGCAACGTCTCCTGGCCCGGCCCGTGACCCCGGACCTCGGCCGACGGCGAGTACACACGCAGGAACTCGAACGGCAGCTTGAACGCCTGGCCGTCGTCGAACTCGATCTCGAGCACGCGCGATGCCGAATGCAGTGTGATGTTGGTCGGCACCGGGCCACCGTGCGAACTACTCGTCATGCTCAGCCTCGCTGTTCGGGTCGTGGTCGAAGAGACATTCTGTCACCTCCGGCCGCCCGGTGCCGCGCGCGGCCACGCAGCGCTGGAGACTCCACGCAGAAACCGACGAGGGAGGGAAGTTTGGCGCGCCCGGCGGGATTCGAACCCACGACCCCTGGCTTCGGAGGCCAGTACTCTATCCACTGAGCTACGGGCGCGTGCCCGGAATGCGAGGAAGAACTCGCAACGCGGCCAATCCTGACCGGCAACTCGCGCTGCGACGCGCGACGATCTCGCGCGGGACGCATGGTAGCCGTTTTCATCGCGCATCGCCCATGTTGCTCGGGAGCGCGAGCGCGTTCGGGACGGTCCGGACATCGCTGCGAGCTATACTTCAAAGCTTCGCAATGACGGCCTTTCAGCTGGCCAATTAGCGCGAGTCCACCTCTGTAGAACCCCGCTGCATGCGGCGCACGGCCAGGAGCCCCTGATGTCCGACGACCCGGTCGACCACACACACCAGTCCCCGATCAAGACCCCGCGACAACTGATCACCGTCGTCGTGCTCGCGTTCGTGGTGCCGGTGATCCTGATCATCCTGCTGGCCACATTCGTCGCCGGACGTTCGACCAGCGGCGCAGGGTCCGATGCGCTGACGCCGGAAGCGATCGCCGATCGACTGAAGCCGGTGGGCAGCGTCGCATTCGCGGCGGCGGGCGGCGCGCGCACCTTGCAATCGGGCGAGGCCGTCTACAAGCTGGCCTGTGCTGTCTGCCACGACGCGGGACTGGCGGGTGCGCCGAAGACCGGCGATACGGCAGCCTGGGCGCCACGGCTGAAGCAGGGTTTCGACACATTGGTCAAGCATGGGATCGAGGGATTCAAGGCGATGCCGCCCAAGGGCGGCAATCCCGATCTGGACCCGATCGAAGTCGCGCGCGCCGTGGCCTTCATCGGCAACCGTGCGGGCGCGAAGTTCAAGGAGCCCGAGGCGACGGCCTCTGTCGCGGCGGGCTCTCCACGCGGCGGAGAACAAATCGTGCAGGAAACCTGCAGCGGCTGCCATGTGGCCGGCACCGGCGGCGCGCCCAAGATCGGTGATCGTTCGGCCTGGGCCAAGCGCGTTTCCCTTGGGGTGGACCGGGTGACGCTGTCGGCAATTCGCGGCCACGGAAAGATGCCGGCGCGCGGAGGCATGGCGAACCTGACCGACGCCGAAATGAAATCCGCGGTGCTTTACATGTTCATGTCCAGCCAGGGCGCGGCCCAGCCGGTTTCAGCTGCGCCGGCGGCAGTTGCCGCACCAGCTCCGGCAGCGGCCGGCAAACCAGACGGCGCGAAGATCTACGCCTCCGGCTGCAGTGCCTGCCACGCGGCCGGCGTGGCCGGTGCGCCGAAGCTGGGTGACAAGGCCGCGTGGGCGCCGCGCATGAAGGCCGGTATCGACGGCCTGACCGCGTCGGTGACGAA
>DAINBQ010000043.1:0-11914 GCA_036732825.1 Burkholderiaceae bacterium | reverse complement strand
GAGGCCGCGAGCGTCGGCGCCCGCAACGGCGCCGCCAGTCGTTTCGACAGCCAGGCGACGAGATGCTGCTCCTCGGCCGCCGCGACCTCGACCGGGTGCCGGACCTCCGGCACGTAAGCAACGTGAGCCAGCGCCGCCTGGCGGGCGATCGTCTGCTGCGCAGCAGGCAGCGCGATCCATCCGCGCACCACGAAGCCGATCGCGAGCCCGAGCATCAGAGTCGCCGCCAGAGCGAGCCAACGACCGATGAGCCGGCGCTGCTCGATCCGCAAATCGTGCGCTTCGGCCAGCACCGGGTCGTAAAGCTGATGCAACGCCTCGTTCTGCGCCTTGTACGCGCGAACTTTCTCGGCGAGTTCAGGATCGCTGGCGATCGCGGCTTCAACCGCGCGCTGTTCTTCTGCCGTCAGCGCATTGTCGACGTAGGCGTGGAGTCGTTCGCTTTCCATTTCATTTCACCCGTCGCAGCAGTGCGGCGCGACCCGCGTTGCCGGTGCCAGTTTCCAGCAGCGTGCGCAGGCGCTCGCGGCCGCGAGCGAGACGCGACATCACGGTGCCCGCCGGAATCCCGAGGACCTCGGCCGCCTCGGCATAGCTCAGTTGCTCGAGCCCGACCAGCAGTACGACCTCACGCTGGTCATCCGGCAGCGCGGCCAGCGCTGCGCGCAGCTCCCCGAGGACGATGCCGGTCTCGACCGACGAGCTCGCTGTGGGAAGACGCTCCTCTTCGGCATCGCTTCCGCTTGCCTCCGTCCGGCGCGCAGTCCTCAGTCCGTTCACATGAACGTTGTGCATCACCGTGAACAGCCAGGCGCGCAGATTCGTGCCAGGCCGCCAGAGTGCGCGCTTGCCCCAGGCCCGCTCGAGCGTGTCCTGTGTCAGGTCGTCGGCGGCCTCGCGGCTTCCGGCCAGCGCGCGCGCATAGCGGCGCAAGCGCGGAATCAGCGCTTCGACCTCGGCCGCGGTGAACGCGCTCACGTCTGAGTTTGAGGTTCAGGGCCGCGCGACGCGCCAGACATTGTTGACACCATCCCCGGTTCGGTCGCCCGGCTTCGTGTCCTTGATCCACAGGTACAGAGGCTTGCCCTTGTAGGCCCATTGCCGGCTGCCGTCGTCGCGCACGACGATCGTATAGTCGCCGCTCGCCCTGGAGTCAGCGGCCGCCATCAGCGGTGGCCAGTTCACCGCGCACGGGCCGTTGCAGACGCTCTTGCCGCTGCCGGCTGCATCCTTGTCGAACGTATAGAGCGTCATTCCGCCCGCATTGGTCAGCACGCCGTCCATCGTCTTCACGGGAGACGACGCCATCGGAGCATAGGTGGAACAGGCGGCGATAACTACGACTGCGACGGCGGTAACGGCGGCCAAGAGCTTGCGCATGGATTGCTCCTTCAGGGTGGGTGACACGGAGCGAACAGTCGCAACTGCCTTTCTATTCCATGAACTTCGCACTCAGATCTGCTGCGGATCCACTTCGATCTGCCAGCGGACCGGCGAGCGCCGGGCGCGCAGTGCCGCCAGCCAGGTTCGGAGAAACGGCTGAAGCGCACTCCTGCGGTCGGCTTCTACCAGCAGTTGCGCGCGCTCGGCGCCTGCGAGCCGCTGCATCGGCATCGGCACGGGATCGTAGAGTCGGACGCCGGCCGTCGAGCCCGCGGACTCGCGGGCATCGCGCAGGAAACCCAGTGCCGAATCCATTGAACGCGCCTCCGCAGTCAGCAGCGCCTGATGCGAATACGGCGGCATGTTCGCCGCGCGCCTCTCGGCGAGTTGCTCGTCGGCAAAGGCCGCGAAGTCCCGGCGCGCGAGCGCGGCGAACAGCGGATGACCGGGAAAGCGGGTCTGGACCAGCACGCGGCTTGGCAGGCCCGCACGGCCCGCGCGGCCAGCCACCTGCAAGAGCGTGGAAAAGAGCCGCTCGGGCGCGCGAAAGTCATGTGACACGAGCTGGCCGTCGGGGTTGACGACGACGACCAGCGAGACGCGCTGATAGTCGTGGCCCTTCGCGATCATCTGGGTGCCGACGAGCACGTCGACCGCGCCGGCGTGCACGGCATCGAAGGCGTGCTCCGCGGAGTGGCGGCGGCGCGTCGAGTCTCGATCGATCCGCACGATGCGCGCCGTCGGCAATCGCGCCTGCAGCGATTCCTCGATGCGCTGCGTGCCGTGGCCCACGCCTTTCAGGCCCTGATTGCCGCAGGTTGGGCAGGCCCGCGGGACCCGTTCGCTGTAGCCGCAATGATGGCAATGCAGGCTGCGGTCGGGCTTGTGAAACACCGCGAAGGTCGAGCAGCGCGGGCAGTGCGACAGCCAGCCGCAGGCATCACAGGCGACCACCGGCGCATAGCCGCGCCGGTTGAGGAACACCAGCGACTGCTCCCCGCGCACCAGCGTGTCGCTCAGAGCCTGCACGACCGGCTCGCACAGTCCGTGCACAGGCGGATGCGTGCGACTGTCGATCAGTTCGACCGAGGGCGCGCTCTGCTCGGCGCCGATTCGCTGCTTGAGCTCCAGAAGTCGCACGCTGCCCGTTTTCGCCCGGGCCCAGGTTTCGAGCGACGGCGTTGCCGATCCCAGGACGATCGGGATGCCGAGCAACTGCGCGCGCTTGATCGCGAGGTCGCGCGCCGAGTAGCGAACGCCTTCGCCGGCCTTGTACGACGGGTCGTGTTCCTCGTCGACGACGATGATCGCGAGCCGCGGCATCGAGGCGAACACCGCGAGGCGGGTCCCGATCACTATCCGCGCACGGCCTTCGTGAGCCGCCAGCCACACCGATGATCGCTGCGTGTCGCTGAGTCCACTGTGAAGTGCGACGCAGCCGATGCCCGGAAAGCGCCCGCGCAGCGACGACTCGAGTTGCGGCGTCAGGTTGATCTCTGGCACCAGAAGCAGCGCTTGCGAGCCGAGGTCGGCAGCCATGAGTCTCTCGATCGCGGCTAGGTAGACCTCGGTCTTGCCACTGCCTGTCACACCAAACAGCAGATAAGTGCCGAAGCCGTGGGCTTCGGTGAGCACTCGCAACGCTGCCTCCTGTTCCGCGGTCGGCACGACGGAGCTTGCGGGCGTGGCGATTTCCGACGCCCGCGACCGCAGCCGCTCAACCGAGCGCGCGTAGCGCGGTCCCGGCACGGCGCGCAATGCGGGTGGCAGCGCCGGAAGCGCGACCTCACCCCAGGAGTGCTGGTAATACTCGCTCGCGAACCGCGTGATCTCGAGCCAGTGCAATGACAGCGGTTCGATGTCGTCGAGGATTCGAGTGACCGGCCTGATTCGAACAAGGTCGATTGCAGGCTGCTCGCTGAAGCCAGTGATAACACCGACCTGCGTCCGCCGCCCGACGGGGACGATGCAACGGTGACCCTGCCGCGCAATCGCGCTTGCCTGCTCATCCAGCGCATAGACAAGCGGTTGCTCAAGCGGAAGATCGACGACAACTTCGACATAGCGTTGCACGTGCGAAGCGCCGGTCATCAGGTGCAACTTGAAGTTAGGTATCTAACTATATGATCTGGAAGGAGTCAGGACGCCAGCCTTCCGCTTGTGGAAAACTTTGTGGACAACCCGGCGGAAGCGCTCGGCTGTGCCCCGGCCGCCGCGGCATTACACGGCGCCAGTCATATGACTGAAATATTAATTTTCTTGTATTTCAATGAGTTAAAACCATTTTTTGCGGCATTCGACAGGGAATACCTTGGAAAGCCGCATCGATTCTCGATGGGCGCGATTTTGTGCATAAGTCAAGTGGAATGGCGCGAGTTTGACATTTGCTGAGTGACCGCTCACCTTCGCAGGTGGCGGCTGTGCTCGTGCACGGCTTCCACCAGCACGCCAACGTTCTCGGGCGGAGTGTGCTGCGAGATCCCGTGACCGAGATTGAAGACATGACCGGCAATACTGTCGTCGGCGTTGCGCGGCGCTCCGAATGAGTCCAGCACGCGAGCGACCTCGACCCGGATCTGGTCGGGGGTCGCGAAGAGCGCCATCGGATCCAGATTTCCCTGCAGTGCGCAGCGATCGCCGACGCGCGCCCGAGCCCGTCCCAGATTCACGGTCCAGTCCACGCCGACCGCGTCGCAGCCCGAGTCGGCGATTTCCTCCAGCCACAAGCCGCCGCCTTTCGTGAACACGATGGCCGGGACCCGCAGGCCTTCGTTCTCGCGCTTCAGCTGCGCGACGACCTCCCGGATGTAGGCGAGCGAAAACGCCTGATATGCGCCGTCAGCCAGCGCACCACCCCAGGTGTCGAAGATCATGACCGCCTGGGCGCCGGCTTCGATCTGCGCATTCAGGTAGTCCGCAACCGCGCGCGCATTCACCGAAAGAATCCGGTGCAGCAGCTCCGGCCGCGAGTACAGCATCGTCTTGACCAGGCGGAAATCGTCCGAGCCCCCGCCCTCGACCATGTAGCAGGCCAGCGTGAACGGACTGCCGGAGAAGCCGATCAGCGGAATCCGGTTCGCCAACGCCTTGCGAATCTCGCGCACGGCGTCCATCACATAGCGCAGTTCGGCATTCGGGTCGGGGGCGGCGAGGCGAGCAACATCGGACTCCGACCGCACTGGACGTTCGAACTTCGGCCCTTCGCCGTCCGCGAAGAACAGCCCCAACCCCATCGCATCAGGCACCGTGAGAATGTCTGAGAACAGGATTGCGGCGTCGAGCGCAAATCGGTCCACCGGCTGCAGCGTCACTTCGGTTGCGTACGCGGGGGACTTGGCAAGACCGAGGAAGCTGCCGGCTCGCTTGCGGGTCGCGTTGTATTCGGGCATGTAGCGACCGGCTTGACGCATCAGCCACACGGGCGTGTACTCGGTCGGCTGGCGCAGCAATGCGCGCAGCAGGGTGTCGTTCTCGGGTCTCACGGGGCTTCGGTTCCAAGTGGCGTCAAAGCGCGGCGATTCTCTCACGGCCACCCTGCCGCCCTGGCTGAGGCAGAGTGACGCGGGCGTGTCGCTCTCGCTCTATGTGCAGCCTGGCGCGCGCCGTACTGCCATCGTGGGGCTGCACGGCGGGCGACTGAAGATCGCGGTGGCATCGCCACCCGTCGACGGCCGCGCCAACGATGCCTTGCTCGAGTTCCTCGCGCGCCGGCTGAAGCTGCGCCGGACGGCGCTCACGCTGGCAAGCGGCGCGAACTCGCGCGAGAAGCGGATTTCGGTCGCCGCACCGCTCGACGTCGTCGCGCTCGTCGCAGCGTTATCGGCCTGAAAAAAAAGAGCAGGCCAGGCGGCCTGCTCTTTCATGGAGAAGTCTACGAGCCGGATTACTTCTTGGCCTCAGTCTTCATCTCTTCCTTCTTGGCGGCTGGCGCGGCCTCTTTCTTGGCCGGCGCAGCGTCCTTCTTGGCAGCAGGAGCGGCGGCCTTTTTGGCCGGCGCGGCGTCCTTCTTCGCCGCCGGAGCAGCAGCGGCCGGTTTGGCCTCGGTCTTCATCTCGTCCTTCTTCTTGTCCTGGGCGAACGCAACGCCGCTGGCAAAAGCGGTGGCGATCAGGGCGGCAATCAGCTTCTTCATTTGTGATGTTCCTGGAACGGTTGGTTGGGTAAGTGTTGTCTTCGAGCCCGTGTGCCGAACTGGCAGCAACGGTTCGCACCGAGCCCTGCACAGCTAACGCGCGGTCAGAGGGGAGGTTGACGCCCCGCCCAAGGCGGGCCGCCAATACGGCTGTCGCTGTCGCCGTTTCAGCCGTTCAGACGAAACACAAAGCGGCTATTCCTGCGGCATTGCGAGCGTGCGCAGCTGGAACCGGCTGTCGTTGTTGAAGAGCCACGTTTCCCAATAAACCAAGGGACCCTTGGCCACGAGAGTTGCCGGCGGCGCGGGCAGAGGGGAGGCTGTCTTCAGGGTCCGGAGCGCCGTGTTGTTCAGCGATGCGATGCCGGGCGAACGCAGGACCCTCGACCGGGTGACGTTGCCACTCTTGTCGACCGCCACTTCGACCACGATGACGGCCTGCAGCAGGTGATGCGGGCGTCCTTCGAACAGCAGGTCGCGGTTCTTTTCATGGATGCGCTCGGCAGCAGCGCGCTTCCAGCGATCGAGCGCCGGGTCGCGCGCAGCCAGACGAGGTCCCGAGGGTGCGAAGGGCCAGGGCGACTGCGACGGGGCAGCGGCGGCGGCGGGAGTTGCGGCCGCGCTCGCCTGGGAAGCGGGTGGCGTCGATCCGCAACCGGAAATCAAGCCGATCAGCGCTGCCAGGCCGATGCTCAGCCAATTCCTTGTTCGCATGTGTTCCATCGTTCAGTACCTCAGATCCAGGCCGGTCAGCCAGGCGCGACCCGGGGCCGACTCGAAGTAGCGCCCGTTCGCCTCGTTGACGATGACTGAACCGATGTATCGCGCGTCGAAGAGATTGTCGATCCGAAGAAAAGCACGGATTTTCAGTTCCCCCGCATCGAACGACCGCGCCAGTGCCGCGCTAAGGATGCCGTAACCGCCCGCGGTATCGGTATTGCGGTCGTTGACCGGCAGCCCCGACTGCGCCCGCCACTCGAGCTTCAGGTCCGCCCAGGGCGCCCGGTAGTTTGCCGCCAGAAGCCCCGAATACGCGGGCACTCCCGGCAGCCGGTTTCCAGCCGACACCGGAATCGTCGGCTGCAGGCACGGGGCGGCCGCGCAGATCAGGAAGGGCTCACTGTAGGTCGCGTGAAGCGCGGTCAGCGCAAGCTGCAGCGACAGCTCGCGCAGCGCGTCCCAGCCGAGGCTCACCTCGGCGCCGCGCCGGCGCGTCGCGCTCGCGTTTGCGAACGAAGACCGCCCGCCCGCGTTCGATCGCACGACGATCTCGTCGTCCGTGTTAACGGCGAACAGCGCGATCGTGCCGCGCAGCGAGTCTGACCAGGCGGACTTCGCGCCGATCTCGAAATTGTGGCTGCGCGCCGGAACGAGCGAAGAGTTCAGCCCGGCACTTCCGTCGGCGCGGTAGGCGAGTTCGTTCAGCGTCGGCGTTTCGAAGCCGCGTCCGTACGACGCATAGAGACTGCTCGCGGCGCCGGCGCGGAACACCGCGCCGATCGTCGGGTTGACCGCGTCGAACGACGCGCTGCCCGAGTCGTCGCCGTTGCTCAGGTAGCGGTCGCTGTCGCGAAACTCGACGCGCGATGAGCGCACGCCGGCGACAATCCGCCAGCGCGCCGCGACCTCGGCCTCGACCTGCGCATACACGTCGCTCGAGTCCACGACGTTGTTCTCGTCACGTCGCAGCCGGCCCGTGACGCCGAGCACGGGCACCGGCTGCGTCACGAAGTTCTCGTAGCCACGTCGGTCCTCGTCGAGCCGCTCGTAGGTGGCGCCGAGTGTCAGCAGGGCCGGACCCACCAGCCATTGGAGGCGGGCGTCAACACCGCCGTAATCACGATCGAAATCGATGATGCCGCCCGGGTGGTTCGGGCTCGCCTGCACGGCGACCGGAATCGCCTGGAACTGCGTGACCGAGCGGCTGCCCGCCCACGCGACCGCGTGATAGCTGACGTCGCGGGCGACGTTGCCGGAGAGCTCGGCGCCGAACTGTGCCTGCCGCGTCGACTTGCGGGTGTTGAACTGCAGCGCCTGCGGCGAGGCCTGGCGCGGATCCGCCTGCCACTGCGCGCGCGTCAGTCCAAGCGGGTCCTGCGCATCGGGCATGTCGACCGCATTCAGCGACAGGCGAATACGTCCGAGCGGGGTGTCGAGCACACCCCCGCGCAGATTCACGACGTCGCGTGTTGCAGCGCTGTGGTCGCGATAGCCCTCAGTCGAAAAGCGGCTGGCGTCGAACGCGTACGCGTAGGGCGCGGTTCCGCCCGTCCCGCTGAGCCCCGCGCGCCACGTGCCATAGGCGCCCGCCGCAGTCGCCGCCTCGAACTCCGGCGGGCCTGGCGCGAGTTGCGTCGTCATCGCGATCACGCCGCCGGAAGAGTTCCCGTAGAGCGCCGAAAAGGGCCCGCGCAGCACTTCGATGCGATCGACGGCGCTGAGCGGGAAGTGCGACACCTGGCCCTGGCCATCGGGCATCGTTGCCGGGATGCCGTCGAGATAGAGGCGGATGCCGCGCACGCCGAATGTTGAGCGCGCGCCGAACCCGCGGATCGAGATCTGCAGGTCCTGCGCATAGTTCTGCCGGTTCAGAGCCACCACCCCGGGAACGAGCGCGAGTGACTCCGACAGATTCACTCGCCACTGCATGTCGCGGATTTCCTCGCGCTCGAGCACATCGATCGAGGCCGGGACGTCGAGCTGCGCGCGCTCGGAGCGGGTCGCCGTCACGACCATCGGCTCCAGCGTCGCGGGCGTCTGGGCGTGGGCGGACAGAGCCGCCAGCGCGAGCGGGGCAAGGGCAAACGTCCGGCGGCGGGTCATCGGTGCGGCTCAGGTGTGGCGGCGCAGCCGTGATCCTGCCGCGGAGTTCAGGAGCGGATGCCGCATCATTGCGGCGTCGCCTTCACCTCTATCTGGATTGCCGAGTAGTAAGCGGACAGATCGCGGATGTCCTCGTCGCTCAAAGTCTTGGCGGCGACCGACATCACCTCGTTGCGCCGCTCGCCCGACCGGTACGCGCGCAGCGCGCGCACGAGGTACGGAGCAGGCTGGCCGGCAAGATGCGGCGCGTCGGGCAGCTTCGCGATGCCGTCCATTCCGTGACACGTCTGGCAGGCGACCGCCTTGCGGCGACCGGCGGCGATGTCTTGCGCGCTTGCGTCCCCGGCGGCGCCGAAGTGCACGGCGAGAACCGCCGCCGCAAACGACGCGGCGGCGGCAAGCGGACGGAGTCTCATCCGCTCAGGGTTGGTAGGAGATGCGGTAGATCGCGCCGGCGAAGTCGTCCGATACGAGCAGTGAGCCGTCCTTCATCACAGCAACGTCGACCGGACGGCCTCGATACGTCCCCGTCGTGCTGTCAAGCCAGCCATCGGCGAACACCTCGGTCTTGTCGGCCGTGCCGTCGGCCTTGATCGACGTGAACATGACGCGAGCCCCGATCGGCTTGGTGCGGTTCCAGGAGCCGTGCTGCGCCGAGAAGATGCCGCCCTGGTACTTCGCCGGGAACTGCTTGCCGGTGTAGTGCGTCAGGCCGAGATCGGCCGCGTGTGCGTCGAAGTAGACCTGCGGATCTGTAATGTTGGCCGGCAGCGGATCCTTGTCGTAACCGAATTCGGTGATGCGCGTCTTGCCCTGCTTCCACGGATACCCGAAAAACTGGCCGGGCTTGGTGGCGCGGTTCAGTTCGCCGGCCGGGATGTCGTCTCCCATGCCGTCGGTCTGGTTGTCGGTGAACCACACCGAACCGTCTTTCGGGCTGATGTCGATCCCGACCGAGTTGCGGATTCCGGTCGCGTATACCTCGCGCTTGCTGCCGTCGAACGGGTTCATGCGAACGATGCCGCCGATGCCGACCTTGTTGAACAGCGCGAGCTTTTCACGCGGCGGCACGTTGAACGGCTGGCCGAGCGTGATGTAGAGCATGCCGTCCGGCCCGACGCGGCAGGTGCGCGCGTGGTGGTTGTACGACTCCTCTTCCTCCGGAATCAACTTGCCTTGCGGAGCTACCTCGATCACAGCGACGTCCGGGCCTTCGTAGAAGAACTCGGCGGCGGGGAAGTTGAGCACCCGGTTGTGCTCGACCACGATCAGGAAGCCGTCCTTGGTCCAGCACACACCGTTGGGGACATGGAATTTCAGTGCCGGGGCGAACTGCTTGACTTCGTCGGCCACGTAGTCGCTGTTTCGATCGGTCACCGCCCAGACAGCCGTCTTGCGCGTGCCGACGAACAGCATGTTCGTGCTGGGCGCGATCGCCATATGCCGTGCATCCGGGACAATCGCGAACAGTTCGATCTTGAACCCGGGCGGAAGCTTGATGCGCTTCAGGTTTTCGCGCAGGGCGTCGGCGTTCTTGCCTGTCTGTGGCACGGACGGGATGTTCGGGTCCGTGCCCGAGGCCCTCATCTGCTTGAGCTTCTCGATATTCGGCTGCGCGTGTGCGGGCGCGATGCTGCCGACGGCCAGTGCGACCGCAAGGGCGGTCGCCTTCGCCTTCCAAGTCCGTGTCATGTGAGTCTCCTGTCTTGTGCGTCGTTGTTATGCGTATCGCACTGTCACGTGCGACGCGTCGAGTCTAGGCGATGACGATCGGACCGGCGATGGGCGGACTGGCGGATCCCGCGAAAACGCGAGAGCCGCCGGGGCTCGGCGAATGACCGGCACTGGCGGGGCGATAGCCGTTTCCTACCGCTGCGTCGCCGCGACGGCCGCGTCCAGCGGTGACTGATCTTCCGGGCCGGCCGGCGGGGGCGCGATGCGCCGGTGGCGCATCACGCTCACGATGGAGGCTGGCAGCACGATCGCGGCGACGATCCAGGCGACGTCTGCATCGGGATGGAACATGATCACCAGCGATGCCAGGGCCAGCGCCATGCGGATCATGAAGCTCGCGCCACGGCTGGCGGCCAGCCGCCCGAAGATTGCGCAGCTCAGGCCCCACGTGGCGATCGCCACCAGCGCCGTGTCGGCAACCTGCGCCCAGCCGGTGACGGTCACCATGTCCGAGCGCACGAAGATCGTGAAGGTCATGAAAGTGATCGGCAGGCACAGCTTGAGCGCCTCCCACATCGTCTGCATGAACGACGCATTGGCAATGCGCGAAGCCACCGCCGCGGTGAGCGAGGTGGGCGGCGAGAGCTCGCCCCAGACCGCCATCAGGAACGCAAAGAAGTGCGCCACCCAGGGGTCGATGCCGAGCTTGCGCATCGGATCGACCGTGATCACCGCGAGAATGATGTAGGTGGCCGTCGGCGGCAGCCCCGCGCCCACGAGCCAGCCGAACACCCACGCCATCAGGATCAGCGCGACCACGTGCCATCCGCCCAGGTCCAGCAGCATGCCGCCCATGCGGTTGATGAAACCGGTGACGGTGAACAGCCCGATCATGATGCCGAGCGTGGCCAGCAGCAGCGTGAGGTACGACGTCATTTCCGCGTGCGTCTCGATCGCGGCCCGGATGTTGCCGAACAGCGATTCGCCGGCCACCGCCGGGTCCTTGCGGATCCCCTTGAAGTACACGAACGCGATCAGCAGCAGCACGAACATGAAGATCGCGGTGTACAGCGCCGCGCGCAGGGCGCCGGTACCGATCCAGCCCATCTGCACGATCAGGAAGAGGACCGCCGCGAAGAAGATCGAGGTCTTGATCGCTTCATAGGGCACGACGGGCGGCGCCGCGATCGGGGCCGGCGACAGGAGTCGCACACTCAGCAGGTAAACGGAGAGCGACAGCGCGCTGAAGTACACGAACGCGATCGCAAAGCCTCGCTGCACCACATCCCAGTAGGGCACGCCCATGAATTCAGCCATCAGGAAGCCGGCCACCGCCATCATCGGCGGCATGATGAGTCCGCCCATCGAGGCGGCCGTCTCGACCGCGCCCGCGAAGGTGCCGGGGATGCCGTAGCGCATCATCAGCGGGATCGTGAAGCTGCCGACCACCGCGGCGTTGGCCGACCCGCTGCCGCTGACAAGACCCACCGAGACGGATGCGAGCACGGCCGTCTGGGGGATCGTGTGGCGCGATCGCCCGGCGAGCCGGCGCATCACATTGACCATCGCGGCCTGGGCACCGAATCCCTGCGCGGCCGCAGCGAGCAGCAGGAAGGCGGCGATGAGCGTCAGCGCCAGCTGGGCGTAGAGACCGTAGACGCCAGTGGCGAGCTCCACCGTGCTGGAGGTGACGACGCGGTAGAACGATGTGCCAGGATGCCAGAAGAAATCGATCGGGCTCAGGAAGCCGTACAGCGTGTACGCGATCAGCACGACGTTGACCCAGAACAGGATCGTGTGCAGCAGTCGCGAGAGTTCCATCACCAGCAGGAAAACGAGGAGCCCGACGATGAAGTCCTGGCGCGTGTAAGACCCCTGGCGGTAGATCGCGATCTGCTCGTA
>DAINBQ010000042.1:0-17956 GCA_036732825.1 Burkholderiaceae bacterium | reverse complement strand
ATCTCGGCCTGGAACTATCCGTACTTCGTCGGCGCGAACGTTTTCATCCCCGCCTTGCTGACCGGCAACGCCGTGCTTTACAAGCCGTCGGAGTTCGCGACGCTGACCGGGCTGGAGATCGGCCAGCTGATGCATGTGGCGGGCGTTCCGCAGGATGCGTTCGCGGTGCTGGTGGGCGCGGGTGCGGTGGGAGCGGAGCTGCTGAAGCAGCCGCTCGACGGCCTGTTCTTCACCGGTTCGTACGCGACCGGCGCCCGCATCGCGCAGGAACTCGGCCCGCGCATGGTGAAACTGCAGCTCGAACTCGGCGGCAAGGACCCGACCTATGTCTGCGACGACGTCGACCCGGCTGCGGCCGCCGCGTCACTTGCCGACGGCGCGATGTACAACACGGGCCAAAGCTGCTGTTCGGTCGAGCGCATCTACGTGCACGAGAAAATCCACGACACCTTCGTCGCCGCGTTCGTGAAGGAGGTCAAGGGATTCAAGCTCGGCGATCCGTCGCACGAGGACACCTACATCGGGCCGTTGACGCGCGCGCCGCAGCTCGACGTGCTCGAGCGCCAGGTCGCCGATGCAAAGGCCAAGGGCGCGCGGCTGCTGGCCGGCGGCAAACGCCTCGCCGGCCCGGGCAACTGGTTCGAGCCGACGGTGTTCGCCGGCGTCGATCACTCGATGGAGCTGATGCGCGAGGAAAGCTTCGGCCCGGTCATCGGCATCCAGAAGGTCGCGGACGACACGGAGGCGGTGCGGCTGATGAACGACACCGAATACGGGCTGACAGCCGGTGTCTACACGCGCGACGAAGCGCGCGCCCGGCGCCTGCTCGCGCAGGTGCACGCGGGCTCCGTCTACTGGAACTGCTGCGATCGAGTGAGCCCGCGTCTGCCGTGGAGCGGCATCGGGCATTCGGGTATCGGGCTGACGCTCTCCACCTACGGCATCGAGACCTTCACGCGCTTCAAGGCGTGGCACCTCCGTGACTAGCGCTCGCGATGTACGCGACCCTTCGGGTCGCACGTGCATCGCTCGCGGCACGGCCGCTACGCGGCCGCAAGGACCGATCAGGCGGGCTCGCTTCGGAGCGGCCGTGCGCTCCGCCCGCAAGAAGAATCCATGGTTTCTGCTGTGGGAGGTACGGTGGACGAAGTGTTGACGACGGAAGTTCGGCCGCCCAAGGCTGCGCGCATCGTGATCATCGGCGGCGGGATCATGGGCTGCAGCGTTGCCTATCACCTGAGCCAGCTCGGCGAGACCGACGTGGTGCTGCTCGAACAGGGGCGGCTCACTTCGGGCACGACCTGGCATGCGGCCGGTCTCGTCGGGCAGCTGCGCGCGCACGAAAGCATGACGCGCCTCATCCGCTACTCGACCGAGCTCTATTCGAACCTCGAAGCCGAAACGGGACTGTCGACCGGCTGGAAACAGTGCGGATCGCTCGCAGTGGCGCGAACCGCCGACCGCATGGTGCAGCTCAGGCGCACGGCCGCGGTCGCGCGGGCCTATGGCGTGGCGTGCGACGTCATCAGCGCGGCTGAGGCCGGCGTGCGCTACCCGATGATGCGCACCGATGATCTGCAGGGTGCGGTCTGGCTGCCGGGCGACGGCAAGGCGAACCCGGCGGACCTGACGCTCGCGCTGGCCAAAGGTGCGCGCAACCGTGGCGTGAAGATCTGCGAAGGCGTGTGCGTGACCGGTGCAACGCGCTTCGTCATCGACGGCCGGCGCAGCGTTCGCATGCTGCAGTGGCAGGCCAAGGACGGCAGCACGGGCGAAATCACCGCCGACATCGTCGTGCTGTGCGGCGGCCAATGGTCACGGGCACTTGGCCGGACGCTCGGTGTCACGGTGCCGCTTTTTTCCTGCGAACACTTCTACATCGTCACCGACCGCATCGAGGGCGTTCATCGCGACCTGCCGGTGATGCGCGACCCGGACGGCTACATCTACTTCAAGGAAGAGGTCGGCGGCCTGTTGATGGGCGGCTTCGAGCCCAAGGCCACCCCATGGCTTCAGAGTGCGGCGCACCGCGGCGGCATTCCCGAGAACTTCGAGTTCCAGCTGCTGCCGGACAACTGGGACGCGTTCCAGATCCTGCTCGACAACGCGATGATCCGCGTTCCGGTGCTCGCCACGGCCCAGGTGAAACAGTTCTACAACGGGCCCGAGTCCTTCACCGCCGACAACAACTTCATCCTCGGGCTGGCGCCGGGGCTCGAGAACGTCTACGTCGGGTGTGGCTTCAACTCGATGGGCATAGCTTCATCGGGCGGCGCCGGCAAGGCGCTTGCGGAGTGGATCGTGCAGGGCGAGCCGACGCTCGATCTCTGGCCGGTGGACATTCGCCGCTTCGCGCGCTTCAACGGCAACGAGACCTGGCTGCCGGACCGCATCGCCGAAGTGCTCGGCATGCATTACAAGATGCCGTGGCCCAATCGCGAACTCGAAAGTGCGCGGCCGTTCCGCCGCTCGCCGCTGTATGCGCACCTGAGGGATCGCGCGGCGTGTTTCGGTTCGAAGATGGGCTGGGAGCGCGCGAATTTCTTCGCGCCCTCCCCGGCCGACGCGCACATCGAATACTCATGGGGCCACCAGAACTGGCACCCATGGGTTGCCGCGGAACACCGCGCATGCCGCGAGGCCGTCGCCGTATTCGACATGAGTTCGTTCGCGAAGCTGCTGGTGCAGGGTCCGGACGCATGGCTGGCGCTGCAGTGGCTGGTGGCCAACGAGGTGCCGTCATCGCCGGGAGCCACCGTCTACACCGGCATGCTGAACGAACGCGGCGGCTACGAAAGCGACTTCACGATCACCTGCATCGACGACGGTCAGTACATGGTCGTGACGAGCTCGGCCTCCGCGGTGCGCGACCGCGACCTGATCGAACGCGAACTGCGCCGACGCAACCTCCGGTGCACGGTCACCGACGTGACGCCGATGTTCGCGATGCTCGCAGTGATGGGTCCGCGCTCGCGCGAACTGATGCAGCGCGTGTCGACCGCACGTTTCGACAACGCGTCGTTCCCGTTCGGGACCTCGCAGGAGATCGACGTCGGTTACGCCACCGCTCGCGCGACGCGGCTTACCTACGTCGGTGAACTCGGCTGGGAGCTGTATGTTCCGGTCGAATTTGCAGTCGGCGTCTACGAGCAGCTGCTCGACGCCGGCCGCGATCTGGGACTGGCGAACGCCGGCTACTACGCGATCGACTCGCTGCGGCTCGAAAAGGGCTATCGCGCGTGGGGCCGCGAGCTCACGCCGGAGATCAACCCGTTCGAGGCCGGGCTGTCGTTCGCCGCCAGGCTCGACAAGGACGGCGGCTTCCGCGGGCAGGCGGCGCTCGTCGCGCTGAAGGGCGCCGGCGGCGCGGCCGCGGTGAAGCGGCGCGTCGTTTCGATCGTCGTCGAAGCGCCGCACACCAACCTCTGGGGCAACGAACTGATCCTGCGTGACGGCGAAGCGGTCGGCTTCGTCACGTCGGCGGCATTCGGCCACACGATCGGCAAACCGGTCGCGCTCGGCATCGTCTCGAATTCGAACGGTCCGGCGAATGCCGACTGGTTGCAAGCCGGCCGCTACGAGATCGACCTCGCCGGCGAACGTTACTCCGCAGCGGTATCGCTGAAAGCCCCTTACGATCCGGAATCGCGTCGCGTAAAAAATTGAAGAACGGGAGAAGCGCAATGCTGGTCGGCGTACCGAAGGAGATCAAGGTTCACGAATACCGTGTCGGGCTGACGCCTTCATCGGTGCGCGAGATGGTCGCAAACGGGAACACGGTGCTGGTGCAGACCGACGCCGGAGCCGGCATCGGTGCGTCAGACGACGACTATCGGCGAGCCGGTGCCGAAATCGCATCCAGCGCGGACGATGTCTACGCGCGCGCGGAGATGATCGTCAAGGTCAAGGAGCCGCAGGCGATCGAACGCGCGATGCTGCGCGAGGGCCAGATCCTGTTCACCTACCTGCACCTGGCGCCGGACCCCGAGCAGGCGGCTGACCTTCTGAAGAGCGGCGCGATCTGCATCGCCTACGAGACCGTCACGTCGCCGGCGGGCGGCCTGCCGCTGCTCGCGCCGATGTCCGAGGTCGCGGGCCGGCTTGCGGTACAGGCCGGCGCGCGCTGCCTCGAGAAGTCCGCCGGCGGCATGGGCATGCTGCTGGGCGGCGTCGCCGGCGTGGCGCCGGGCCGCATCGTGATCCTCGGCGCCGGCGTCGTCGGCAGCAATGCGGCACAGATGGCGGTCGGCACCGGGGCACAGGTGATCGTCATCGACAAGTCGATCGACGCATTGCGCCGCATCGACGCGATGTTCAACGGGCGGGCGGCCACGACGTTCTCGAACCGCGACAACGTCGAGCGTGAGCTGCTGCGCGCCGACCTCGTGATCTCGGGCGTGCTGATTCCCGGCGACGAGGCGCCCAAACTCGTCACGCGCGCGATGCTGCCGCAGATGAAGCGCGGCTCGGTCATCGTCGACGTCGCGATCGACCAGGGAGGCAGCTGCGAGACTTCGCGGCCGACCACTCATGCCGATCCCACCTACATGGTCGACGGTGTCGTGCATTACATGGTGGCCAACATGCCGGGCGCGGTGCCCCGCACTTCAACCTATGCGCTGAACAATGCGACGCTGCCGTTCGCCCTCGCGCTCGCGAACAAGGGCTGGCGCAAGGCGCTGCACGACGACCCGCACCTCAAGGCCGGATTGAACATCGCTGCCGGCAAGGTCACGTACAAGGCGGTCGCGAAGGCGCTGAAGCTCGGCTACACGGCCGCGGATGCCGTGGTTGCCTGAAGGCCGGGCAGCCAGTCAACGTCCGCGCGGCGTCAGAAGCGACCCGGCACCTGCGTTCGTCCGGCGGGCCTGCTGGTGTCGACTTCCTGCAGTCTTACCGGCGGTAGTTCTGCTTGCCGCCGATAACCGCGTTGGCGATGTCCACGAAGACCCGGGCGGCGGCCGCCTGCTCCGCCGCGATCCGGTTCTTCTCGGCTTGCTCCAGTGCGATCCGCCTGGCCTCCTCGTCGCGTCTGCGCTGTTCTTCAGCGAGCTGCGCTGAGCGTTCGGCCTCCTGCCTGCGTCTTTCTTCCGCGGCTCTTCTTGCCGCCGCGGCGCGTGCGGCGGCGCCCTCTGCGGCGGCCTTGGCTGCAGCGGCCTTTGCGGCCTCTGCCTGGGCTGCCGTCGGATCGAGCTTTCCGGATTCGGCTGCAGCTTTCGGTGCGGGCGTTGCGGCGATTGCCGAAGAGGCAACCGTGGGTGCTGCAACCGTGTTCTCGGGCCTGCGTTGTGCCTCGGGGCCGGGGACAGTTTGCGCCGCTGCCAACGTGCGGTCCTGCGCAGCGGGGCGATCCTGCCAAAGCGGGTAGCCGAACATCGAGACGCCACCAACGACCACGACAGCGGCTCCCGCCGCCCACAGCGAACGGCTGGGCGCGCGTGAACCACCCGGCGGCGTCCAGTGCACGGCAGCAGGCGATGGGTCGCGCGCCGGCTGCGCTGCAATTGCGGCGGGCGCGGTCGGTTCAAGGTACGGCTTCAGGTCTTCGATCAGCGACTTCACGTCCGAGTCCCAGCGAGCGTGCGTCAGTTCGGTGCCGTTTCGAAACGCGAGTTCCTTCAGTGCGTCGGGCAGATCCTGCTCGGTCGGCCTGGCAGCATCCTGAACCAGCACCGGCACGACCGGAATGCCACGCGAAAGCGCGGCCGCGGTTTCGAGCCGCACGAAATCGTTGGCATCGTCCAGACGCCGTTTGCCTTTGCCGTCCGTCACGCTCAGCCACCGCTTGCCGATGATGACCAGCAATACACCGCACGATGAGACGTGCTCTTCGATGACGCGCCGAAAGTCCAGGCCCTTCTTGATGCCCGCGACATCCATGAACACCGCGTTGCGACCAAAGTGCTCGCTCAGGTCGTCGAACAGGCGTCCCGCCTGTCCTTCGGCATCCTCCCGTCGATAGCTGATGAAAATCCCGCGCATGACGGCTCTCCCAACAGATGACATCCGGTATCAGACGCCGGCCGGGCAACTGCCGCAACGGGCAAATGTTCCAAACTGATTGTCGAATATTCGCGCGCTTCATCGCCCAGGCCCTGGCGCTCAGTCAGGCTGCACAACGGCTTTCGCCAGACAGCGCCGGTAGCGCTCATCGACTCTGCGGGCAAACCACTCGGTCGTGAGCTTCCGGGTGATCTTCGGGCTCTTCAGAGTGATCGTTGGAACGATCGCGCGCGGCACGGGCTGGCCCGCGAGCCGATCCGCCTGCGCGAACACCCGCTCGTAAAGCTGCGTGCGCTCGAACGCCTGCTCGTGGCCCCGTTCGAGATCCCGCCGGATCGAAGATGGGCCGATACCGAGCCGTCGGGAAAGCGCCAGCGCCGCGCGCTCTGTCTCGCCGACGGTGTCCTGCGAGCGTGGCGGCAGCAGGTCTCCATCGAGCACCAGCGTACTGCCCGACAGTTTGCTCAAGGCATTCTGAAACGCCGCGTTGCGGCTGGCGTATTGGCCGGCATTGAAGTCGGCGAACCGGAACAACGGTTCCGGGTAGGGCGCTGGATAGGCCAGCAGATGAGCAATGCCGAAATACATTCCACCGCGTCGCGTGAACACCTCCCGGCGGATCGATGCGGTCACCGGGAACGGATACGGTCGAACGGACACGTGCGCTTCCGCAAAGCTGATGCTGACCTGCATCGGCCCACCGGTCCGCACCGGATTGAGCCGCCCGAAAAGCGTGGTGCCCAAGGGGACCTTGGCGATGAAGTCCTCGAAGATCTCGCTCAGCTCGCGCTCCGTTCTGACTGCGTTGATGCGCTCGCTGAAGGTGCGACCGTCGGAAGACGACAGCTGCAGCGCCGCATGCACGGCAAACCTCGGTATGCCGGCTCGATCGGCACGGTTGTCGATTTCGCGCCATGCAATCTCCGCCAATCCAGGGACCGCCGGATCGGCGCGGAAGCTCGATTCCTGCTCGGTGACGGCCAGAACCGCGCACAGGTTCTGTGCGGAAGGCGCAATACCCTGGGTGGCGAACGCAGCGTAGATGTCGGCGGCCCATCCCGCACGGTCGGGCAGCTTCGGAGGCAGCAGCTGCACGATTCGTCCCGGCACCAGATCCTGCTTCACCGGATCAGGGGCGCTCTCCGGCGTCGCACAGCTCGCCAGGATGATGCAAGCGCCGAGCGCGGCCGCAAGGAATCGTGCTGTCATTCCGACTTCTCTGACGCGAGAGACAGCTTCGTCAGCCGCGCATGCGTCGATACGCGCTCAGGTGTCTGACGGCCTGCTTCGCGTCGCCCCGCTGTTCATGCAGGCGAGCGGCGTTGAAGTGCGCGTCGGCCAGCCCGGGGTCCAGACGCAGGCACGTGTCGTAGCTTTCGAGCGCATCGCTCAGCCGTCCCAGATCCTCCAGCGCGATCGCGCGATTGAAGTGCAGCAGCGCCTGCTTCGGACAACGTCGGATCGCTTCGTCATACAGCGCGACGGCTTCACGGCAGCGCTTGGCTTCACACAGCAGCGCTCCCAGGTTCAGGTAGGCATCGGCGAAGTCCGGATCCAGCTGCAAGGACCTTCGATACGCGGCTTCGGCGCCGGCTTTGTCGGTAGTCTCGAGCGACTCACCTTTCCTGAAGGCACTCTCCGGAGTTTCGTCGGCCGGAGCGTTGCGGCCCGCGGCGCGCTGCAGGAACGTCACGCTGCCTTTTGCAGGCGCAAGCTCGAAGTCGAAGACAAGCTGCCCCGAGTCCGCCTGCCATTGCGAACGGCCCTCGCGCACCGTGACCTCATTACCGACCGCAGTGATTCGCAACCCGGTGACCGGCACTTCGGCCGGAAGGCTGGCCCGCAACCGCCGGAGCGAACTCAGTATCTTGCGCGGTGGGACCTGGGCAGCCTGCAGCTCGACCGCCGTCCGCAACAGCACCAGATCCTGAAAGCTGAAGCGGTACTCGTTGCGCCGACCGCGACCGGGCGTAACGAATCCGGCAGCGATCAGACCTGTGATGACGGCCCGCGAGAGTCCAAGCAGGTCCTGGGTGCTGCGAATCGTGAAAGTGGCGGTCGATTTCTCAGGCGTCACTTCTTCGCCCGAACGCGCGCCGGAGCGGCCGGCTCTTCGGCGGTTTGCGCGCGTTTCACGCCTTTGCGCTCCTTCGGCGCTTCAACCGAAGCCGCTCCCGCAGCCGCCCGGGCCGGAGCGACCTTGGCCTTGCCGGCTGCCCGCGACCCCAGACTCGCGCGCAGCGCTTCGACCAGATCAATCACCTGCGCGCCTGCGCCGGATTCCGCGTGCTCCGTCGCCACAATCTGCTTGCCGGCGATCTTCTCGTCGATCGCCGCGAGAATGCGTTTCTTCTCTTCGTCCTCGAACATCGTCGGGTCGTAGGTGTCGCGCGAAATCTGGTCAATGAGCTGCATCGCGAGCTTCAATTCGGCGGCCGACACGGTCACCTTCTCGATCGCCAGGTCCTTCATCGAGCGTACCTCTTCGGCGTAGAGCAGTTGCTGCAGCACCAGACCATCATCGGCGGCGCGCACCTGCACCACGTACTGCTTCGCCTTCCATGACCATTTGGCGAGAGCGCAACGGCCGCTCTGTCGCATTGCTTCCATCAGGAGGTTGTAGGGCTTGGCGCCGCGCTTGTCGGGTGCGAGGTAGTACGCCTTGTCGTAGAAGATGGGGTCGATCGAGCTATCCGGGATGAACGCGACAATGTCGATCGTCTGGCTCGGGCTCTCCTGCAAGGCCTTGAGCTCGTCCGGCTGAAAAATCACGAAGCGGTCCTTCTCGAACTCGTAGCCTTTGACGATCTCGGACCGCTCGACGACCTTCTGGTCCTTTTCGGAGACGTACTGCTGCTTGAGACGCGACCCGTCCCTGGACAGCAGGTTGAACCGCACCGTGGCGGCGCTTTCGGTCGCCGGATACAGCTTCACCGGAATCGAAACCAGCCCAAACGAAAGGGACAGCGATGCAATCGAGCGCGCAGCCATACGGACTCCTTTGAGATCGTCGGCGGACGGTCACCGCCTAGTGCACGGCGGACCGGCAGCATAAAGGCAGTTTCGGGGCGTTGTCACCCGCGGGGTTGCGCGCTGGCCGGTCGTCTGAAACCCAGCGCCTTCATCCCGGCCGCCAGCGTCTGCTTCGAACTCCAGTAATCGGCCCAGGGATCGACATGTTCGAAGCTCAGGTATTCGCGTGCGTTCGCAACGGTCCACTGCGCGCCGCTCTTGAGGGTGGACAGCTGCTCCCATGCGACCGGCATCGAAACGCCGAGTCCGGGCCGGGCGCGCGCCGAGAAGGCAGCCGCGGTGGTCTGTGCCCGGCCATTGCGCAGATAGTCGACGAATATGCGACCGACCCGGTTGGCAGCGCCGCTCCTCGCCACAAAGCGTTGCGGAATCGTGCGTGCCAGGTGTTGCACGATCGCCTGTGAAAATGCCTTCACGGTTTCGGAGTCGAGCCTCGGCGCAAGCGGCACCACGACGTGCAGGCCTTTCCCGCCGCTCGTCTTGAGCCAGCTCTGCAGCTGAAGTTCGGTGAGGAGGGCGCGTGTCAGCACGGCGCTCTCCTGCACGCGCGCCCAGCTGACGCCTTCACCCGGATCGAGGTCGAAGATCATGCGATCGGGCCGGTCGATGCTGCGAGTGGTCGAGTTCCATGTATGAAACTCGACCGTATTCATCTGCGCGGCCGACAGCACGGCATCCACACTGTCGATGCCGATCAATGCGGAGTGGCCGGGCCATAGGTCCGGGTCGAGCTCGAGCAGTCCCGGAATCCGCGTCTCGAGATGTTTCTGGAAAAAGAGTTCACCCGCGATGCCGTCAGGAGCGCGCACCAACGACACCGGCCGCCCCTTCAGGTGCGGCAGCAAGCGGTCGCCGATGCTCTCGTAGTACCGCACGAGCGCCAGTTTCGTCAGGCCGGTCGACGGGTCGATGACCCGGTCCGGGTTCGTCACCTTGATGGTGCCCGACGCCTTTGCCGCGCCTGCGCGATCGCGAGGTCCACCGCCGACCGATGCACGTGCCTCTTCGCGCGTGACAGACTTCGCAGGAGTATCGAGGCGCAGCCCCTGAAACACTGCGTGGCGCACGTGCCCGTCTGGCGTCCACTCGGAGAACTTCACTTCAGCCACGAGTCTGGGCTTGACCCAGCGCTCCTTTCCCGCGCTGCGCCGGGCCCAGCGACCGGGCGCGACGGTTTGCGCATCGAAGACCGGGCGGTCGACCTCCAGCTTGAGCAGTCGCTCGTAAAGTGCCTTTGCCGTTCTGGAGTTCCAGCCCGTGCCAACATTGCCCGCATACTTCAGCCGGGTGCCTTCGAAGTAGCCAAGCAGCAAGCTGCCGACTTCGTCTCTTGACCCGTCGCGCGCGATGAAGCCGCAGATGACGAAATCCTGCCGCGCGGCGAGCTTCAGTTTCAGCCAGGTCTCGGTACGGGCCGAGACGTACGGCGCGTCCGGCCGCTTCAACATGATCCCTTCCAGCTGCATCCGTCGCGCCGCCTCGAGCATCTGTGCGGGCGTGGCGTCAAAGTCCTGGCTCAGATGGACGCGGTCGTTCGGTTTCGCTTCGACCCGCTGACGCAACAGTGCACGCCGGTCGCGCAATGGCACCTTCCTCAGGTCGCGGCCATTGAAATACGGCAGGTCGAAAACGAAGTACTCGATCTCGCTCGCCGTTGAGGAGTCGATGGCGTTCTGCAGCGCATTGAAGTCCGGGATGCCCGCTTTGCTCAGGACGACGATCTCGCCGTCGAGCCATCCGGACTCGATGCCAAGCGCTTCGACGGCTTTTGCAAGCGATGGCATTTTCGAAGTCCAGTCGTGGCCTCCACGGGTGAAGAGCCGGGCCTTGCCGGATTCGATGCGGGCCAGCAGACGGTAGCCGTCGAACTTCGTCTCGACGATCCAGTCGCCGGGGGGCGGCGAAGAAACGACCGTCGCGAGCTGCGGCTCCAGCTTCGCGGGCAGCGGAGCCGGAACGGCAGCGGCAAGATCCGGCGCGGCGTCGGCTGCGCCGGCAACACTCGCTGCGCGCGGTGCCGGAGACCTGGGTTCGCGTTGTTCGACCGGCCCGAGCGGCCTGGCAACGACGCTGTCAGGCAACGCGGCGATGACGTCGTACTCCGCCAGCGGGCGAGCCCATTCGTCGCGTTTCTTGAACAACATCCAGCGGTCCTGCCTGTCGCCGGGCTTCGCGATTCTCACGAGTTCCCAGAGGCCGGCCAGCTTCTCGCCATGCAACTTGAACAGCAGCTTGCCCTTGCGCAAGCCCTCCTTCGGGTCACCGACCGGCTCCCATGTGCCGCGATCCCAGGTGATGACAGTCCCGGCGCCATATTGCTTCGGCGGAATCGTTCCCTCGAAGTCCGCGTAGTCGAGCGGATGATCCTCCACGTGAATGGCCATCTGCATCTTCTTCGGGTCGTAGGACGGTCCTTTCGGCACGGCCCAGCTCAGCAGCACTCCGTCGAGCTCGAGCCGGAAGTCGTAGTGGAGCCGGCTCGCCCAATGCTTCTGAATCACAAAGGAAAGGGGCCTGACGCGCTTTCGCGCGCCCTTGGCTGGAACTCCGGCGGGCTCGGGCGTGACTCCGAAGTTGCGCTTCTGCTTGTAACGAGTGAGAGGGGCGGGTCGCCGCGTCGAAGTGTCTGCCATGGCTCAAAAAGCATGCCACATCATTGTCAGGCGACCCGCAGTCCCGTCGCTTCCGTTGTCCGTTTCGAATCAGGCAGCCCGCCGATGGGCAGCGGACTTCTTGACTGTCGGCTTTCTGCCCTTCGTTGGTTTCGACTTCGCCGAGACTGCAGCGCCCGAGCCACCGGACCGGGTGCGCCCCTGCGCCAGGCTTTGCTTCAGGAGTTCGGTCAGATCGATGACATTGGCTCCCGTCGGGCGTGCGGGAAGCTCTTCGAGCGGGGTCACTTGCCGGGTTTTGCCGGCGCGCGCGCGTTGGGCCGCCAGCTTGTGAATCGCCGTGGTGAACTTGTCCCGGTAGCTCTCGGGCTTCCACGGTCCGGTCATGCTCGCAATCAATTGGCTCGCCATCTTGAGTTCTCCGGGCTTCACACCGGCGCCGCTCTTGCCGGCAGCGGGCAGCTTCAGGGCAGTCCGGGGACGGATTTCGCTGGCCCAGCGGATGGTATTGAGCAGCAGCGCGTTGCCATCGGGAATGAGGGCGGCGAGCCGCTCCTTGGTGTGCATCACGATGCGCGCCACTCCGATCACACCTTCGGCGAGCATGGCCTCCCTCAGCAGGGCGTAGACCTTCTCCCCCTTCGCAAGCGGCTCGAGGTAGTACGGCGTGTCGAGCAGGGTGAAGGGAATCTCGACGGACTTGACGAAGAGATCAACTTCGATCGTCTGCGTCGACTTGGGATAGGCGGCCTTGATCTCCTCCTCGCTGAGGATGACGTATTCGCCACTCTTTTGCTTGATTCCCTTGACGATGTTGGCGCGTTCGAGCTCCTTCCCGGTTCTCTTGTTGATGCGCTTGTAGCCCACCGGATCCATCGAGCGCTTGTCCAGCCAGTCGAAGTCGATGTCGATCGACTCAGACGCTGGGTAGAGCGCCACCGGTACATAGACGAGACCGATGCTGATGGCTCCTTTCCAGATTGCACGCGGCATATCCACTCCCTGTGAAGATGGATGGTTGCAGAACTGATCGGTCAACCGGTCAGCAAGGCGCTTGCCCGTCGTTCGACCCGGTGGGCGCCGCTTCCGGCGCGACCCGGCACCAAATCACCGGTAAGCAGCCACGAGCGCCGCGAGCACCTGAGGCCCGCCGGCGAAGGCGCCGATATTCGTTACCTGATTGCCGGATGCCGATCAGCGTCGTGCCGCCGGGTTTGCTTGCACTTCCGGCGACGCGAGCGCCGCGCCGCACGCCTGGCAATGGCGCGCGCGATCCGTGTGGTCGGCGCTGCCGCATGCAGCGCAGCGCCGGGCGCGGTCGGGTTCACGCATCCGCTGGCTCGTCATTTCAGCCGTGACGATGCCGGTCGGAACGGCCAGGATCCCCCAGCCCAGCAGCATGCTGAAGCTGGCGATTGCGCGCCCGAGTTCGGTCCTGGGTGTGATGTCGCCGAAGCCGACCGTCGTCACCGTCGTGATCGCCCAGTAGACCGCGATCGGGATGCTGGTGAAACCGTTGTCCGGCCCTTCGACCAGGTACATCACGGTGCCGATCAGCACGACGGCCATGAGCACTGTGCCGATGAACACCATGATCTTGCGGCGACTGGCCTGCAACGCCAAGCCCAGCTTGCGGTACTCGTGAATGTATTCGGTGAGTTTGAGGATCCGGAACACCCGCAGCAGCCGGAGCAGCCGGATGTCGATCAGCGAATGCAGGCCGGGGAAAAACAGTGCCAGGTAGGTCGGCAGCACCGCCACCAGGTCGACGATGCCGAAGAAGCTGCGCGCATAGCGGTCCGGGCGCTTGACGCATGCGAGGCGTCCGAGGTACTCGACCGTGAAGAGCAGCGTGAACCCCCATTCGAGTACGTTGAACAGCCTGCCGTAGCGCGCGGAAATGCCGGCGACGCTGTCCAGCATGACCACGAGCACGCTGATCACGATCGCCCACAGCAACACGATGTCGAACAGGCGGCCGGCCCGGGTATCGGATTCGAAGATGACGACAAACAGCCGGCGCCGCCAGCCGTCCGCATAGACGCCGAAGCGCCGCGCATCGGGCGACTGGCCTTCGAGTTCGCCGGGCGGCAGGTCGGGGGTCGAAGGAGGGTTCATGCGCGCACCCGTGGAAAAGCGATGCGGCAGGATAAACGCTGGGCGGGATGGCGGCGACGGCACCTCCGGCCGGCAATGCCAGACTGCCCTCAGCGCCGCCGGAATTCGCTCAGGTCGAACCTCGATTGCCCGCTGATGATCAGGTCCGCCAGCGCTTCGCCAATCACGCTCGAAAACTTGAAGCCGTGGCCCGAGCACGGACTCGCAATCAGCACTTGCGCGTGGCCCGGATGACGGTCGATCCAGAAGTGCTCGTCAGGCGTGTTCGTGTACATGCAGACGGCTGACGACCGCAACGCGCCATCCGCTTCCGGCACGAACCGCCGCACCAGTTCGCGTATTGCCGCCACCTCGTCGGGAGCCACTTCTCGGCGCAGACGGTTCACATCGGTGAACTCGCCGCCATGATGGACGGCGACCTTGACTCCGTTGCCGCAGTCTGGGAATCCGTAGAAGAACTCCCGCGGCGCCGTTTCCCACAAGTGGATCGGGCAGCGTGACGGTCCGAAGAGCGAGGAGTCGGCACGCGGCGCGAACCAGTACACGACCTGCCGCTCGACCGTGAACGGCAGATTCAGCTCCGGCACCAGCGAAGGAATCCAGCTTCCGGCCGTCAGCAGCAACTGGCGGGCTCGGTATTCGCCGGTAGCGGTGGCCACAATCACTCCATCGTCATCGCTGCGCCAATGCGTCAGCGGCTCTTCGAAGCGGAGCATTGCGCCATGGCTTCGGGCCAGCGCGAGATGGGCGTCGACGCAGGCTTCGGGGTACAGGATTCCCGCGCGGGGTTCCCACACGGCGACCATGTCATCGGCCGGTCGAAGCGCTGGGAATCGTGCCGCCACTTCGGCCGGCTTCAAGATCTGATGGGGAAGCGCATGCAGTTCCGCGCTGCGTCGCGCGCCACTGACCAGCACGCCGTCGGGCCGGCCGATCATCAGCCCGCCGGTGATCCGCAGCAGGTCCCGGCCGGACGCCTGTTCCAGTTCCGCCCAGAGCTGATACGCCCGGTGCACGAGCGGCACGTATAGCGGATGCTCGAAGTACGCCTCGCGGATGATGCGTGTTTCGCCGTGCGAAGATCCGAACGCGTGCGGCGGCGTGAAGCGTTCCAGTCCCAGAACCGTGCGGCCCCGCCGCGCGAGGTGGAAGGCGGCTGCGCTGCCCATCGCGCCCAGGCCGACCACGACGACGTCGTAGGAATTCATCGCGGAGAGCCTACCCGGGGACCGCCCGGCGAGGAACCGCCGAACGGCGGTCGCAGGGGATCGACCGCTAGATGCGGTGGATTCCCCCGGTATCTCCGCGCTGCAGGACGTTCCCCGGTGTGCTGCAATCCCCGCGGATCTCCTGGATCAAGGACAATCCCGGGCGCTTCAGACGATCGCTGAGACGTCCACGAGAAAGAACCTGACATGCCGGTCGTAGCCGTCATCAACCGCAAGGGTGGAAGTGGCAAGAGCACGCTCGCCACACACCTCGCTGGCTATTGCGCGAACGCCGGGATTGCCGTGATGCTCGGCGACGTCGATCGCCAGCAGTCGACGCAGACGTGGCTGCGCCAGCGCAAGGCACAGCCGCTGGGCCACCGGCGGGAGATCGTGGGCTGGACTGTCGATCCGAAGACCTTCGTTCGCCCGCCAGCGGGCGTCGAACATGTCGTTCTTGACACGCCCGGCGGACTGCGCGGTTTCGACCTGGCGCGCGTCGTGATGTATGCGGACGCGATCCTGATCCCGGTTTGCAACTCGATCTTCGACCGGGAATCGGCCGCCGAGTGCCTGGCCGAGCTGCGGACGCTTCCGCGCATCGCGACCGGTCGCTGCAAGTTGGCTGCGGTCGGCATGCGGCTGGATGCACGGACGAAGGCGGCGGAAGTCCTGCAGGCCTGGGCGGCGAGTCTCGACCTGCCGTTCATCGCGGTGCTGCGCGAGTCACAGGGCTATGTCCGCTGCATCGAGAAGGGACTGTCGCTGTTCGACCTGCCTTCCGCCCAGGTCCAGACCGATCTTGCGCAGTGGAAGCCCATCCTGCATTGGCTGCGTCCGGTCCTGCAGCCGGCCCCGCGCACTGCCGAGGATGCGCAACGGACTGCGCCGCGGATCGCACGCAGTCCCACCGCGAACAGCGCACCGGTGCGAGAGCCCCCACGGCGTGAGCCGGAATCGGCAGCGTCACTTCGCGAGCCGGCGCCACCTGCGCCGCAACCGGCGCGACGCCCGAGCGTTCCGTCCCCGATGAGCCGCCTGCTCGACGCGCTGCCGATCCCGCGATTCCTGCAGCGCACGCCTTAACTCAAGCAAGCAAACCGCATTCGTCCGCGGCAGCTCCGGTGCTGCGGATCCGGCGCGGAGTCTCGACAGGCCCGCGTTATGCTCGCGCCTCGGCGCGACCCGCACCACTCCGACGCTCCCGTGCGCCGGTTCCCCCGACCTGACCCTCCGCGACCTTGTCCCTCACCGTCTCCTTCGCCGTCCTGCTTGCTGCACTGCTGCACGCCGCGTGGAACGCAATGATCAAGGGCGGGCGCGACGTGCTGCTCGATACAGCCGCGATCGTCGCAGGCGCCGGCATTGTCGCGATTCCGTTCCTCTTCGTCGTGCCGGTGCCCGCGCCGGAGAGTTGGCCGTACATCGCAGGGTCGGTGGCCACGCACGTCGCCTACTACTACCTGATGATCAACGCGTACCGCACCGGCGACCTGTCGCTCGTCTATCCGCTGATGCGCGGCGTGGCGCCGCTGATCACCGCGGTGCTGGGCATCTTCTTGCTGCGTGAAATGCCGGCCGGCGTCGCGTGGGCGGGCATGGTGCTGATTTCGCTCGGCGTCGTGTTGCTGGCGCTGCGCACCGTGGACCATGCGCCGTCGCGGATCGCCGTGAGTTTTGCGCTGGCCAACGCGGTAGTGATCGCGGCCTACTCGATCATCGACGGCACCGGCGCGCGGCTGGCGGGCAACGCGTGGGGCTATATCGTCTGGCTGTTCGTGCTCGACGCGATCCCGTTCACCGTCTACATGCTGGTCACCCGGCGCGGCGCTTTTGTCCAGGCACTGTGGGATCGGCGCCGCAACGGCATGATCGGCGGCGGACTCTCGGCCGCGGCCTATGCAATCTCGGTATGGGCGATGACGAAGGCGCCGGTCGCGCTGGTCGCGTCGCTGCGCGAGACGTCCGTATTGTTCGCGACGCTGATCGGCGCGCGGCTGCTGAAGGAGCACCTGACGCCGCGACGCTGGGCCGGTGTCGCGGCGGTCGTCGTCGGGGTGGCCGCGCTGAAGGCCGCCTAGCGACTTGACTCGAGATGCGCGCAGCGCGCACATGGAGGACCGCCGATGATCGTCGAAAATTTCCCTCGTCCCGCGGCCAGCGTGATCGAGGCCTACCGCGCCCTGCTCGAACTTGATTCCGTCACCTGCGCGATCTCCGATTGCCTGGGCCGCTTCGGCACGATGACCGCCGACATGCGCCCACTCACCGACGGCACGCGGATCGCGGGACCGGCAGTCACGGTCCGCACGCTCGCCTCGGACCTCGCTGCAGCCTTCAAGGCGATCGACCTTGCCGCGCCGGGCGACATCGTCGTCATCGACACGCACGGCTCGACCAGCACCGCGTTCTGGGGCGAAAACATGACGCTGTCGGCGATCAACCGCGGCATCACCGGCGCCGTGATCGACGGCGCGTGCCGGGATGTCGTCGAGATCCGGCGGCTAGGCTTTCCGGTCGTGTGCCGAGGCGTGGTGCCCAACGTCGCGTCGATTTCCGGATACGGCGAGGTCAACGTGCCGGTGCAGTGCGCGGGCGTGACCGTCGCGCCCGGCGACATCGTCGTCGTCGATGAAAACGGCGTGGTCGTCGTTCCCCGCGATCGATGCAGCGAGATCCTGGAGAAGACCCGGCGCCTGCTCGCGACCGAACACGTGCTGCAGGACCGGATTCGCGCCGGCGCGACGATCGGCCAGCTGGTCGACATCGACCGCGTGTTCGCCGGCACTTTCGATTACCAGGATCGGGCGGTCGACGGCAACGGTTGAAGCAGCGGCCGCGAGGCGCGATGGCTCAAGCCGCCTTGCGCGCAGTCGAGGGCGCGACCTGCTTGATCCCCATGTCCTTCAGCGTCTCGGCGACCGCCGACACGACGTTGCGCATCTCGTTGGCGTCGATCGCGCCGATGCAGCCGACGCGGAA
>DAINBQ010000041.1:0-17997 GCA_036732825.1 Burkholderiaceae bacterium | reverse complement strand
GCGATCTCGCCGCGATGCAATGCGTCGGCGCCGCGCTGCGCGATCGCGCGCAGCGTTGCTGCCAGCGATGGATTGCGCAGCATCGTCCCGGCCGCCTTCGGCGTCCCGTCCGCGGTGTAGAAATAGGTGGCGGCCGCGGGATCGGTCTTCAGGTATTGATCGCTGCCGAGCTGCACGTGAAGCCGGGGCGAAAGCGGGAAACCATCTTCCGCGAGCCGGATCGCGCGCTCGAACAGCTTCGCCCACGGCAGCCGGCCGTACTGGTGATGAACGACTTCGAGCATGCGAACAGCACCCGGTGTCCCCACCGAGCGGCCGCCAACCACGGCGCTGTAAAACGGCATCGCCTTGCCGTCGGGAAGCAGAAAGAGATCGTCCTCCGCCGCCATCGGTGCCGTCTCGCGTCCGTCGTAGGCGACGACACGGCGGCCATCCCAGTGCAGCAAAAACGCGCCGCCGCCGACCCCCGAGCTTTGCGGCTCGACGAGCGTCAACACCATCTGGATCGCGATTGCCGCATCCACCGCACTGCCGCCGGCGCGCAGGATTTCCAGCCCGGCCTCGGTCGCCAGCGGGTTTGCAGCCGCGGCCATGTGCCGGCCGGCGACAGCGCTCGCGCGGTGTGCGCGAAAAGCCGCAGACGGTTCCGGCTGCGATGGGCGGGGCTCCGGCGCGGCGCAGCCGGCCAGCGCGGACGCCAGTACCGTCCCGGCGATCAGGGTTCGAACGGGGCTCAATGTCCGAACCCGTGAATCGATGACTGCGGGATAGCCGGTGCTCGACGGCAGCTACTTGGGCTGCATCCGGATCGCGCCGTCGAGACGGATCGTCTCGCCGTTCAACATCACGTTCTCGATGATGTGCAGCGCGAGGGCCGCATACTCCTCAGGCTTGCCGAGCCGGGATGGAAACGGCACCTGCCGTCCGAGCGAGTCCTGCACTTCCTGCGGCATGCCGAGCAGCATCGGTGTCGCGAACAGGCCCGGCGCAATGGTCATGCATCGGATGCCGCTGCGCGCCAGGTCGCGCGCGACCGGCAGCGTCATGCCGACAACGCCGCCTTTGGACGCAGCATAGGCGGCCTGGCCGATCTGGCCGTCGAACGCGGCGACCGAGGCGGTGTTGATCAATACGCCGCGCTCGCCTTCGGCCGTGGGTTCGAGCCGCGACATCGCATCGGCCGCGACCCGGATCATGTTGAAGGTGCCGATCAGGTTGACATTGATGACGCGAGCGAAGCTCGCCAGCGCATGCGGACCCTCCTTGCCGACCGTCTTCTCGCCGATCGCGATGCCCGCACAGCTGACCAGCCCGCGCAGTGTCCCGAGCGAGGCCGCAGCTTCGACTGCTGCCTTCGCATTGGACTCGCTGGTGACGTCGCACTTGAGGTAGCGGGCCGCGCTGCCCAGCTCGTGCGCCAGCGCCTCGCCCTTGTCGGCCTGCACATCGGCGATGACGACCTTGCCGCCGTGGGCGGCGATCATGCGCGATGTCGCTCCGCCGAGCCCGGACGCGCCGCCGGTGACGATGAATACATGATCTCGGATCTGCATTGAACCCCCCGTTGGAAGCGGAGGATTCTAGGTCCTTGACGATCGGGACGTCAGTAGAAGGTGCAGCGTGCGTACAGCCAGAGCGTGCCGTTGACGTCGCCGTCTCCGTTCATCTTCGTCCGTGCGCGCAACATCGGCAGCATGCAGTACTTGGTCGTGACGCCGGCCGATTTCATCATGTTGCGCATCGAGTCGGACGGAATCCCGACGATGAGCTTGGGACGGGTGTAGGTCCCGTTGCCCGCATCGCGCGGAAGCTCGAGCTGGACGGCCGAGCCGTACCATGCCGATCCTGCATAGTTGGTCGTTGTTCTGGCGGCGGCTTGGGGCGGCGGCGCCGATGTGGCGGCAGCGGCCGGCATCGCAATCGAAGTCGGGCGCAGCAGGTTGTCGGGAACCGTCGCAAGCCGAAGCTGGGCGGCTGCCGTGGGCAAGGTAACGGCCAGCGCAAACGTTGCGCCGGCCTGCAATCCGATACGGTGTGCGTTCGAGCCCATGTGCGAAGCTTTGCCCGGTGCCTGCTCGACAAGGTCTGACACGGGCATCAGACGCGGAGCACGGGTCGCTCGCAAGTATCCGATTGGATGACTAAAGTCTCGTGACAAGTTACAGGCCCGCGACCGATGTGCGCGATGCGGGCAGCGGTGCCGTCATGCGAAAGCAGGTAACGCAGTAAGCGGAGGGGACATGAATCAGCATGGGCGCGAACTGCTGCAGGGTCTGCACAGTTTCGAGAAGGGCAAGATTGTCAGCGCGCGCGAAGCGGTTCAGTTGATCCACGATGGCGACACGCTGGCAACGACGGGCTTTGTCGGCATCGGCTTTCCGGAAAACATTGCGGTTGCGCTCGAGGCGCGTTTCGTCGAATCGAGTGAAAAGGATCCGGACGGTACCGGCAAGCCCGAGGGTCTGACGCTGGTCTACGCCGCCGGCCAGGGCGACGGCAAGGATCGCGGTCTCAATCACCTCGGCCATGAAGGTCTCGTGCGGCGCGTGATCGGCGGCCACTGGGGTCTGGTGCCCAAGCTGCAGGCGCTGGCAGTGGCGAACCGGATCGAGGCCTACAACCTGCCGCAGGGGGTCATTACACATCTGTTTCGCGACATCGCGGCCGGCAAGCCGGGGCATCTCTCGCGCATCGGGCTCGGCACCTTTGTCGATCCGCGGCATGGCGGCGGCAAGATCAATCCGTGCACGTCGGCGGACCTGGTCGAGCTGATGATCGTCGGTGGCGAGGAGTACCTGTTCTACAAGGCATTCCCGATCAATGTCGGCATCGTGCGCGGAACGACTGCCGATCCCGACGGCAACATCACGATGGAGCGCGAGGCACTGACGCTCGAGGGGCTCGCGATTGCGATGGCGGCGCGCAACTCGGGCGGCATTGTCATCGTGCAGGTCGAGCGGATCGCGGAACGCGGATCGCTGAATCCACGCCAGGTGAAGATCCCCGGCGTGCTGGTCGACTGCGTGGTGGTCGCCGAGAAGCCCGAATACCACATGCAGACCTTCGTCGAGCAATACAGCGCCGCGTTCTCGGGTGAAATCCGGGTTCCGGTCAACTCGCTCGTGCCGATGCAGATGAGCGAGCGCAAGATCATCGCGCGCCGCGCCGCGCTCGAGCTCAAGGCGAACAGCGTCGTCAACCTCGGCATCGGCATGCCCGAAGGCGTGTCGCAGGTCGCGACCGAGGAAAAGGTCATCGACCTGCTGACGCTGACCGCGGAGCCGGGTGTCGTCGGCGGCATTCCGGCCTCGGGCCTCAACTTCGGCGCCGCCGTCAACACGCAGGCGATCATCGACCAGCCGTACCAGTTCGATTTCTACGACGGCGGCGGCCTCGATCTGGCCTTCCTCGGTCTGGCGCAGGCCGACCGGGAAGGCAATCTGAACGTCAGCAAGTTCGGGCCGCGGCTCGCCGGCGCCGGCGGCTTCATCAACATCTCGCAGTCGGCGAAGAGCGTCGTCTTTGTCGGCACGTTCTCCGCGGGCGACCTGCAGGTTGTCGTCGACGAGGGCCGGCTGAAGCTGCTGAACGATATCGGTCCGAAGAAGTTCGTGGCCGGCGTCGAACACCGGACCTTCTCAGGCGCCGAGGCGATCCGCCGCGGCCAACCAGTGCTGTACATCACCGAGCGCTGTGTCTTTCGTCTCGGGCCGGACGGAATGGAACTGGTCGAAGTTGCCCCGGGCGTGGACATCGAGCGCGACATCCTGGCGCGGATGGACTTCAAGCCGCTCGTACGCGCTGAGCCGGTCCTGATGGACGCGGCGATCTTCCGGCCCGAGCCGATCGGGCTGCGCGAGCGCATGCTGGCGGTTCCGCTGTCGCAGCGGCTCGCCTACGACAGCGAACACAACATCCTGTTCCTGAACTTCGAACGCCTGTCGGTCCGGACCAGCGCCGACGTCCGGGCAATCGAGTCCGAGATCGAGCGCCGACTCGCTGAAATCGGACACAAGGTCTACGGCATCGTGAACTACGACCACTTCGATCTCGCGCCGGAGGTCGAGGACGAATACGCGGCGATGGTCAAGGGTCTGGTCGAGAATCACTACTTTGGAGTCAGCCGTTATTCGACTTCCGGGTTCCTGCGAGCCAAGCTCGGCAAGGCGCTCGGCGGCCGCGGCGTTGCGCCGCACATCTACGAGTCGGCCGCCGACGCACTGCAACACATCCGCGACACCTGAGCCGGTGTCGGGCACTTACCCCGGGGGCGATGAGTCGCCTGGACCGAGGCAGCGCTGCATCAACACGACATCGACCCAGCGGTCGAACTTGCGGCCAACTCCCTTCAGCAGCCCTGCGTCGACGAACCCGCAGGCACGATGTACGGCGATCGAGCCGAAATTGGACGAGTCGCCGATCACCGCGATCATCTGCCGCAGTCCGAGGCCTGCGCAGCGCTCGATCAGGACCGCGAGCAGTGCGCGTCCGTAGCCGTGCCCGGTAGCGTCCGGAGCAACATAGATCGAATCCTCGACGGCGTGACGGTAGGCTGCGCGCGGACGGAACTGGTTGGCGTAGGCATAGCCGACGATGCGCGCTTCCTCGGAGCCGACGAGGTACGGAAATCCGGCACGCGTGATCTGTGCATGGCGGGACTGCATTTCCGCCAGCGTCGGGGTCTCCGTTTCGAAGGTCCCGAGTCCGCGGGTGACGTGGTGCGAGTAGATCGTGCGGACAGCAGCGATATCGTCTGGCAGGCAGTCACGGATCTGCATCGGATCCTCTATGCGTCCGCTGAAAAAAGAGGCGGTGCAGCCCGCGCTGACCGCCCCGGCCCGGTTTGCAGCCGCTAGTTCAGTGTCACTTCGACCCGTCGTGCCTCGCGCGGATCGGCTCCGCCGGTGGTCAGCGCGGGTTTGCGCAGTTCTATGCGTTCCGGCGCCACGCCTGCGTTCGTCAGAAGGTCTCGCACCGCAAGCGCGCGCTGCTTCGCGAGTTCCGCATTGGCGGCCGCGTCGCCACTCGCGTCGTGAAAGCCGGAAACGGTGAAGCGCGATCCATCGCGAGCTGCCTTTACCAGCGGTGCGACGCGGGTTAACGCGTCAGCCGGCAGCTCGGACGAGCCCGGTTCAAAGTAAAGCCTTGCGCGACTCTCGTCGGTCGTAGCGCCCGCGGCGACCGACGCGCGCTGCGCAGACGCGGCGGCGGCCGGCTTCTTGCCGACGTTGCCGATGACGGTCCCGGTCGCGATGGCGATCGTGGCCAGTGACACGACGATCGCGAGCGCGATTACTAGGAAGAGCGCAAAGCCGGTTTCGCGGTCTGCTTCGTCGAACATGGCCGCTCCCTAGCGCAGGATGATGTCGACGCGCCGTGCCTCGGCGTCGCTGCCGCTGCCGACGATCACGTCGCTTGGCTTCACCAGTTCGATGCGCTCCGCGACCACGCCATCGGCGACCAGCGCATCGCGCACGACCATCGCTCGCTCCTTCGCCAGTTCCAGGTTCTTCGCCGCGTCACCGGTCGGATCGGCATAGCCCGAGAGCTCGACCTTGGCGCCCGAATTCGACTTCAGCGCGGTCGCGTAGCCCTGCACGATGCGTTGTCCGCTGGCGCTGATACGGTGCGCGCCGCTTTCGAAATTCACGCGGTTGGGAACGCCGCTGACGACGACGACCGGAGTCACGACGGCGACCGCAGTCGCCGGCGGGGTCGCTGCGGCGGCCGGAGCCTTGCCGCCGTGCATGGTCGCGATGATCGGCACGATCAGCAGCGCGACGATGTTGATGATCTTGATCAGCGGGTTGACCGCCGGGCCCGCGGTGTCCTTGTACGGATCGCCAACAGTGTCGCCGGTGACAGCGGCCTTGTGCGCGTCCGAGCCCTTGCCGCCGAAATGACCTTCCTCGATGTACTTCTTCGCGTTGTCCCAGGCGCCGCCGCCGGTCGTCATCGAGATTGCGACGAACAGACCGGTCACGATCGTTCCCATCAGCACGCCGCCCAGCGCAGCGGGTCCGAGCACGATGCCGACGACGATTGGCACCAGCACCGGCAGCAGCGACGGAATCATCATCTCCTTGATCGCGGCCGTCGTCAGCATGTCGACCGCGCGGCTGTAGTCCGGCTTCGCCTTGTACTCCATGATGCCGGGGATCTCCCGGAACTGGCGCCGGACTTCCTCGACCACGGCGCCGGCCGCGCGGCCGACCGCTTCCATCGCCATCGCACCAAAGAGGAACGGAATCAGGCCACCGATGAACAGGCCGATGATCACCATGTGGTTCGACAGGTCGAACGTGACCTTCAGGCCAGCCTGCTCGAGTCCGCCGGTGTAATCGGCAAACAGCACCAGTGCGGCGAGCCCGGCAGAGCCGATCGCGTAGCCTTTCGTGACGGCCTTTGTCGTGTTGCCGACCGCGTCGAGCGGATCGGTGATCGCCCGGACCTCTTTCGGCAGTTCGGCCATCTCAGCGATGCCGCCGGCGTTGTCTGTGATCGGCCCGTAGGCGTCTAGCGCGACGATGATGCCGGTCATCGACAGCATTGCGGTGGCGGCCACGGCGATGCCATACAGGCCAGCCAGCCAGTAGGACGCGAGGATCGCCGCGCAGATTGCAATGACGGGCCATGCACAGGCCTTCATCGACACCGCAATGCCCGCGATGATGTTCGTCGCGTGGCCGGTGGTGGAGGCTTTCGCGACGTATTGCACCGGCTTGAACTGGGTGCCCGTGTAGTACTCGGTGATGTAGACCAGCGCTGCGGTGAGCACGAGCCCGACGACTGCCGCCAGATACAGATTCATGACGGTGACCCCGGCCGAGGCGACGACGGGCCCGAGGATCCAGTCGGTGACCGGGTAGAAGAGGACCAGCGAAATCGCACCGGCCACGAGCAGCCCGCGGTACAGCGCGTTCATGATCTTGCCGCCCGGCCGCGCCTTCACGAACATGCAGCCGACGATCGACGCCAGGATCGATACTCCGGAAATCACCAGCGGGTAGATGATTCCGGCCTCGCCGGCGTTCTTGAAGAAGATGCCGCCGACCAGCATCGTCGCGATCACCGTCACCGCGAAGGTCTCGAACAGGTCCGCCGCCATGCCGGCGCAATCGCCGACGTTATCGCCGACGTTGTCGGCGATCACCGCCGGGTTGCGCGGATCGTCCTCTGGAATGCCGGCCTCGACCTTGCCGACGAGGTCGGCGCCGACGTCGGCACCCTTCGTGAAGATGCCGCCGCCAAGTCGAGCGAAGATCGAGATCAGCGATGCGCCGAAAGCGAATCCGATCATCGGGTGCAGCAGTTCGCGCGTGGACGCGGCGGCATGCATGTTCTTCAGGATCCAGTAGAAGCCGGCGACGCCGATCAACCCGAGGCCCACGACCAGCAGTCCGGTGATCGCGCCGCCGCGGAACGCGATGTTCAGCGCCGCATTCAGGCCCTGCGTTGCCGCCTGCGCGGTGCGCACGTTGGCGCGCACCGACACGTTCATGCCGACATAGCCCGCGAGACCGGACAGGATCGCGCCGAGGATGAAGCCGGCGGCCGTCCACAGACCGAGTCCGGGCACGACGCCGATGATGACTGCGAGGACCACGCCGACGATCGCGATCGTCCGGTACTGGCGGTTCAGGTAGGCCTGCGCGCCCTGCTGCACGGCAGCCGCGATCTCCTGCATCCGGGCGTTGCCCGCGGGCTGCTTCAGGATCCAGGTAATGGACCACGCGCCGAATGCCACGGCGGCCAGGCCGCACAGCAGCGCGAGTGTCAAACCAGACATGTTGCTCTCCTCATCGAAACTGATTGATCAATTCAAACGGATACGGAACTGCGGAACTAGGTGGACAACGCGTCATAGGCGCGTTGCCGGATGTCATCGACCGGCCCGACGCCGGAGATCCTGCGGTATCTCGGCGCACCGGGTTCGCCGCGTGCCGCCCACTGGGAGTAATACTCGATCAGCGCGCTGGTCTGTGCGTGATAGACGGCCAGGCGCTTGCGCACCGTGTCCTCGCGATCGTCGTCGCGCTGAATCAGTGCCTCGCCGGTGACGTCGTCGCGTCCGGGCACCTTCGGAGGATTGAACTTCTCGTGATAGGTGCGCCCGCTGGCCAGATGGACCCGGCGGCCGCCCATGCGCTCGATGATGTCGCTGTCCGGAACCGCGATCTCGAGCACGTAATCGATCTGGATTCCGGCCCGCTTCATCGCCTCGGCCTGCGGGATCGTGCGCGGGAAACCATCGAACAGGTAGCCATTCGCGGTGTCCGGCGCCTGCAGGCGGTCCTTGACGAGCTGGACGATGATGTCGTCCGATACCAGCGTGCCGGAGTCCATCACCTCCTTGGCCGCGAGGCCGAGCGGCGTGCCGGCCTTGACCGCCGAGCGCAGCATGTCGCCGGTGGATATCTGAGGAATGCCGAAGCGCTCCGTGATGAACGCTGCCTGCGTTCCCTTGCCGGCGCCCGGTGGTCCGAGCAGTATGAGTCGCATCCCCCGTCCTGCTTGTTCTCGTACTGCCTGTGTTGAACGGTTCTGTCGTTAGCCGGCGGCGCCGCGCAACGCTGTGCGTCCCGTTGCCTGAACGCTGAACTGACTGCGCCGATCCGATTTCTTCTTGACCTGCTTCGGGCCTGAAGCGGCGGAGCCTGACCGGCCCGGGCCGAACCGGCGGATTCTACCCGGAACGTATCCCCCGAGCGCCGATGCGGCTGCTCGCAGGGAGTCAAAATGGGTCGGCTCTCCCGCCGCGAACCGGCTCCGCCACACCAGGCGCGGAGACACGCCCGCGGGTCGGCTGGCTCAGTCGATCGTCGTGGTCGAGGGGTTCAGCGCGTTATCGGGCCGGTGCACGACGGTGACGTTGCTGCGCATCGCCCACGGGATCATCTGGCGATGCAGCGGCACGTGGTGGACCTGGGCGTTGTGCTCGGCCAGCGCCTCGCGGATCATCACGCGCCGCGACTCAATGTCGGGCTCGATCGCAGCGGCATCGATCAGCTGATCCAGCTTGGGATTCACATAGCGGCCATAGTTGAACGAGCCGTTTCCGGTCTTCTCGTCGGGGGAGCGCAGCACCGGCGACAGCATCGTCTGCGCGTCGGTGATCGCGCCGCCCCAGCCGAGCATGTAGAAGCTGGTGTCGAATTTCTCGAGCTTCGGAAAGTACGTCGTGCGCGGCATCGCGGTCACCTTGGTCTGGATGCCGACCTTGGCCAGCATCGACGCGACCGCGATGCAGATATCCTCGTCGTTCACATAGCGGTTGTTCGGACAGTCGAGCGTCACCTCGAAGCCGTTCGGATAACCGGCGTCCGTCAGCAGCTGCTTCGCCCGGTTCGGGTCATAGGGCAGGCGCTTCTCGGCCTCCGGATTCGACGCCAGGATCGACGGCGTGATGCCGCCGGTCGGAAGTGCGGAACCGCGCATGATGCGGCTGCGGATCGCCTCGATGTCGATTGCCTGGTAGACGGCCTTGCGCACGCGCAGGTCCTTGAACGGATTCCTGCCCTTGACGTTCGAGTACAGCAGTTCGTCCCGGTGCTGGTCGAAGCCGAAGAACACGACGCGATTCTCCTGGCCGCGCACAACCTTGGTTCCCTTGTTGTCCTCGATGCGCTTCAGGTCCTGCGGCGGCGGGTCGAGCACGAAGTCGACCTGGCCGGACAGCAAAGCGGCGGTGCGGGTCGCGTCGGCGCTCACCTGTGTGTAGATGACTTCGGTCACGTTGCCCGGCGCGCGCCCGTCCTTGATGCCCCACCAGTCAGGGTTCCGTTTCAGCACGGTGCGGATTCCGGGCTCGCGCGAGGCCAGGATGAAGGCGCCGGTGCCATTGGCATTGCGCGATGCGTACGTCTCCTCCTTGCCCTTGAAGTCGAGCGGGCGCTCGACCTTGTGCTTGGTCGCCCACGCCTTGCTCATGATGTAGATCGTCGTCGCGTGTTCGAGCGTGATCGGATTCGGACGCTCCTGCACGAATTCGACCGTGTAGTCGTCGATCTTGCGCGGCTTGCCGACCGGGATCGCGTATTGCCGGAGCTGCGAATGCGGGTGGCTGGCGCGCTCGTACGAAAACACGATGTCGTCCGCGGTGAACGGCGTTCCGTCATGGAACTTGACGCCCTGACGCAGGTTGAAGCGCCAGGTCGTCGGATTGAGCTGCTGCCAGCTCACCGCGAGTCCGGGCACCAGTTTCAGCGTGTCATCACGCATCACGAGCGTGTCGTGCACGGCCGCTGCGAACTGGTTGGTCAGGCCCTCGTTCTGCGAATAAGGGTCAGCGGTCTGCGGATCGCCCTGGGAGGCCCAGCGCAGCGTCTTGGCGGTGACCGGGCCGGCACCGAGGGCAAGTGTGACGACAAGGGTTGCGAAGAGTCGCTGCATGATGGGCCTCCTGCGGGTGCCGGCGAGAATATCGCGCGGCTGTCATGCCAGCGCAAGGAGCGGCAGTCTAGCCGCCGACCAGTGCGCGCACACGCGCCAGGTCCTGCGGCGTGTCGACGCCGGGTGGCAGCGCCCCGGACAGCAGGAACACCGCAATCCCGATGCCGTGCGCGAGCGCGCGCAGCTGCTCGAGGCTCTCGTGCTCCTCGATCGCCGGCCGCGCAAGGGCGGGAAACCGCAGCAGGAACGCCGCCCGGTATGCATACAGGCCCACGTGCCGCAGAGCCGGCAGGCTGGCGGGAAGCGTGTCGCGGCCGGTCGCGAAGGCGTCGCGCGACCAGGGAATCGGGGCGCGCGAGAAATAGAGCGCGCGGCCGGCGGCATCGGTGACGACCTTGACGACGTTCGGATCGAAGAACTCGCCGGCATCGCTGATCGGATGCGCGGCCGTCGCGATCTCGCAGTCGGTGCGGATCGCGAGCACGTCCGCGGCTTCGCGCACGACCGCGGCCGGCATCATCGGCTCATCGCCCTGCACGTTGACGACGATGTCCTGCGGCGCCAGTCCCAGCCGGCCCGCGGCTTCGGCCAGCCGGTCGGTGCCGGTCGGATGATCGGCCGAGGTCAGCACGCTCTCGACCCCATGCGCAGCGCAGCCGGCAATGATCTCCTCACTGTCGGCGGCGACGATCACGCGCCGGGCACCGCTGGCGGCGGCATTGCGCGCAACTCGCACGACCATCGGCACACCGCCGATGTCGGCCAGCGGCTTGCGCGGCAAGCGCGTCGAAGCCAGCCGGGCGGGGATGATGACGATGAAATCGGCCATCAGGCCGCGTGCTGCGCCAACTCAGCGCCCGAGCTCGGCGGCATCGACTTTGCGGGCTTCCGATTCGAGCATCACCGGGATGCCGTCGCGAATCGGGTAGGCGAGCGCATCGGCGCGGCACACGAGTTCCTTCGAGTCCCTGCGGTAATCCAGCAGCCCCTTGCAGATGGGGCAGACGAGGATGTCAAGCAGTCGATGGTCCACGGCCGCTCCCGGAAGCGAGGTTCTGATCCAGCCGCGCAACGACGGCATCGACGAGGCGCGGATCAATTTCGGTCGCCAGCGGCACCACCCAGATGCGCGGATCGTTCGCCAGCGACGCGTTCGCTGCGCATTTTACGGCGTCCTTTTCGGTCACGAGGATGCGTTCGGCCGTCACCGCGGGAAACGGATTCTCGCTGTAGTCGAAATGGTCGGCGAGCGGCATCGCATCGATAGCGAGGCCGGCCTCCCGCAGCATCGCGAAGAAGCGGTCTGGCATGCCGATGCCGGCCGCCGCGGTCAGACGCCAGCCATGCAAGCGCTGTTCGCGCGCCAGGGTCGCAAGGTCAATCCGCAGCGCGGGATCGCGCAGCGCGAAAGCGCCGGCGACGCGAGTCCGCATCTGGAAGCGCGGCGCCGCCGCTGCGACCGCGGGAACGTCGCCGTTGGTGACGATTGCGTCGACGTGATCGAGCCGGCCGCGCGGCTCGCGCAGCGGTCCGGCGGGCAGCATCCACCCGTTGCCGAGCCCGCGGTAATGCAGCAGTGCGATCTCCATGTCGCGCGCCAGCGGCCAATGCTGCAAGCCGTCGTCGGCGATGATGACGTTGCACTCGGGGTGGCGCTGCCGCAGGAGGCGGGCGGCGGCGACGCGCCGCCCGGCTACCGCGACCGGCACCGCTGCCGCGCGAGCAATGAGCAGCGGCTCGTCGCCGACCTCGCGTGCCGCGTCATCGATGCGAACCATTCGCGGTTGTGAAGCGAGAGCGCCGTAGCCGCGTGACACGATCCCCGGCCGCCATCCTCGTTTGACCAGGGCGCGTGCGATTTCCACCGTCAGCGGCGTCTTGCCGGTGCCCCCGACATAGAGGTTGCCGATCACGATGACCGGCACGTCGAGGCGCGTCTGGGGGCGCAGTCCCGTCGCATAGAGCGCGCGCCGCGCGCAGTATCCGAGAAAGTGCAGAACCGACAGCGGGGCCAGCAACCAGGCGAGCGGGCCGCGCGTCTGCCAGACTTCGACCAGCGTCAGTTGCAGCCGTGTGCGCCAGGACACGGCCGTGCCCTAATTGGGACTGGTTCGCTGCGTGGCGAAGCTGATGCGCACGATGCCGGCAAGGCGGGCGGCTTCCATGACTCCGATGACGGCCTGGTGCGGCGCCTGCGCGTCGGCGTTGATGATCAGCAGCGGGTTTTCCTTACCTTTGCTCGCGCGCTCCAGGCTGTCGGCGAAGCTGCGGACGTCGGTCGACGCCAGCAGCGTCCGTTCGAGCGCGTAGCGGCCGTCCGCGGTGACCGCGACATTGATCTCGTTCGGACGCGCGGTGGGCTGCGTCGCGTCGGCCGACGGCAGCTGGATCTTGAGTTCGGCGTACCTCGAATAGGTGGTGCTGACGGCAAGGAAGATCAGCACGATCAGAAGCACGTCGATCAGCGGAATGAGGTTCAGCTCCGGCTCTTCATCGAGCGGGCGACGGAACCGCATCAGCCTCTCCCCGGCGCCGCGTAGACGTTCTCCAGCAGGCGCTCCGCCTGTTCTTCCATGTCGACCAGGTAATCGTCGACCAGGCGCTTGAAGTAGCGATAGGAGATGACCGCAGGCACCGCGACGATGATCCCCAGTGCGGTGCAATACAACGCGACCGAGATGCCGTGGGCAAGGTCCTGCGGGTTCGAGCCGGCCTGCTGCGACGCGAAGATCGCAATCATGCCGACGACCGTCCCGAGCAGCCCCAGCAGCGGCGCGATCGACCCGATCGATCCGAGCAGCGTCAGGTTCCGGCTCAGCCGATTGGCCACGACCGAACCGGCCGCCTCGATCTGCTGCATCGCGCCTTCACGCGTGGCGCGCTCGTTGCGCAATCCGGCCGCGAGCACACGGCCGAGCGGAGAGTTCTGTTCGAGCTTTGCCAGAATCTCGGGCGTGATCTGCCGCTTGTTCCACAGGCCGATCACGTCCGACAGCAGCGTCGCGGGTAGTATCTTGTCGCGACGCAGAGCGATCGCTCGCTCGATGATCAGCGCCAGTGCCAGGACCGACGCGAGTATCAGGGGCCAGACCGGCCAGCCGAGTTCAATGATGATGGATAACAAGTTACCAACCTCTGCACGACATGGGTACGGCGCGCGGGACCGGCAGCGCGCAGGAGCGCGCACTGTAGTGACGCGCTGCAATGGCCGCAAGTTTCCACAGGGTCTGTGGACAAGTATGTGAAGAACTGGTTCTCAAGCGATCTAAACCCTTGTTGCAATTTGATTTGTCCCGACTGCTGCGCGCTTGAGCACTCTGGAAAACCTTTGATATTCAATCAGTTAACGAGAAGCTCTGCACGGCTCGCGAACACGTGTTCACGTCATTGCCGGAAGGATGCTCTTTGTGGACAGCTTTGCGCCGGAAACCCGCATGACGCCTGAATTCGAGTACGCGGATCCAGCAACGGCGCGGGCTCCGCTGACAGTTTCCGCGCTGAACCGCGCCGTTGCGGGCTTGCTCGAACGAAGCTTCCCACTGGTGCGGGTGCGCGGGGAGATCGCGAATCTGACCCGCGCCGCGAGCGGCCACTGGTACTTCGTGCTGAAGGACGACACAGCGCAGGTCCGCTGCGTGATGTTCCGCGGCCGCAACCAGTTGCTGGACTGGACGCCGCGCGATGGCGATGAAGTCGAAGTCTCCGCCGTTGTTTCCCTCTACGAAGCGCGCGGCGAATTCCAGCTCGGTGTCGAGTTCATGCGGCGCGCCGGACAGGGGCGCCTGTTCGAGGAATTCCTGCGACTGAAGGCAAAGCTCGCAGCCGAAGGCCTGTTCGACAGCGAGCGCAAACGGCCGCTGCCGCGCATGCCGCGTCGGATCGGCGTCATCACGTCGCTGCAGGCCGCCGCGCTGCGCGATGTTCTCACTACGTTCCAGCGGCGCGCGCCCTACGTCGGCGTCATCGTCTATCCGGTGCCGGTGCAGGGCGCCGGTGCCGGATCGAGAATTTCCGCGATGCTCGACACCGTGTCGCGCCGGAACGAGGTCGATGTCGTGCTGCTGGTGCGGGGCGGGGGATCGATCGAGGATCTCTGGTCCTTCAACGAGGAGGCCGTCGCGCGTTCGATACGCGCATGTGCGCTGCCAGTTGTGGTTGGCGTCGGCCACGAAAGCGACTTCACGATCGCCGACCTGGCAGCCGACATGCGCGCCGCGACTCCGACGGCGGCAGCGGAACTGGTCGCCCCGAGCCTGGAAGCGCTGTGGGAAACGATGGCCACACAGCTGCGGCATCTCGCCCGCCAATTGCAGGCGCGCCTTGAGGCGGCCGGCCAGCGCATCGACTACGCCCAGCGCCGCCTTGCAGCGCCGCGTGCGCCGCTGGCCGGGCTCGACACGCGCATCCGCCTGCTGGGTGCACGCGTCGCTGCTGCAACGGCGCGCGCAACCGGTCAGGCCGCGACACGGCTGCAGGCGTCTCGAAGGCACTGGCTGCAGGCCCGTCCGGCCCTTGATCAGGAAGGGCTTCTCGCGCGAAGAAGCCGGATCGTGGCGCTCGGCAACGCGGTGTTCGGTGAACGCGCGATGCACATGCGCCCGCTGATCGCACGACTGGCGACGCTGGACCCGCATGCGGTACTGAGTCGTGGCTACGCGATCGCGCTCGATAGCACCGGTTGTGCCGTGACACAGGCGGGAGCCCTGACGGTCGGAGACACGCTGCGTCTGGTGCTGGCCCGAGGTACGGCCGGAGTGCGGGTCGAATCACTGCACGCCGATGTCCCTGGCGCCGGCATTGGCGAACGCTGAGCCGGCGGGCGATAGAATTTCCCTTCTTCCCGCGAATTTCCCCGAGGCCCTTCATGGAACATACCCTTCCCCCATTGCCGTATGCCACCGATGCACTTGTTCCGCACATGTCGAAGGAAACCTTCGAATACCACTACGGCAAGCACCACCAGGCGTACGTCACCAATCTCAACAATCTGATCAAGGGAACCGAATTCGAGCCGATGCCGCTGGAGGACATCGTCCGCAAGTCGTCGGGCGGCATCTTCAACAATGCGGCACAGGTGTGGAACCATACGTTCTTCTGGAATTGCATGAAGCCGCGCGGCGGCGGCGAGCCTTCCGGCGCGCTCGCGCAGGCGATCACGGCAAAGTGGAACTCCTACGGCGCCTTCAAGGAGGCATTCACCAAGAGCGCGGTCGGCAACTTCGGATCGGGCTGGACCTGGCTGGTGAAGAAGGGTGATGGCACCGTCGACATCGTCAACACCAGCAACGCGGCAACGCCACTGACCACCACGGACAAGGCGCTCCTGACGATCGACGTGTGGGAGCATGCCTACTACATCGACTACCGCAACGCGCGGCCCAAGTTCGTCGAGGCCTTCCTGTCGTCGCTAGTCAACTGGGACTTCGCACAGAGCAGTTTCGGCTGACCACCAGGCGCGCCGCGTGACGGTGGCGGTCACCGTCACGCCGCGCTAACGAATCCGCGGCAGGCCGCCGACCTTCGTGCCCGCCGCAATCCCGCGCTTGGCGAACCATCCCTGTTCCATCTCGAGCGCAAAGCGGATCGGTCGCGGCGGACAGTGACTGGCGTCGCTGCGCGGCGCCATGTCGCTGATCTGCACGATCGTGCCGTCGTCCTCGAGGAATGCGATCGACAACGGCAGTGGCGTGTTGCGCATCCAGAAGCAATGCAGCGACTTGTCATCGAAGACGAAGAGCATTCCGCCGTTGGGCGCGATCCTTTCGCGGAACATCATCCCGATATTGCGCGAGCGCCCGGTGGTCGCCGTCTCGGCCGTGATCACGTGGAATCCGGCGGTCAGCTTGATCGTGGGCAGCGGCGGCTGCGCCGCCGACTGCGCTCGACTGTCCGACGCCAGCGAGATGGCCAGGACGAAAGTGAAAGCGAGGGTACGGAGGAACATGGCGGCGATGACTTAAATGGCGCGGAGTTCGGCACGCCCGGCACGGCGCTGTCCTGGACTGTAGAGCAACGGCCGTTTCGCCGCATCGGTTGACTCTTGACAAGCGCGACAGCTGAGCTGCGCGGTTAAACTCCCACGCTGCCAGAAAGAGAATGCCGATCCGCCGCGCGCGGAACTTCCGGCACCCGCCAGAACAAAACCGCACTGGAGACGCGATGTACAAGCACATCAAGGTGCCCACGACCGGGCAGAAGATCACCGTCAACAAGGATTACTCGCTCAACGTCCCGGACGAGCCGATCATTCCGTTCATCATGGGCGACGGAACCGGAGTGGACATCACGCCGGTGATGATCAAGGTGGTGGACGCAGCGGTCGCCAAGGCCTACGGTGGTCGCAAGAAGATCGTGTGGATGGAAATCTTCGCCGGCGAGAAATCGACGAAGGTCTACGGGCCCGATGTCTGGCTGCCGGACGAAACCCTGCAGGTTCTGCGCGAATACGTCGTCTCGATCAAGGGTCCGCTGACAACTCCGGTCGGGGGCGGTATCCGGTCGATCAACGTCGCGCTGCGCCAGGAACTCGATCTCTATGTCTGCCTGCGCCCGATCCAGTACTTCAAGGGCGTACCGAGCCCCGTCAAGGAGCCGGAAAAGACAAACATGGTGATCTTCCGGGAGAACTCGGAGGACATCTACGCCGGCATCGAGTACGAGGCCGAGAGCGACAAGGCAAAGAAGCTCATCCAGTTCCTGCAGACCGAAATGGGCGTCAAGAAGATCCGCTTTCCGGCCACCTCCGGGATCGGCATCAAGCCGATATCGCGCGAAGGCACCGAGAGGCTCGTGCGCAAGGCGATCCAGTACGCGATCGACAATCGCCGCAAGAGCCTGACCTTCGTGCACAAGGGAAACATCATGAAGTTCACCGAAGGCGCGTTCGCCAAGTGGGGCTACGAGCTCGCGCAGCGCGAGTTCAAGGCCGAGCTGCTGGAAGGCGGGCCGTGGATGAAGATAAAGGCGCCGCACGGCGAGATCGTCGTCAAGGACGTCATTGCCGACGCTTTTCTGCAACAGATTCTGCTGCGGCCGGCCGAGTACGACGTCATCGCGACGATGAACCTTAATGGCGACTACATTTCGGACGCCCTCGCGGCGCAGGTCGGCGGCATCGGCATCGCGCCGGGCGCGAATCTCTCCGATTCCGTGGCGATGTTCGAGGCCACACACGGGACCGCGCCGAAATACGCCGGCAAGGACTACGTGAACCCCGGTTCCGAGATCCTGTCCGCGGAAATGATGCTGCGCCACATGGGCTGGACCGAGGCTGCCGATCTGGTCATCGGGTCGATGGAGCGCTCGATTCTGAGCAAGAAAGTCACCTACGATTTCGCCCGGTTGATGGAGGGCGCAACGCAGGTCAGCTGCTCGGGATTCGGGCAGGTGATGATCGACCACATGTAGCGCAAGCGTCGCTCGTGTACGCGACCCTTTGAGTCGCACGTGCACTCGCTTCGAGTAGTTAGGCGGTGGGCTTCGGGCGGCCGGGCGCTCGCCGCACTACAACAGCGCGCACCCCTCCCCGATCTTTCTCGCGATACTGCTGGCGTGCTTGCCCTCCCCGCCGGGCGGGGAGGGAGAGGGTGGGGTGTCGGATCCCCT
>DAINBQ010000040.1:12296-18255 GCA_036732825.1 Burkholderiaceae bacterium | reverse complement strand
TGCAGCAGCGTGGAAGCCTGTCCGAGCACATGGGCGCGCTCCAGTCGGGCGAAGGCCCCGGCCAAATCGCCCTGCTCTGCGGCCACGCGCGCCGCGCCGAGTTCGGCTTCGACGCTCGGGAGGATGCGAGTTCTGAACTGCGACATGGAAGACTCCTTGGTCAGCGAAGTGAGGAAAGTGCGTGGAAGCGGATTCTGTCGATCGCGGCGGACGCGCGCTTGTACGTTTGGGCTAATCGCCGGTCGAGGGGCACGATGAGTCAGCGGCAACTGAACAAAGCTGCACCACAGACCGTAAACGCGGACTCCAGCCGGCGTGCACTGGCCATCGGGAGGGTGTACTTCTGGCCCGGGGGCAGCCTCTGGATCGGCCGTGGCCATGGCCGGGGTGACTGGCATAGTCACCACGCGCTGCAGGTCGCGTTGGCGCTTGACGGGACCTGCATGTTTCGAAGCGGCGTCGAAGGCCTCCGGGAGGAATTCACCGGAGCGATCGTGCACTCGAACCGCCATCACCAGTTCGAGGCGGATGGCGTGACGATGGCCCAGATCTTCGTGGAGCCGGAGACGACCGAAGGACGTGCGCTTCGTCAACGCTTCACCGACGACGTATCGGCGCTTCCGGACGAGCAACGGGAGGCGATGGCCAGGCCGCTACGCGATGCCTACCGGAATGCCGCGGGGCCTGATGAAATGATCGCAACGGCAAGATCCGCGATCGCGCTGCTGGCAGGCGCCAGCGGACCGGGCGAGCCCGTCGATGCACGGGTGATCCAAGCGATCAGCGTGATGCGCGCACGCATCGGCGAAAACCTGTCACTGGAGGAAGTAGCGGCGGCCGTCGCCCTCTCGTCCAGCAGGTTTCGCCACCTGTTCGTGCAGGAAACGGGCACCAGCTTTCGCGCGTACCTGCTCTGGCTTCGGCTGCAAATTGCCATCCAGCATGTGATGGCAGGTGGCTCGTGGACGAATGCGGCACATGAGGCCGGATTTGCCGACTCATCCCACCTGAATCGGACCTTCAGAAGGATGTTCGGCCTCAGTCCGACGTCGCTCGTGCCGCAGTGATTGCTGTTTCGGAGGCGTCCGCTATCCGACGAGGCCTGGACATCGGTAAGGAACTGTTCTGTAAGCCGACGAAGGTGTGGACAGGAGACTTCGATGCGCCACGGCCTGCAAGCCCTTGTACTCGCTTTCGCTGCGATCGTTCCCGACGCTGACGCCGCCTGCAGCGCATCGAGTCCGGACCATACGGTCGCGCTGGTCGAGCTCTATACCTCGCAGGGCTGTTCGAGCTGCCCGCCGGCCGATCGCTGGCTGTCGCGGCTTGCAAGGGAGGTTCCTGCCGACCGTGCAGTGCCGATCGCGCTGCACGTGGGCTACTGGGACTACATCGGCTGGAAGGACCCGTTCGCGCGCCGCGAGTTCAATGCGCGGCAGTCCCGACTCGCGGCGGCAAATGGCAGTCGCAGCGTGTATACGCCGGGCGTATTCGTGCAGGGACGCGAAACGCGCTGGTCACAGCCCGCGTCCTTCGAGTCGGAACTGCGTGCAGTCAACCGGCGCCCGGCCGCTGCGCGGATCGTGCTCGATCAGGTTGAAGGCAAGGGCGCGCGGATCGAGTTCCGGGCACAGGCCGAGGCGACGAGTGCCGCGTCGAAGAGTGCGCTGCTCCAGGTCGCCCTGGTTCAGAACGGGCTGTCGACCGCGGTCGATGCCGGCGAGAACCGGGGTGTCATGCTGGTCAACGATCGGGTCGCGCGTGCGTGGTCCGGACCACTGCCGCTCGGGACTCGCACTCTCAGTCTCGAGGCTCCGACCGCAGTATTGGCCGAACTCACGCTCATCGCGTTCGTTGAAGATGCCAGCGGCGTGCTGCAGGCTCTGCAGTTGCCGCTCGCGAACTGCCGCGCCGGCTGATCGGGCGCCGATTCCCGTTTTCTAATCGGCAGGCTCGAGCCGGAAGATCGCACCGTTCGGCTGGTCGCTGAGCAGGTAGACATAACCGTCCGGTCCGACGCGCACGTCGCGGATGCGCGCCAGCTTCCCCCTCAGCATGATCTCGTCCTCGACGACGCGTTCGCCGTCGAGTCGCACGCGAATCAGCGCCTGCGACTTCAACGCGCCGAGCAGGATGTTGCCGCGCCACTTCGGAAACCGGTCGCCCTGGTAAAACGCCATGCCGGACAGCGCCGGCGACGGGATCCAGTGCTTCTGCGGCTGCGCCATTCCTTCCTTTGCGCTGCCTTCTCCGATCGGCGTGCCGATGCCGTAATTGACGCCATAGGTGATGACGGGCCACCCGTAGTTCACTCCGGCCCTGACGAGATTGAGCTCATCGCCGCCCTGCGGTCCGTGCTCGCTCGCCCACAGCACTCCCGTTGTCGGATGCAGGGCGGCGCCTTGCACGTTGCGGTGCCCGTATGAGTAGATCTCGGGCCGCGCTTTCGGATCGCCGGCAAAAGGATTTCCCGGTGCTGGCTTGCCTTCATCCGTGAGACGCAGGATCTTGCCGCCATGGTCGCCGAGGTCCTGTGCACGCCGCATCGTTCCGCGTTCGCCCAGCGTCAAGTACAGGAACCCCGCGCGATCGAACACGAGGCGCGACCCGAAATGCAGCCCGCCATTGGACTTCGGCTGCATCCGGAACAGGATCTGCAGATCCGTGAGCCGGTAGTTGCCGGTCCCGCCGGCCAGCCTGGCGCGCGCCAGTTCCGTGCCATTGGCGCCCGTTTCATCCTTCTGCGCGTAAGTGAAGTAGATCCAGCCGTTGCGCGCGAAGTCCGGATGCAGTGCGATGTCGAGCAGGCCGCCCTGCCCCTGCGCGTCGATGCGGGGCAGGCCGTCGACCGGTTTCGCCTCGACCTTGCCGTCGGCGACGACCCGCAGCCGGCCCGGCCGTTCGGTGACGAGCATGCGGCCATCGGGGAGGAATGCGATCGACCACGGGTGCTCGAGTCCGCGCGTCACCGTGACGACGCGCACCGTGTGTTCCTGCGTCGCATGAGCCTGCTGTGCGCCGGCAGTGGTTCCCAGCATCAGCGAGGCCGCCACCGCGAGCATTGACCCGGCCTTCGTGTTCAGGCGATCGTGCATCGTTACCACTCCGTCAGGCTGCCAGCCGCCCTTCCTCGACCGCGTGACAGGCCGCCTCCGTCGCGCCGCCAGCGTGCCGGTACAGCTTGAGCAAAGGCACTTCGGACTTGCAGCGGGCATTCACATGCGGGCAACGTGGATGAAACGTGCAGCCGGCTGGCGGGTTGAGCGGATTCGGAACTTCGCCCGCGACCGGCGTGCGGGCGCGCCCGCTCATGTCGAGATCCGGGATCGCGTCGAGCAGCATGCGGGTGTACGGGTGGCGCGGGGTCGAGAACAGCGTCGTCCGGGGCGCCAGCTCGACGATCTTTCCCAGGTACATGACGCCGACCCGATCCGAGATGTGATGGACCACCGCCAGGTTGTGCGAGATGAAGAGATAGGTGAGCCCCATCTCGCGTTGCAGGTCCTTCATCAGATTGAGCACCTGCGCCTGCACCGAGACATCCAGCGCCGACGTCGGTTCGTCGCAGACGAGGAACTCCGGCTTCGTCGCCAGTGCGCGCGCAATCGACAGGCGCTGCCGCTGGCCGCCCGAAAACTGGTGCGGGTACTTCTCCTTGTCGGCCGGCGCCAGCCGCACCTGATGCAGCAGTTCGTCGACGCGCGCGACGATCTGATCCTTGTCCTTCATCAGGCCGTGCGCCTTCAGCGGCTCGGCGATGATGTCCTCGACGCGCCAGCGCGGGTTGAGGCTCGCGTACGGGTCCTGGAAGATCATCTGCAGCTTCTGTCGCAGGTGGCGCCCGCCCTCGGTGTTCATTTCCGCCAGGTCATGGCCGAAGAACTGCACTTTGCCTGCGGTCGGCGTGTACAGGCCGACCAGCAGCCGCGCGACGGTCGACTTGCCGCAGCCGGACTCGCCGACCAGCGAAAGCGTCTCGCCGCGCCTGATCTCGAAACTGACGCCGTCGACCGCATGCAGGATTGCGCGGGGCTTGCGTTCGAGCACGCGATTGAGCCAAGGCGGCGAGACATCGAAGTACTTTGCCAGCCCTTCGGCCCTGACGATCGTTGCCGTCTCGCCGTGCGCTCGCTCTTCCTCGATCGGCTTCGGCAATGCGCTCATGCAGCCGCTTTCCCGCCGGTGGCATCGTGCAGCCAGCAGGCCGCCTGGGAGGTACCCGCCGGCAGCAGATCGGGCCGTTCGCGCGAGCACCGAGCGAACGCGCGCGTGCAGCGCGGATGAAACGCGCAGCCGGAAGGTATCGCGGTCAGGCGCGGCATCGCACCGTCGATCTGCGCGAGCCGCTCGGCTTCGTGGCCGAACGACGGGATCGAACCCATCAGTCCGATCGTGTACGGGTGCTGGGGGCGATGGATGACGTCGGCCACCGGACCGATCTCGACGACGCGACCCGCGTACATGACAGCGACACGGTCCGCGGTCTCCGCGATCACGCCCATGTCGTGCGTGACGAGCATCACCGCGGTGCCATGTTCGCGGCACAGCCTTTTCAGCAACGAGATGATCTGCGCCTGGATCGAGACATCGAGCGCGGTGGTGGGCTCATCGGCGATCAGAAGTTTCGGCTCGGCCGCCAACGCCAATGCAATGACCACCCGCTGGCGCATGCCGCCGGAGAACTGGTGCGGGTAATGATCGATGCGGCGGTCGGGCGCCGGAATCCCGGTCGAGGCAAGCAGATCGATCGCCCGCTTTCGCGCCTGTGCCGAAGAGACGTTCAGGTGGGTCGTGATCGTCTCGACCAGCTGCTGCCCGACCGTGTAGAGCGGGTTCAGCGAGGTCAGCGGGTCCTGGAAGATCGCTCCGATCTCGCGCCCGCGGATCTTGCGCATCTCCTCGTAAGGCAGGTTGTCGATGCGCAGCCCGGCCAGCTTGACCTCTCCCGCGCCGATGCGTCCCGGGGGCTCCAGCAGGCCGAAGATCGCTGCGCCGGTCAGCGACTTGCCGGCACCCGACTCTCCGACCACGCCAAGCACTTCACCGGGCGCAATCGAGAACGAGACATCATCGACGGCGACCAGCGTGCCGCGACGGGTCGGAAACTCGATTCGGAGATTGCGGACTTCCAGCAGCGGCGCCTGGCTCAATCGGTTCTCACTTGGCAGACTTGTCCTGGAAGAACCTGCGGCGGCACTCTCCGATGTCTTCGATCGCCGATATGGCGGGTTCCCAGTTGCTGCGGGCGCTGGTGGCAAAGTGCGCCACGACGCGGTAGCGCTTGCAGGGCTGCACGTGGATCTCGATCGTCCGGTCGGGTCGACCGACCACGCCTCGTGCCGTGCTGAACGTGACCTGGACCGTGCGCTTTCCGGGCTCGACCGGATCGGGACGACGCGTGCTGCGCGTCGACCGGCCATCGATGCGAGATATAGCGACCGGTTCCTCGTTGCGGATCGCCGAGCGGTCGCCGCTCTCGATTATTCCCCATGGCTGGCTGAACTGCCCCTGCGCCCAGGCCGGACCACACAACAACAACGCTGCCGCCGCGAGCGGCATCCAGGCTCTCTTCATCACTCCCTCCGCGACCGCCGGCACACCGGCGGGATTCGAACTTCTCGCCCTCGATGTCAGCCGGTCCGGCAGCCTGTTATCGCTTCCTCGTAATCGACCTCAGGCGTGAAGTCCTGCTCCAGCGAGTTCCTCTTCACGGCCTTGAGGTAGTAGCGCATGCAGGGCTTGACGTCGAGCGCCAGCGTCCGCGCTTCTCCGTACGTGAAACCGGGGGCCGGTGGCCCCTGGACCCGGATGACCTTCTTGCCCGGATCGATCATCACCGGGTTGCGGTTGTAGCTGACGCCGTCGACATCGAGCACGATCACCGAGTAGGTGTTCAGGTTCGCCAGGAAGTAGCGGTTGCCGTCGATATACGAAAAGGGCTCATAGGTCGCGCAGCCGG
>DAINBQ010000040.1:1554-12196 GCA_036732825.1 Burkholderiaceae bacterium | reverse complement strand
GTGGAACCGCGCACGGTGCGTGCGTATTGCACCCACCCCGACAGAGCAATCGCGAGGATCAGCACGCCGAACGCCACGTCGTTGTGGGACTCGCGCGGCAGTGCGGCGCGCGCGACGCCGTCGATCAGCAGGGCGACGAGGATGGCCGGAAAGGAAAGCATCACGTCGCACACGCGCATGATGAAGGCGTCGACCTTGCCCCCGACGTACCCGGACAGCAGCCCGAGGCTGACGCCGAGGATGACGGACAGCGCGACCGAAGCCAGCCCGATCAGCAGCGACACCTGCATGCCGAACATGATCGCGGAGAACACGTCCCGGCCCTGGTCGTCGGTGCCGAGCCAGAACCTGGGGTTTCCGCCCGCTTCCCAGGAGGGCGGGAGCGAGGCGTCGAGCAGGTTCAGCGTTGCCAGATCGAACGGGTTGTGCGGCGCGACCCAGTAAGCGAAAACCGCGGAGAAGATCAGCACGAATGCAACGACGGCAGCGACGATGGCCACCGGCGAATTGCGGAAGCTGAACGCAACGTCGGAGTCCCAGAGTCGTGCGACTGCGTTCATCGCGATCCGCCGCTCGTCATCGTTGATCCATCATAAATTATGCGTCCTGGTTGGGTCGACCGCACAAGCCCGCGGTCCAGCGGCGCCGCCCGCGCATCAGGGGCACCTCGGGCCATTGGACGCGGCGGCCGAGTTCATGGTTCCAGTCAATCAGATCACCAGCGGCATCCGGCGCTCGGCGAGCGCCGCAAAGAACGCTGCGCCGAGCGGGATCACGGCATCGTTGAAGTCATATCGGGTGTTGTGCAGGAAACAGTTCGACGGGCCGCCACCCTGACCGAGGCGCACATAGCAACCTGGCCGCTCCTGCAGCATGAAGGCGAAATCCTCCGCGCCCATGCTCGGCTCGAGGTTGCGCACCACGTTGGACTCGCCGACGAGCTGGGCCGCGACGTCGCCGGCGAATCCTGCCTGCGCGACATGGTTGATCGTCGCCGGATAGATCCGTTCGTAGATGACCTTGGCCTCGGCGCCGAACGCACGGGCAGTGGCTTCCGCCAGGTCGATCAGGCGCTGCTCGACGAGTTCCTGCGTGTCGACCCTGAACGTCCGAACCGTCCCGACCAGTTTCGCCTCGCGCGGAAGCACCGAATACGCAGCCGGATTGCCGGCCTGGATCGAACACATGCTGATCACCGCGTTGTCGAGCGGCGCGACGTTGCGCGCGACGATCGACTGCGCTGCGGTGACCAGATGTGCGGCTACCAGCACCGGATCGATCGTCAGGTGCGGATGAGCGCCATGGCCGCCCTTGCCGCAGATCGTGATCTCGACGCGGTCGGCGGCGGCCATCATCGGGCCGGGATTGAGGCCGATCTTGCCGGCCGGCAGTTGCGGCCAGTTGTGCATTGCATAGATTTCCTCCGCCGGAAAGCGCCGGAACAGGCCATCCTCCAGCATCGCCTTCGCGCCGGCGCTGCCTTCCTCGCCGGGCTGGAAGATCAGGTAGACGGTGCCGTCGAAGTTCCGCGTTCCGGCCAGGTACTGGGCGGCGCCGAGCAGCATCGTCGTGTGCCCGTCATGGCCGCAGCCATGCATCAATCCTTGCTTCGTCGAGCGATAGGCGAACTCGTTCTCCTCGACCATCGGCAGCGCATCCATGTCGGCCCGCAGGCCGATCGACCTCCCGGAACGCGCGTCCCTGCCGTGAATGACGCCGACGACACCGGTCCGGCCGATTCCCGTATGGACCTCGACACCGAGGTCCCGCAGGCGTTCTGCAACGAGCGCGGAAGTCCGGTGTTCCTCGAATGCCAGTTCCGGATTGGCGTGCAGGTCGCGCCGCAGCGCGGTCAGTCCCTCGTGGTGCGGGAGGATGGCCGCCAGTGGGCCCTGCAATGCGAGACCGAGGTAGCTGCCCATTTCGCTGCCCGCCTAGTGTGCAGCCGCGACGCGGTCGATGCGCAGCCGCGGGTCGACCGCGAAGTACAGCAGGTCGACGATCAGGTTGATCAGTACGAATACGAGCGCGATCAGGCACAGGTAGGCCGCCATCACCGGAATGTCGGCGAACTGCACCGACTGGATGAACAGCAGCCCCATCCCGGGCCACTGGAACACCGTCTCGGTAACGATCGCGAAAGCGATGATCCCGCCCAGCTGCAGGCCGGTGATCGTGATGACCGGCACCAGCGTGTTCTTCAGCGCGTGGCCGAAGTGCACCGCGCGATCGGTCAGGCCGCGCGCGCGCGCGAACTTGATGTAGTCGGTACGCAGCACTTCGAGCATTTCGGACCGGACGAGCCGCATGATCAGCGTCAACTGGAACAGCGACAGCGTGATCGACGGCAGGATCAGGTGCTTCCAGCCGGTCGGCGTCAGCAATCCGGTGCTCCACCATCCGAGCTGCACGGTGTCGCCACGCCCATAGGACGGCAGCCATCCGAGCTGCACCGCGAACACGAGGATCAGCAGGATCCCGATCAGGAAGGTCGGCAACGAGACGCCGAGCAGTGATGCCGCCAGCAGGATCTGCGACATCCAGGAGTCCCGCCGCAATGCGGTGTAGACACCCGCCGGTATGCCAACCGCGATCGCGATGATCGCCGCCGCAAACGAGAGCTCGAGCGTGGCCGGCAAGCGCTCCTTGATCAGCGTCGACACCGCGCGTCCCTGGCGCAGACTGATCCCGAAGTCGCCTTGCATCGCATTGCCGATGAAACGCCCGAACTGCACATGGAATGGCCGGTCGAGCCCGAGGTCGCCACGCAGTCGCGCGCGGTCCTCCGGCGTCGCGTCCTGGCCCAGCATCTGCGACACCGGGTCCCCTACGTACTGGAACAGCAGAAACGCCACGAACGCCACCGTGAGCATCACGAGGACGGCCTGCAGCAGGCGGCGGATGATGAAAGCGAGCATCTTTCAGGCGGTGCGCCAGGCAGCAGGCCGGACGGCAATGCGCAGGAAATATACCGGCAAAGGGGCGCGCGCCCCCGTTCCATGCGCGCCGTTCGTGTGCTGTCGTGTAAAGGCCTTCCCGCGGAACTGAGTTGCGAGGAAGAGTCGTCAGTCGGACCGAGACCGCATGAGGCTGTGCGAGCAGCCATGAAAAAGGCCGGCATCGCCGGCCTTCGTCTCCTGTCAGCGCCTCAGTTGATCCGGACCCAGCTCGCCTCGAGGCGGTTGTCCGCGCGGTGCACGACATCGACGTTGCGACGCATCGCCCACGGGATCACCTGGTTGTGCAGCGGGATGTGCATGACTTCCCGGTTATGCAGCATCAGCGCACGCGCGATGATTTCGTTGCGCTTCTTGAGGTCGACCTCGCTCTTCATCGCGTCGACCATCTTGTCGAACTCCGGGTTGCTGATGCGGCCAAGGTTGAAGTTGCCGTCGCCCGACGTGCCTACGGTGCGCGCGAGCGACTGCAGCGAATAAAGCGCGTCGAAGGTCGGGACGCCCCAGCCCAGCAGGTAGGCCGAAGTGTCGTACTTCTGGATCTTCGGGAAGTACGTCGAGCGCGGCATCGCATTGATGCTGACCTTGAGCCCGATCTTCGCCCACATCGCGCTGAGAGCCTTGCAGATCTCTTCGTCGTTGATGTAGCGGTTGTTGGGGCAGTCGAGCGTGAACTCGAAGCCGTTCGGGTAACCGGCTTCGGCCAGCAGTTTCTTCGCAGTGTCGACGCTGAACGGCAGCCGCTGGTTCGCTTCCTTGGTCCAGCCGTTGACCTGCGGCGCGATGATCGCCCCGGTCGGGTCCGACAGTCCACGCATCACTGCCCGCTTGATCCCTTCGATGTCGACCGCGTGATACAGCGCCTGCCGGACCCGAAGGTCCTTGAACGGGTTCTTGCCCTTGACATTCGAATACTGCAGTTCGGGCCTGAACTGATCGAGCCCGATGAAGATCGTGCGCGTTTCAGCGCCTTCCACGACCTTGATCTTCGGATCCGCCTTCATGCGGGCGATGTCCTGCGGCGCAGGATCGAGCACGAAATCGAGTTCGCCCGAGAGCAGGGCTGCGGTGCGCGTCGACTCCGATCCCACCGGGGTATAGATGATCTGAGTGACATTGCCCTTCTTGGCCGCCTTGTTCCACCAGTTGGGGTTCTCGACGAACACGGTCCGGATGTCGACCTCGCGCGACTTCAAGATGAAGGGGCCGGTGCCGTTCGCATTGCGCGCAGCGTGGGTCTCCTCCTTCTGCACGAAGTTCTGCGGTTTCGTGACGTTGTGCTTCTCCGACCAGGCCTTGCTCATGATGCGGATCTCGGTCAGCTGCCGCAGCAGGATCGGGTTCGGAACCGTCGTGTAGATCAGCACGGTGTGATCGTCGATCTTTTTTGTTCCCTGGATGCCCGTCGTGTAGACGCGGAAGTTGGAGGTCGGCGCCATCGCGCGTTCGATCGTGTAGACGACATCGTCCGCGGTGAATGGTGTCCCGTCGTGGAATTTGACGCCCTTGCGCAGGTTGAAGCTCCACAGCAGGTTGCCGTCGCGCGACCACGAAGTCGCAAGTGCCGGCACCAGTTCGAACTTCTCGTTGTAGGTGATCAGCGGCTCGTAGATGTAAGCCGAGGCTGTGTTGTTCAGGCTTTCGTTCTGCGCGTGCGGGTCCATCGTGAGGAAGTCGCCTTGGCTGGCCCAGCGCAGGTTCTTGGCGTCGACGGCAGCGGGGCTTGCGAGGACAGCAGCGGTGGCGACGAGTGCGGCGATGGCGAAACGACGCATCGACGTTCTCCTTTTCGAGTTGGTTTGGAAGCGGAAGAAACGGGGGATCATGCCCACAACCGGGAGCCAGCGTCAAACCCGGCCGGAGGGGTAAACCCTCCCGCGCCTCCTCAGCGGCTCCTGAGCTCGATGTCTCCGTAGAAGGCCTCGACCGACTCGCCGGTGTTGTCGGTGTCGGTCATGATGCCGACGCCGACCAGTCGCCCGGGTGCGTGACCGAACGACCGCCGGTAGTCGTTCACATAGTTGCGCAGGAACGACTTCCAGGTTCCGATGCGATCGTGGCCGGTGCCGACGACGACCATCTTGACCTGTCCGGTGTAGCTGCTTGTCAGGACCGTGCCGGGCGGGAAGCGGTTCTCCCAGACGTACATCAATGTTGCGTACGGAAGCTCGTGGCCGGTCAGCACGCGCGCGGTTTCCATCAGCATCTTCTCCTTCAGCGGCAGCGCCTTTCGGTCGCCGTCGAAGAAGAGCATCAGGCGGGCCGGCGCGTCCTCCGAATACCGGTCCTGGTTGTCGGCACTGACGACGAGGTCGACGATGCGCCAGCGCCACGCAATCAATGGGCGCTGCTCCGGGTCGATGTCGAGCAATTGGCGCAGCCCGCTCGCTGAGCGATCGGATACCGCATGCAGGACAACCTGACCGGTCAGCGGGTCGCGCACGAGGCTGTAAACGGTCTCGGCCTTGATGCGATTGACGATCCAGGGGCGCCAGCCGCGCGGAAGATCATCCCCAGGGGAGTTCACGGAAAACGCCGCAATGTCGCGCGCGGGAATTTCCGGAACCGGCGGCGCCGCAACGCAGCCGGCGACCAGAAGTGAGATGAAAATCAGCGATGCGCGCATGGTGCCGCTCGATGCTAGAAGCCCGAATCGCGCTCGGCAACCGGCATTGGCACTGTATTTGGGCGTATCGGATTGCCCACGGCGAGGAAGAATCCCGCGAAGCGCTTACCCTCTGAAGCGGGAAACGGCGCCGGTCACCCGGCGTGCGGTCAAAGTCACCGGATCAAGATGCAGGCCCTGATAGTCCTCTCGGTTTTCGCTGGCGTTATTGGCGGCGTCGTCTGGCTGGTCGTCAAAAGTCGCCAACTGAAGAAGGAGCAGGATTTCGAGCGCAAGGTGCAGGCGCGCAAGCTCGGCTGGAAATACGACGGCACCCGCGGTGGTCGCATCGACTACCGGTTCGCAGGCAGCGAGAGTGGCATCGACTGGTCGATGTGGTACGACAGCGACCGGGGCGACAAATCGCCGACGCCCAAGGCCTACTGGAGCACGGCAAACATCCGAACGCCCGAACTCTCGCTGGTGATCATCGGGCGCAAGCGCTTCCAGATCGAAAGCGGCGCCGTGGGCAGGATCCTGATGGGCGTCGTGAGCGGCGTTGCTCAGGCGATGACCGGCTCGGCGGCCCATGCCGACAAGGCCGAGTTCTACGAAACCGCGATGACGCTCGAGGAAGGCCGGCCCGCCTTTCGCGAGCGTTTCGTGGTCGCAGTCGCGCCCGACATGCCGCGCGGCTGGCTGGACGAGGAGCTGCAGAAACTGCTACTGGACTGGCCGGCACCTCGGCGCGGCGGCAGCTACCGCGGCGACGAACGCGTCGAGGTAACACTGCGTCCGGACGGGCTGCGGATCGTTGCGCAGCAGATGCCGGAGGACTTTGCCTTCTGGCAGCACCTCGCCCGAATCGGCGAAGCGCTGGCACACCGGCTCAGCCGGCATTCGGGCTGAGGCTTGCAACGACCGCCGCCGAGTTCGACCAAGGCTAAGGCCGCAACTCGAGGACCGTCACTTCGCCGGCGGCGGAGCGCCGCATCGGCAGGTATCTCACGTCGCGCCAGAGCGGCAACATCGACGAATAGAGATCGGAAAACGGGTTGCCGACCTGGCCCGTCGAGTGGACCCAGATGGAATTGCGATCCAGCGCCGCCAGGTCGTAGATCGCGCGCAGGCTTGCCGCATGGCGCGTTGTAAACGGCGCTTCCGCTCGGTGCGACAGCGCCCCGACGTTGATCGTGAACGTGTCGCCGGGGTACGCGGTTCTGAGTTCGAACAAGCGGCGCAGCCCGGGAACGTTCGACATCGGCCGGTGTTCGCCGACAGCCACGTGCGCTTCGCCCCAGCGCAGACCGGCCGCGTCGCGTCCGCTCGATTGCAGCAGGCGCGCCACGGAGTCATCCAGCGCTTCGGCCGCCAGCGTCGCGCAGCTCTCGATCCGCTGCGGCGTCGTGCGGTCGTCGCACCAGTCGCGCGACCGGGCGCGGCCTGCCAGAAGGTGCAGCAGCGCGGCCGTGCGCTCGGCGCCGTCGACGAAGTCGGCAGCCAGCGGGCCGAAGTCGTCGGCGTAGATACGGTGCTTCAGTTCGCGCAGCCAGGCGTGAAACAGCAGTGGCTCCGCCGCGTCCGCCTTCATCCTGCCGTCCCACGCCTTCAGGCGCGCGAGGGCGTCGCGGCCGTGCTCGGTCAGCGGCTGCGTGTTCTGCAGCAGTGCCATCAGATCGCGCGCGGCGAGAGACGTATCGTCGGCCTGCATCGAACGAAACGTGGCGACGTCGTGTTTGGCGCGACCGTTGATCAGGTGTTCGACCCGGCGCGCGCGATACGGCAGGAACCAGTCGTGGGTCAGATGGTACGGATAGTCGGGCGCGACCACCTTGTGGTTTGCGGTGACGATGAACCCCGAAGCAGGATCGCGCACGCGCGGCGCCTGCTCTGGCGGCAAGTAGCCGACCCAGTCATAACGCCCGTCCCAGCCAGGTGCCGGCACGATGCCCCGCAGGTCGTGGTCCGCGCCACGCACAGGGATACGGCCAGTCACAACCATGCCGATGCGGCCGTCGACATCGGCGACCAAGGCCGACTGCGTGACGAGCTGGAACCGTGCAAGCGCGGCTTCCGCCTCGTCGATGTTGGCGGCCGTGTTCAGCGATCGGATCGCCGCGACGGTAGTGTCCACCGACTCGAGTGCGGTCCAGCGCAGAGAGATCACATACTGGTCGTGCCGGAACGCCTTGTCGATGTTCGCGAGCCCGCTCAGCACCGGGCCGTGCCGACTTCGGCGCACCGTCAGCTCGACGTCATCGCCGCCCTTCACGCGAATGCGTTCGACATGCGTCGAAAATCGGGCCCAGCCGTCCGGCGTCTGGTACCGGCCGGGGTCTTCCGGATGGAGGCGCTCCAGATAGAGGTCCTGCTGGTCGACGCCGGTGTTCGTGAAGGACCAGGCCACGCGATCATTGCGCCCGATGACGACGCCCGGAAGACCCGGCAGCGTCGCTCCGATCGCGCGCAGTCCGGGCGCGCTGAGCGCCGCGAAGTACCAAAGCGACGGCGCGGCGAGCCCCAGGTGAGGATCGTTCGCGAGCAGCGGCTTGCCGCTGACACTGCGGCTGCCCGCGACGACCCAGTTGTTCGAACCGACGCCCTCAGGCTCACCAAAGCCAGATTCCAGGCTGGCGACGTCGCGGCGCGCGGAATCGGACTGCGCGCTGCGGCGGAGCCCGAGCAGGCGGTACAGGTCAGCGTAATCCGCGGTCGCGGCCGGCGCATCGCCCGGGTAAGGCGGATAGATGTCGTTGATCTCCGCGACCGAAAAACGCTGCGCAAGCTGCAGCCGGCGCAGCTCCATCAGGTGCGAATAGCGGGCAAGGTCCCACGCCATCATCAGCGACCAGCCGATTGAGTCCGCGGGCTCCCAGGGCTCGGGCGCCGACGCTCGCGTCAGCAGGAACTCGGGCGGCAACGGCCCGCCGCGTCGCGCCAGATAGGCGTTGACGCCCGCCGCATAGGCTTCGATCAATTCCCGATGCTCGGCATCGAGATTCTCGAAGATGCTTTGTGCAGTCCGCCGGACGCCGATCGTGCGTAGGAACTTGTCGGCATCGAGCGCTGCCGGACCGAGGATTTCGGCGAGCCGTCCGCCCGCGATCCGACGATTGATCTCCATCTGCCACAGTCGATCCTGCGCGTGCGCGAAGCCCAGCGCGAAAGATGCATCCCGCTCGCTCGCGGCGACGATGTTGGGAACGCCGCTCGCATCGCGCTCGATGCGAACCTTCTGCTCGAGACCTCGCGCTGTAATCCTCCCCTCGTGCAGCGGCAGGCTCGCCTGCCGGTACCACAGCAGAAGCCCGAGCAGCGCAATGAGCAACAGAAGAGATGCGAAGCCGATGTAACGCAGTGCACGCACGAATTCACCTGCCCTTGAAGACGCGCGATTCTGGCGCAATCAACGGCGGCGTGGACGTCGCGTGAGGGCACCGGGCCGTTCTGCTGCGGGCGGCTGCACGCGCCAGGGAGCGTGGCTGAAGTGCTCGAGCAGGAAATCGACCATCGCAACGACCTTGGGTGAACGGTGCCGTCCGGGCAGGTACATCACGTGGATCGGAACCGGTTCGACGTGGTGAACGTCGGTCAGCAGCGGCACCAGTTCACCCCGTCTGAGAGGTTCACCGACCAGGATGTCACCCAGGCGGATCAACCCGAGACCCAGGATTGCGAGTTGCACGCCGGTCTCGGCGTTGTCGGCGATCAGGTTGCCGTTCACCTTGACCGTTCGCACTCCCTGCGGCGTGTCGAACGGCCAATACGCGAGCTGCGGCTGCGACGACAGCAGCAGGCAGTTGTGGTGCAGCAGATCGTCCGGCACCTGTGGTGTGCCGTGCTCCGCGAGATAGCCGGGCGCCGCACAGATCACGCGCTCCATCAGGCAGATCCGGCGTGCGATCAGCGACTGGTCCTCGACCTCTCCGCTGCGTACCGCGAGATCGATTCCTTCTTCCGCCAGATCCGGCAACCGGTCGCTGACCGCGATGTCGAGCTGGACCTCGGGAAAACGCCGCATGAACTCCGGCACCACCGGCGGCAATTGATGCAGGCCGAACGCGACGCTCGTATGAAGCCGCAGCAGCCCGCGCGGCGCACTGCGGAATCGGGTGATCTCCTGCTCGGCCTCTTCGATATCCGCCAGGATGCGCCGGCTGCGCTCGACGTAGGTCGCTCCCTCGGGGGTCGGCATCAGGCTTCGGGTCGTGCGGTTGAGCAGTCGGACCCCAAGCCGATCCTCGAGCCGGGAAATCGTCTTCGAAACCGCCGATGGTGTGAGGTTGAGTGCCCTGCCCGCCGCCGAGAAACCGCCGAGCTCGACCGCCTTCACAAAGACCATTAGGGCGCTTGCGCGGTCATCCGTCATTTGTGACGATTAGTCAAAACTTCTGTTCCGAAGGAATGGATTGTACCTTTCCTTGAATGTAATTATCTTGAGTCCATGAAGCCGCGCCAGCGGCGGAACTGGAGTTTCAAATGTCATACCGAAGCACTTCTTACATCAGCGCGATCGTCATCGAACAACAGGCCCGGGACCTCCGAGCTCAGGTCGTGCGCCGGGCGGCCGTCCGGGCCTACAAAGCAGTGAAAGCGACGCTCGAGTCAATGCGTGAGTCGGTCGCGCAGGCTCGCGCGACGCGGGGTGGAGCGTTGTTCGGGACCGAATAGCAATCAGGGAAATGGCGGCGAATCCAACGCGGGCGTTCGACCTCGGATAGCCGCCGACCGCTCAAGCCACGCGCGGTCGCCAGCGGGCGACGGTCAGCGCCGCCATGAAACTGGTCGCGATCACGGCGACCACGACAACGCCGAACAGCAGCTCCTTGCCGTCGCTCCACTGATCGAGCGACGGGGAGATGAGCTTGGCAGCGCCGAATCCCGCCACCAGCAGGCTGACGCCCGACACCGCAAGGCCCATCACGCGCGACGCGATGCAGGCGAGTTGATCGGCGCGCGCAATCAATCGCGAGATCCAGAGCCCGTTGATGCCGTCGGTGACGAGCATTCCGAGCACGAACAGCAAGCCAAGGAAGATCGCGTGCTCGACGCCACCGAACTGCGCGGCCGTCAGCGCGAA
>DAINBQ010000040.1:0-1454 GCA_036732825.1 Burkholderiaceae bacterium | reverse complement strand
GCGTTGTAGCGCGTCAGCCCGTCGATGGTCGCCAGATGATCTGCGTCGAAGCCGTGCTTGAGGCCCAGCAGAAAGACGAGCGCACAAAGCGCGGTCCATTCGGTCGGTAGCGGTTGCATGGTGTTATGGGAAGAGAAAGCCCGAACGCAGGGCCGGCCGTAAGAATTCTGCTCAAAACTTCTTACAGGTGTCTTGCGTTGTATCAGCAAGTCCGCCCTTGGAAGCTCAGTGGCGCGGCTTCAGGTGGACGTGCGTGTGGGCGGCAGGGACGTCGAGGTCGACAGTGACCAGGTTCAGGTGTCCATGGCGGACGCCGCGCTCGGCCGAGATTGCGTCGGCAAAACGCCGCACGTCGCTCGAGCGGCCTTTCAGGATCACGCTTTCGATGCAGTTTTCGTGATCGAGGTGTGCGTGCATCGTTGAAACGGTGAGATCGTGGTGCTCGTGCTGCAGGCTGGTCAGTCGCTCCGACAGATCGCGCTCGTGGTGGTTGTAGACATACGAAAGATTGGCCACGCAGTGCGACTTGGCGTCGCTCGCTTCGCGCAGCCGGTCCAGGTGCGCACGCAGGATGTCGCGCACGGCTTCGGAGCGGTTGGAATAACCGCGCTCGTCGATCAGGCGGTCGAATTCGTGCGCGAGTTCGTCGTCGATGGATATCGTGAAGCGCTCCATGCCTGCCCCGGCTTTCAGTGTGACCGTTGAAGTATAGGAGCGCGACAAGTCGCCGCCGCCAATGAAAAACGCCCCGGTGCATGAGCACCGGGGCGTTCGGAAGAGCGAGCCTGACAATGTCCTACTTTCGCAGGAAATACATCCCACTATCATCGGCGCTGAGTCGTTTCACGGTCCTGTTCGGGATGGGAAGGGGTGGTTCCAACTCGCTATGGTCGTCAGGCAAAAGGGTCGACCTCCTGCATAACCACTGCGGGGCAGCGGCCATCAGGAGATCCGGTTCGGAAGAAGCAAAGGCTACGTTTCGCGTAGCGATCGTGTTGCGTATCGCGCCTCAACTCACTGAGGAGGCAGCACGGTTATAGGATCAAGCCTCACGGGCAATTAGTACTGGTTAGCTCAACGCGTTGCCGCGCTTCCACACCCAGCCTATCAACGTCCTGGTCTTGGACGACCCTTGAGGGAGGTCAAGCCTCCGGGAAGACTAATCTTCAGGCAAGTTTCCCGCTTAGATGCTTTCAGCGGTTATCTCTTCCGCACATAGCTACCCGGCGATGCCACTGGCGTGACAACCGGTACACCAGAGGTGCGTCCACTCCGGTCCTCTCGTACTAGGAGCAGCCCCCGTCAATCTTCCAGCGCCCACGGCAGATAGGGACCAAACTGTCTCACGACGTTTTAAACCCAGCTCACGTACCTCTTTAAATGGCGAACAGCCATACCCTTGGGACCGGCTACAGCCCCAGGATGAGATGAGCCGACATCGAGGTGCCAAACAC
>DAINBQ010000039.1:0-18260 GCA_036732825.1 Burkholderiaceae bacterium | reverse complement strand
TATCGTGCCCACATTCACATGCGGCTTCGTACGCTCGAATTTGCCTTTTGCCATCGCAGCTCCTGACCTGCTTTTCCTGGTCGGCACGCACACCGGGGTGATTGCGCCGAGTTGCCTTCAATCTGGTGCCCATGACGCGGATCGAACGCGTGACCTCTCCCTTACCAAGGGAGTGCTCTACCACTGAGCCACATGGGCGTTGCGGTCACGCTTCTGCGGTCGATCGCCCAGTCGCTCGGACCCGGCGCCGGGTCGGAACCGCCCCGTTGCTCCCTGGCCTCTGCCACGCGCGCACTGCCCCGCTCAATCGCGCCCGTTTGCTGTCTTCTACGTGTGCGTTTCCTTCTGCTGAGCGAGTGGAGCGGGTGAAGGGAATCGAACCCTCGTCGTAAGCTTGGAAGGCTTCTGCTCTACCATTGAGCTACACCCGCCCGACGAACTGGATCAGATCTTTTCCTGCCATTTCCGCATCCGCCTTGGTCGCGGGAAGTCCTGGTGGAGGAGGTTGGATTCGAACCAACGTAGGCGTAAGCCAACAGATTTACAGTCTGCCCCCTTTAACCACTCGGGCACCCCTCCGCGGCGAACCGCAAATTATGGTTGCGGAACAACGGCTTGTCAAACCGCGCGCGGTCATTGACGCAGCGCAGTAGCCTCGGCGGTCGACGTCTGGATTCGATTTTGAGAGATCGAACGACCGGTGACCGTCGAACCTGCGCTTTCAACGCTTCAATCTCAGGCCTTGGCTCGTGCCTTGGTTCGCACCAAACGACGTGGCAGCGACTGATTTTCGGCGCGTTAAAAGTTTATGCTCACTATCGTTGAGACATAGTATTAAAGTCGATCTGCCACATTGCGGCATTGGAACCATCCATCTACACGGATTGAGCCTGCCGGAATGGGCCGCATAATTGTGCGATGCACAAAATCCTTCGATTAGCCGCCCGCCCGAATCGGTTCACCTCGACACGCCAGATCGACAGCCCACCGGTAGAAGCGCTCGTCGCCCAGCTCGGCCCCCACCACCGCGCGCGGGTGCTGCTGCACCTGCGCGAGCTGCCTGAGGACGACCGCAGGCTGCGATTCGGATATGCGATCGGTGATGACTCCCTGCGCAGTTATGTGAGGGGCCTGCACTTCAGCCGGGATGGGGTATTCGGAGCGTTCGACGAAGCGGCCGAGCTGCTCGCACTGGGCCACCTCGGCTTCGAGCGGAGCAGCCCTACTGCGCATGCCGAGTTCGGAATCTCGGTCCTCCCGCGCGCCCGCCGCAGTGGCCTTGGCCTCGCTCTGCTGCGGAGAGCTGCAATGCACGCCGCGAATCGCGGAGCAACCCAGCTGGTAATGACCTACCTGCCAGGCAATACGGCCCTCGCGCAGCTCGCAGCGCGAGCCAACATGAGCTTTGTCCAGGACCAGGTCGACCCGCGCGCTTACCTGGCGCTTCCAGCGCCGTCCGCTGCGACGTTGATGAAGGAAACCTTCGGCGAGTTACTAGCCGCAATCGACCTCGGCTTCAGGGTGGCGAACGCCGAACGCGTCGAGGTCGCCGCTACATCTGCTTGAAAAGGTGCGTGTGGTTGCGGCTCACCTCGAGCTTCTCGTTGCTGCCCTTGATCAGCACCAGCTGGCGCCCGCGAAAATCGCGAGTGACGCCCGCAATCGCCTTCGCATTCACGATCGTCGAGCGATGAATCTGCCAGAACTGCTCGGGATCGAGTTCGTCCAGCAGTTCCTTGATCGGCTTGCGGATCAGCGCCTCGAACGTCTCCGTCTGCACCCGCGTGTACTTTTCGTCCGAGGTGAAGAACAGGATTTCAGCGACAGGAATCAGGCGCAGTTGCTGGCCGACACTGGCCTGGATCCACTGCAGGTGATTCTGCGCTGTCGTCACCGGCGAGGCCTCGACCGAATCGAGTTTCGCTGACAGGCGGGTCAGCAGCTCTCCGAGGTCGCTCGGCTTCGTGCCGAGGCGCTTCTTGAGCCGGGCGACCGTAATCTCGAGCCGCTCGCGCTCCGCCGGCTTCAGCACGTAATCGACTGCGCCGTGCTCGAAAGCATCGACCGCGTATTCGTTGTAGGCGGTGATGAAGACCACGTGGCACGCGTCGCCGATCGCGCGCGCGGCTTCGATGCCTGTCATCCCCGGCATCCGGATGTCGAGGAAGGCAAGGTCGGGCCGATGTTCGTGCACCGCCGCGACCGCCTCCTCGCCGTTTTTCGCCTCGGCAAGAATCTGAAGGTCGGGCCAAACCTCGGTCAGGCGCGCGCGCAACTGCTCGCGCATCAGCCGCTCGTCATCCGCAATGATCGCCGTCGCCATGCGGCGATTCTATTCAAGCCGGCTCAGTTCGTCTGATCTGTCCGTTCCGGAGCATCGGCCTCGAACGTATACGGAACCTCGATCGTGACGATCGTCCCGCTGGGCGTGTTCGCTTCGATCGAGAGGCGGGCCGACCCGCCGTAGAGCGCGGCGAGCCGCTCGCGCACATTGCCGAGCCCCACGCCGGTGCCCGGCCGGCCGGCGGCCGCGAAACCGAGACCGGTATCAGCCACGGTCACGCGCAGCCGCCCGTTGACGACATCGGCGGAAATCGTGATCGAGCCGCCTTCGGGCTTCGGCTCGAGGCCATGCTTGATCGAATTCTCGACCAGCGACTGCAGCATCATCGGCGGGAACTGTGCCGACTGCAGTCCCTGCGGCACCGTCATCGAGTACTGGAGTCGGTCCTCCATGCGGAACTTCAGGATTTCCAGATACGAGCGGCAGAGTTGGATTTCCTTGCCGAGCGTCGTCGAACCTTCCCGCATCTGAGGCAGCGCGGCGCGCAGATACTGGATCAGATTTTTCTGCATCTTCGACGCGGTTGCCGGCTCGGTCTCGATCAGGTAGTCGACCGAAGCCAGCGTATTGAAGAGGAAGTGCGGCTCGACCTGGGCCTGCATCATCTTCAGCTGGGCCTCGACAAGCTGCCGCTTGAGGCTTTCTTCGGCTGCCGTCGCGGTCGCCGCCTGGGCGCGCCGCTCGGCCTTCTTCTTCCCGCCAAGCACGACCTTGACGATGATGCCGGTCACGATCAGCAGCGTGACGAAGCCCATCAGCCAGTCGCCGCCCTTCGCGCGATAACGCCTGACTTCGCGCGCGACCTGCCGGCTGATCTGGTCCTCGACAATCGCTTCGATCTGATCCCGTGCACCTTCGACGGCTTCGGCGAGCCGCACTGGGTCCTGCGCAATATCGGGCGGAATCGTGATGGTTCGGCCGTTGGACTCGATCGTCACTGCGCCTTCGGCGGTGTCTTTGTCCTCGGCCTTGGAATCGCGTGGAAGGCGTTCGACCCGCACTCCCTTCTCGTCGACGACGACAGCCACGTTTTCGCCGTCCTTGTTCGAAAAGATTCGAACGCCCTTTTCATCGATCTTCACGCCGGCGTCACCGGGTCTCTTGCTTTTCGGCGCCGGAGGTACCGGCGGAACCGGAGCGTCGGGTACTTGCGGCGGCTCGGGCGCATGAATGCGCACGCCGTCGGAACCGACCTGGATGTCGACTTTCACGTGGTCCTTGGGCGCACGCGTGATGACGACGGGGCTTTCGTTGTCGTAGAAAACGCTGTCCGCGATGCCGCCGAGGATCAGCAGCAGCACCGCTACCAGGAAGAACTTGCCCCAGCCAACGGTTGCGAGCCAGTCACTGAGGCGCGCTCCAAGGCGCTTGACCACAGGTGCCGATGCCCGACCGGCGTCGAATGCAGCGTCGCGCACTCGACTCAACGATTCGCGGAACGGGGAGTCCGCGGACCCGGCCGCCGCTTTCGCGGTTTGTTGCGGGTCAGGCCGTTCCTGAGTCGATTCGGTCATGGTCGATTGCGCGGATTATCGGGGATCGTGATGGATCGGCACTTTATGGACGCTGCACAGCGTGCACCACGAGAGTGCGACAGACTGCAGAAATCAGGCACTGGGCAGCGCGGAGATCGCCCAGTCAGGAAATCCGGCCGCCGTGAGAGAACGATGAGCAGACTACGGCCACCTCAGGCGGGCTTCACGCGACCGAACTGCCATGCACGCGAGGCCGAAAGAAAACGGGCCCGGACCAAAGGTCCGGGCCCGACAGAGGCCCCGGGGGCAGGGCTCTGGAGGAGGAGGTTACAGTGGCGCGACGAAAGTCGTGGCAATGGGCCCGGTCAGAGGGCGCTCGCAGGAGTCTGCTCGCATGCCAGAGCCACTTTGCTGGAGCCGTCCACGCCAGGCAAGTGGCCGACGATCACCGTTGGCTCGAGCCGGACTAGTTGCATCGAAGGTGACTCGACGAAAGCTCCGCCGGCAAAGGCGACGCTTCCGAGTCCCAGCAGCGCTGCAAACGTGGCGCTCAGAATCCGGGCCTTGCTTGAAACTGCGTACATTGTGTGCTCCCGTTCCTTGGTGTTGCTCGCGTCGTGTTGAGCGAACTCTAGGGAGCTTGCGCATGTCATGCGACCGGAGTGCGACGAATCGCACATTCGACGGCGCGAACTGCACGCCGCAGGCATGATCGGAACGAAATGAAATCGGCCGCGACGAAACGCCACTGGCTGGAGTGAAACCGTTCTGTCGGCGGGTACTGCGACCGACCGTCGCGTCAGTTGACGCCGACGACTCGCAGCACGAGGGAGAATCCAAGCAGGACCCACCCCGCCCGACCGGCGTACTCGGCCCAGGGATTGGCCGCACGCAGCTTTTCGGCTTGTTGAATCAGTTCTTCCCGCTGCCGCTGTGGGCGGGCAGCAGTGTTTTCTTGGCCTGCCTTGACGATGGCGCGCACGAAAGGGAACTGCACGATCAGCGAGAGCATCAGCAGCGACGCACCCAGGTCCCCGATGGCCTGAGCGAAGTGACCTGCGCTCAGATTAAGCAGCGCGAATCCGGTCATCATCGCGCTCAGGACGAAGAAGACCTTGCGCCAGACGCGTTCGCCGGGGCTGAGGTTGCGGGTTTCGTTCATTTGCTGCGACTCTTGGGCCTGCATCAGCAGATGGGGCCGGTGCCTCGTCCCCGCAAGATGCGGCGGACGAAACCATCAATCCGCCGGCAAATGCTAGTCCTTTCGCGCCGGGTCGTGGATCCCAATTGCCCGTCTTGGTTGCGCTGCCGGCAAGTGGCAAATCTTGCCGATTCCGTGAACTCGGACGCTGATCCGGGGCAACTGGCCGGCTCGAGGCTGCCAGTTGCCCGCGGTCCGCTATCGGCGCTTACGGCTTGACGGCTTGCGGCCGCGACGCGCGGTGCCATGCGCCGATCTCATCACGCGTCAGGCTGCCATCCTTGTTCGCGTCGATCGCATCGAAGTGCTGGGCAAACATCGGAGAGGCTCCCGCTTCCTCGCGCGAGATGAGGCCATCGCCGTTCGTGTCCATCCTGGGACGATGCCGGTGGTGGCCCGACGCCAGGCGGATTTCGTCCTTCGACAGCGTGCCGCTGCGGTCGGTATCCATCGTGTCGAATCGCTGCGCCAGGCGCGGTGCCGACTGCGCCTCCTCGCGGCTGATGACGCCGTCGCTGTTGGAGTCGAGATTGGCCCGATGTCCGTGATGCTTCCAGGCGGCGCGCAGTTCCTCGGCCGACAGCAATCCGTCCTTGTTGGTATCGACGGTGTCGAACTGACTGGCAAGCCGCGGCGACGCCTGCGCTTCTTCGCGCGACAGGTTGCCGTCACCATTGGTATCGAGCTTTGCGCGGTGCGCGCGGCGATGCGCCCTTCCGGCCCTGAATTCGTCGGGCGAAAGGAACCCATCCTTGTCCGCATCCAGGGAGTCGAATGAAGTCGCGAGCCGTGGATGAGTGGCCGCTTCGCTTCGGGACACCTTGCCGTCACGGTCGGCGTCGAGACTCATCGGACGCGGCGGCGCCGCGTTTGGCTTGACGTCAGGGGCCGCAGATTGGGCCAGAGCAGCGCCGGCGAAGGAAAGTGCCACCGCCAGGTACAGAGCATTGCGTTTCATCGAGCATCTCCTGCAGGAAAAGTGAGGCGATGCTGATTCAACGCCGGCCCCGGCCGGCCGACGACAGTCGTTACTTTTGCTTACCGAATGCCCGGCTGGCGCGTCACTGCGACTTCGCGCCTGCAGGCGGTTGGGGAGGAACGGCCGGCGGCTGCTGAGGAGGCACGGCCGGCGGCTGCGAAGCCGCAGGGGGCACGAACGGACGGGGGCTCGGAGCTGCGCCGCTCGGGGCCGTCAGCGTATTGCCCTCGCGCGTGAAGTTGGGCGCGGGCGGAGGTCCGCCAAAGGACACGGTGGACCGCGCGGGGAGCCGAACCTCCTGGCGCATCCCGGAAGCTTCCAGCACTGCAAGTTCCGGCGTGACCTCGATCAGTTTCATTCCAGGCGCAACTTCCTGCCCGACGAGAAACACGCGAGCGGGCCGGCCGTCGACGACCAGAACGGCGCTTGAATCCTCGCCCGCTGAAAAGACCCCGAGCGCCTGCACATTCGTCGCGACCGCCTGCACGACCTGCACCTTGCCGAACATTCGCGCCGCAGCCATGGGATCGGGATCGCGCAACGGCGGCGGCGGCAACGGTGGCGGCGCAGCCGTCGGCGCGGGCGTGAAGATCCGCAGCGCCCAGTACCCGGCGATCGCGACCACGATCGCAAAAAACACCAGGTGAGTGGCAGCGGCAGCAAACTTTTTCAGCATCTCGGGTCCAAAGGCGGCGCTCGATGATCTGCGCGCAACTCAGCGCGCGCCCTCATCCTCTCGCATTAGCCCGGCATGACATCCCCTTTCTGAGGGGTCCGATGCCGGAATCGCGTTGATAATATCCGTTGCTCTTCCTACTGTCCGCGTCGAAAAGCCCGAAACTTCAAGGCGTTCGGCGCGTATCTTCAAGTTTTCTTCCGATTCGGCCAATGTTCTGATGCCCCTGATGATCGACCGTTCCCGCCACCGCTCCCCATCGCGCTCGTTCGGCTTCACGCTGATCGAGATCATGGTCGTCATAACGATCCTTGGAGTGCTGGCCGCGCTGATCGTGCCGCGGGTGGTCGGCCGCACCGACGACGCAAAGATTGCGGCTGCCAAGCAGGACATTGCAACGATCATGCAGTCGCTGAAGCTCTACCGGCTCGACAACGGGCGCTATCCGACCACCGAGCAGGGCCTGCAGGCGCTGATCACCAAACCGGGCACCGAGCCGATGCCCACCAACTGGAAGCAGGGCGGATACCTCGAGCGAAGCTCGGTGCCGCTCGATCCCTGGGGCGAGCCGTACAAGTTCCTGAACCCCGGGGTGCGCGGCGAGATCGATGTGTTCTCGTTCGGCCGCGACCGCGCCAACGGCGGGGAAGGTCCGGACGCCGACATAGGATCGTGGTCGCTATAACCCCCCGCTACCGCCTTCCGAAGCCCGCCGGCGTCCTGCGCTGCGCGGGCTTCACTCTCTTGGAGATGCTGGTCGTCATCGTGCTGGCCGGCATCCTGATCTCGATCGTGACGATCAACCTCACGCCGGACCCGCGCCAGCAACTGCAGCGCGAAGCGCAGCGGGTGGGCCAGCTGATGGCTTTGGCGGCCGATGAGTCGCGGATCCGCCAGATGCCGATCATCTGGGAAGCCGACCTGCGCGGATATCGCTTCGTCTCCGAGGTGGCGGGCGAACGCAAGCTGATGACCGATGACGACATGCTGCGCGAACGGTCATGGGAGAACCCGCTCACTCGCCTGTCCGTGCTCGACGGCGGCGGTCCGCAGCCGGCCCAGGTGCTGCTGGGTCCGGGAGCGCCGCCCGTGCGAGTCGCGATCGCGCGCGAATGGGTGCAGCCGCGCTGGCGGCTCGAACTGACGACCGAAGACGGCTCGGTCCGCGTCGACTTCGACGAAACCGGACGCGCCCAACTGGCGACCGATCGATGAACGCACGCGGCTTCACGCTGCTCGAAGTGCTGATCGCGCTCGTAATCATCGGCGTGGCGCTGGCAGCGTCGATGCGGGGCGCGATGTCGCTGACGACGACCGCCGAATACACCCGCCAGAAACTGATGGCCGTGCTCACGGCGGAAAACCGGCTGCTCGAGCTGCGGCTTGCACGCGAACGCCTCGATCTGGGCGAGCAGACGTTTGCCTGCGAACAGGGCGGCATCAACTTCACTTGCACCCAGGCTGTCAAGCCGACACCGAATCCGTTCTTCCGGCGCATCGAAGTCCGCGTCTTCAGCGGCGATGACGAGGGGAACCGGCGCCAGCTGTCCGAACTGATGACCGTGTTGCCGACCAATCAATGACGATCCTCAGTCACCGATTCCGCGGATTCACGCTGATCGAACTGCTGGTCGCGATCACCGTGCTGTCGATCGTCTCGCTGATCGCCTGGCGCGGTCTCGACTCGCTGGTCGCGACGCGTGAACGGCTCGAGCCAGAGGTCGACGAGGTGCGCGCGCTGCTGACTGCGTTCGGCCAGATGGAGCGCGACATCGGGCAGGTTCCGAACCCGGCCTTTCTCGGGCTCGCCACTTCGCCGATCAATGTCCGCATGGTCGATGGCGTCGAACTGCTCGAACTCTCGCGGGTCGCACCGGTGGTCCCGGACCGCGCAACGGAAGTCCAGACCGTCTTTTACCGCGTCGTCGAGGGAACGCTGATGCGGCAGGCGACTCCGCCGCTGCCGGGGTTCGAGCGCACCGACTCGGAACGGTTCGAGACGGCCAGACTGCTGAACAGCGTGCAGGCGATGCGGATACGCATCTGGCAACAGAGCATTGGCTGGGTCCCCGCGTTCGACCGCCCCGACACCGAGGCGGCCCCCGCCGCCGGGGGTCGCAGCCAGACTCCTGCCGGCATCGAAGTGACGCTCGAACGAAATGACGGCAAGCAGTTCCGCCGCGTCTTCCTGGTGGGCGCATGAGAGTCCTGCGCTCCGCGTTCGGAAAGTTAAACAGGCGACCACGGCATGAGCGCGGCGCAGCCGTGCTTCCCGCCCCTCAGGGGCGGGCCGGGGTGGGGTCTGCATACGGCCGTCCTCGCGATGAGCGCGGCGCAGCCGTGCCTCGCGCCCCTTGGGGGCGGGCCAGGGTGGGGTCTGCATGCGGGCGACCACGCCATGAGCGCGGCGCAGCCGTGCTCATGGCGCTGTTCGTCGCCACGCTCGCCACGCTGATCGTCACCGGACTTTTCTATCGACAGTTCGTTCTGCTGCGAACGATTGAAAACCAGCAACTGGTCTCGCAGAGCCGCCTTTTGCTGCGCGGAGCCCTCGACTGGGGTCGCGCGATCCTGCGCGAAGACGCGAACCGCTCGAGCTATGACGCGCTGTCGGAACCGTGGTCGCAGCCCCTGGCGGAGACGCGGCTCGACCAGCTGGGCGAAACCGCGTCCCTCGCCTCCCTGGCATCGATCGCAGGCTCGATTGAGGACGCGCAGGGCCGCCTCAATCTGCGCAACCTCGTCGACAACGGGCAGGTTGTCGAGCGCGAGCTGCAGGCATTGCGGCGCCTCGTCTCTCTGCTGCAGTTGCCGGAGCAGACGGCCGACCTGATCGCGCTCAGGATGGCAGAGGCGCTGCCCGCCTCCGTGCTGCAGGATGAAGAAGGAAAACTCTCGGCCGCGGCCCTGGCGGAGCGCGACAAGCCGCGTCCGCTGCCGCTGATGCTGCCGCATGACATCGTGGGGATCGCCGGCATCGCGCCTGAGGCCGTGCAGATCCTTGCGCCGTACATCGTGGTGCTGGACGATCGCACGCCGGTCAACGCCAACACCGCACCGCCCGAAGTCATCGCGGCTCGTGTCCCGGAGATGAGCCTGTCTGAGGCGCGCGCGCTGGTGGCGGAGCGCGAACGGATCTCCTATTTCAATACGACCGGTGAAGTGCGGACGCGGCTCGGCACCAAGGGCGCGCAGGTGACCGATGCCGACCTGTCGACGATGTCGCGCTACTTCTTCATCCGTGGCGAGGTGAAACTTGACCGGGCGGTGACGCGCATGGAAGCTCTGGTCAAGCGCGGCGCGGCCGGGCAGGTGCAGTCCGCGGTGGCCGTGCTCTGGACGCGCGAGATCTAGACGGCCGACGAAAAATGAAAGAAAAGACTCTCCAGCGCCTGCTTGTCTTTCTGCCACCGCGTCGCTCGCTCGCTGGGCGCGCGCAATTGAATTCGGGAACCGTGGTTTCCTATGTAGCCCTCGGCGGGCGCGAAGCGAGCCGCGGCGAGACGCCGATCGCGCTGCTGCCCAAGGCCGGCGCCGTCGATCTCGTGTTCGACTCCTCTGATGTCTTCATCACTGCGGTCGAGGCACCGAAGCTGTCCGAAGGCAAGCTGCGGCTGGCGCTGCCCAACATGCTGGAGGACCGGCTGCTGGCGGAATCGGCCGATTGCCACTTCGCGTTCAACATCCCGCGTGGCGGCACCGGCACGACGACGATCGCAGCACAGCCCAAGATGCCGGTCGCGGTGATCGATCGCGGACTGCTGACGCGCGCGCTCGATGTGCTGATCGAATCCGGATACAGGGTGCGGGCGGCCTACAGCGAGATCTACACGGTTCCGGCCCCGGCCGCCGGCGTGCTGTCGGTCCGCGTCGACAAGGGACGTGGCATTGCGCGCTCGGCCACCCACGACGGGTTCGCGTTCGAACTGGCCGCAGACGGGAGCACGCCCGCCACGCTGGCGCTCGCCGTGCGTCAGCTCGGCGTCAAACGCATCCAGGCCTTCGGTCGCGACGGCGGCCGCATGAGCTCGCTGGCAGCGCCGCTGAACGTGCAGATCGACGTCAGCACCCACGAAGCGGACATCGCGAGCACGCAAACAGCAGTCAACCTGCTGCAGGGCTCGTTTGCGCAGGGCGGCATGATGGGTCAGATGATGGGCGCCACACGCCTGCCCGCGCTGACCGGGCGTGGAGCGAAACGCGTCATGGCCTGGACCGCGGTGGCCGTCGTGGTCGCGATCATCGGCATGAACCTTTACTGGCTGAAGCTCGAAAGCGAGTCCAAGGCGATCCGCGGACAGATGGAAACGAGCTTCCGGTCGAACTTTCCCGAAGCCACTGCAGTGGTCGATCCGATCGTGCAGACCAAGCGGCAGCTCTCGGACCTGCGCGCTCGCGTCGGCATCCCGTCGGCGAACGATTTCTCGGTGCTGAATGCGCGCACCGCGTTGCTGCTGTCGGCCGCGCCGGTCGGCAGCGTGGCCGGGATGGACTATCGCGACGGCGCGCTGAAGGTGAAATTCAAGCCCGGCGTCGTCGAGAACCCGGCGCTGCAGAACGCGCTGCGTTCCGCCGCCGTCCAGCAGGGACTCGCGATCCGGTTCGAGGCCGACGGTTCGGCCCGGATCAGCGGGGCGGGATCATGATCGAAGCCCTGCGCCAGTTCTGGGCCGAGCGTGCGCCGCGCGAGCGCAGCATCCTGCTCGCGGGCGGCTCGCTGCTGGTCGCCGTCATCGCATACCTGGTTCTGATCGAACCCGCCTGGACTGGTATCGGCCGCCTCGAGAAAAGCCTGCCGCAACAGCGCGCGAGCGCCGCCGAGCTCGACGCGTTGCTGGGCGAAGTGAAGGCGCTGAAAGCGCGGCCGCAGGTCGCAACCGTATCGGCATCCGAGTCCCGCGGCGCACTCGAAGCATCGCTTGCGCGCGCCGGGCTCAAGGCGGCGCGCATCGTCCCGCTCGCCGACGGCGATGTGCAGATGACTTTTTCCAACGTGCCTTACAGCAGCTGGGCGCCTTGGCTGGCCGGCATCGAACGCGAACTCGGCGCGCGTGCGACGGCGGTGACCGTCACCGGAAAAGATGCAACACCGGGCAATGTCGATGTCGAACTTGCGTTGCGCCTGGCACGCAAATGAAAGCTGCTGACGATGCGGACCTTCGTGTATGTGATTGCGGCGGTGGTCATGCTGGTGCTGACAGCGCTGGTGATCGCCCCGGCGCAGTGGGCGGCGAGCGCAGTGCGCTCGGCGACGTCCGGCCGGATCGAACTCGCCGACGCCAGCGGCACACTTTGGAACGGCTCGGCCATACTTGTCCTCGCGGCATCCAGCGACCCCGGGGTTTCGCGCGCCAGCCTGCCCGAGCGCCTGTCGTGGCGTCTGAGTCCGTGGTCGCTGCTGGCGGCCCAGCTCGACCTGACTCTCACTCATCCGTCAGCGCTGACGCAGCCGCTTGCGATCCGCGCGCCGCTGATCGGCGGCGGAGCCTCGACACTGGGAACCGCGACGCTGCGACTGCCGGCTTCACTTCTGGTCGGCCTCGGCGCGCCGTGGAACACGATACGGCCCGGCGGCATCCTGACGATCAACTGGGACCGCCTGCAGATCGAACCGAACCGCCTGCTCGGCAATGTCAGCGCGGAATGGCAATACGCGTCGAGCGCGCTGACGCCCGTTTCACCGATGGGTCATTACCGGCTGCAGACCAATGGCATCTGGCCCGGAACTCAGCTGGAATTACTAACCATTTCGGGTCCCCTGGAGCTCAAGGGGAGTGGCACAATTCCCGAGGGTGGGCGCTTACGCTTCCTGGGACGCGCCCAAGCGATGGCCGGCACCGACCCCGGTGTAAAGGCGCAACTGACGGGGCTCATCTCGCTGCTGGGGCGGCGGGACGGCGAGGGGGCCCTCTTGAACTTCGGTGGTTGACATGACGAGCAGGCGCACCTTCCCTGGCGCAGGCGGGCCATCACTGTCCCGCGCTGTCGCGCTTGCGGTCGCGCTGTCGATGACCGCCAGCGCCGTGGTTCCGCCGGCATTCGCGCAGCCCAAGACGCCCAAGACGCAGCAGAAGACCGGTGAAACGGTCATGCTCAACTTCGTCAATGCCGACATCGATGCGGTTGTCCGCGCAATCGGCCAGTTCACCAACAAGACATTCGTCGTCGATCCCCGCGTCAAAGGCACGCTGTCGCTGATCACCGAACGCCCGGTCACCCGCGAGCAGGCCTTTGAACAGCTGCTCACCGCACTCCGGTTGCAGGGCTTCACGATCGTGCAGACCGGCAACGTTGCCCGCGTCGTGCCGGAAGCTGACGCCAAGCTGCAGGGCGGCAACGTCATTGCGCCGACGACGCCCCAGCCGCGGGGCGACCAGCTGGTCACCCAGGTCTTCCGCCTTCAATACGAGTCGGCGACCGCGATGGTGCCGATCCTGCGGCCGCTCATCCCACCGAACAACACGATCTCGGCCTATCCGCAGAACAACACGCTCGTCATCACCGACTACGCAGACAACCTGCGGCGGATCCAGCGAATCATCGAATCGATAGACACGCCGGCCACGTCGGACGTCGAGATCATCCCGATCAAGCACGGCCTTGCGATGGAGGTCGCGACTGTCATCAACCGGGTGCTGGACGAGGGCGCCAGGGCCGCCGGGCAGGCGGTCGATGCGGGGCAGCGCATCTCGGTGCTGGCCGAACCGCGCACGAACTCGCTGATCCTGCGCGCCCCGAGCCCGGCGCGACTTTCGCTCGCGAAGAGCCTGATCGCACAGATGGACCGCCCGGCGCTGACGCCGGGAAACATCAACGTCGTCTACCTGCGCAATGCCGAGGCGACACGGCTGGCGCCGTTGCTGCGCGCGATCATCGGCTCCGACCCGTCGTACAACCCGCAATCCACTACCGGCAGCGGCTTGTCGCCCTCGGGCGGCAGCGCGACCGGCGCACCGGGCCAGCCGGCCGTGGGTGCGGCGTTGACGGGCGGAACCGCACCGGGCATCGGCGCGATCGCCAGCGGTGGAACCGGCGCTGCGGGCGGCCTGGCCGGAATGATCCAGGCCGACGCGGCGACCAACTCGCTGATCATCACGGCGCCGGAGCCGCTGTACCGGAACATCCGGACGATCATCGACAAGCTCGACGTGCGCCGCGCACAGGTCGTCATCGAGTCGCTGATCGTTGAGGTCTCTGCGGACAAGGCGGCAGAGTTCGGTATCCAGTGGCAATCGCTCGGCGGCCTGGACAACTCGGGCACCAATGTCATTGCCGGCACCAACTTCGGCGGCACCGGCACCAACATCATTTCCAGCGCGCAGAACCTCGGCACGATCGGACAGGGCCTGGCGCTCGGCGTGGTGAACGGGACGATCACGATCCCGGGCTTCGGCGAGATCACCAACCTGGCTTTCCTGGCGCGGGCGCTCGAAACCAAGGCTGACGCCAACATCCTCTCGACGCCCACGATCCAGACGCTCGACAACGAGGAAGCAAAGTTCCTGGTTGGCCAGAACATCCCGCTGATCACGGGCTCGTTCGCGTCGGCTGGCGGCAGCACGGCCGCCGGCGTCAACCCGTTCCAGACCTTTGAACGGCGCGACATCGGCCTGCAGCTGCGGGTACGGCCGCAGATCTCCGAGGGCGGTGTCGTCAAGCTCGCGATCTACCAGGAACTCTCCTCGATCCAGAACACGCTGACCGCCTCGCAGGGCGGGATCATCACGAACAAGCGCAGCTTCGAATCGACCGTGCTGGTCGAGGACGGCAACATCGTCGTCCTTGGCGGCCTGATCGAAGACCGCACCGACAACAGCAAGAGCTCGGTGCCGGTGCTGGGCGATCTGCCACTCATCGGCGCGCTGTTCCGCTACGAGAACCGTGCCCGCAAGAAGACCAACCTGCTCGTCTTCCTGCGACCCTACGTCGTGCGCGACGAAGTGACGTCTTCGGCGCTGGCGATGGACCGCTACGACTACATCCGCGGCCAGGTCGCGGCTGGCGCGCTGCCTGACACATTTGTCTTCCGTGACCTGCAGGGGCGACAGCTTCCCGAGACACCGCCCAAGGCGCCGTCGATGCGCCGGAGGCTGGAAGGCGAGGTACCGACGCTGACCGCTCCGCCGGTCGAGCCGGCGACGACATCCCCGGTCGCGCCTCCAACGCCACCGCCCGCGACGCCGGAACCCGCACTTCCGAGCAGCCAGCGAACGGCACCGATCGAGCCGGTCGCGTCGAAACCGGAACCGGCGCCGATGGCCGCGCCGCTGCCCGCTGCGCAAGAGCCGACTGCTGCTGCTGCCGCGCCGACTGCGCAGCCACCCGCACCGATCATTGACGTGCCACCGCCCGCACCGATGATGGCAGCTGAGCCAACACCCGCTCCTGTCGTTCCGCAACCTCGCCCGGAGTCGGCAGTCCCGGTGCCGCCTGCTCCCGTTTCGGCTTCACCCGCTCCCACGCCTGCACCTGCGCCGGCCCCGGCGACGTCGGCACCGACAGCGCCTGCGGCCACCGGTGCGTTTGCAGCCTCGAGCGCCTCACCGGCGCCGGGATCCGTGCAACTGTTGCAGGTTGCCGCGGTCAATGACGTTGCCCGCGGCCGCGAACTGCAGCGCAAGCTGCGCGAGGCCGGTATGGACGCCTACTGGGAAAGCGTCCGCACGAAGACGGGCGAGGTCGTGCGCGTCCGTGTCTCGGTCGATCCGGCGACGCAGAGCGTGGCCGAGACGCTGGCGAAGCTGAAGGCGATGGGATTCGATCCCATCATCGTCAATCCTTAAGCCCCGGACAGCCGCGGTGATTTCCGCCAATCAATTCGTCCCGTACGCCTTTGCGCGCGACAACGCGATTCTGCTGGTGCCGAAGAGCGAGCGCGATGCCGAGGTGTGGATCAGCGACGCGACGCCGCTTGCCGCGCTGAACGAAGTGATCCGGGTATTTCCCGGCATCGTGAAGCCGATCGTCGTCGAGCCCGGCAAGCTGACGCAGGCGATTTCGCAGACCTACGGCGACCAAGGGGGCTCGGCGCAGCAGATCGTCGGCGACATCGAGGGCGAGTTCGACATCACGCGGATGATGCAGGAGGTCCCGGACGTCGAAGACCTGCTCGAGACCGAGGACGACGCGCCGATCATCCGCATGATCAATGCGCTGCTGACGCAGGCGGCACGCGACGGCGCTTCCGACATCCACATCGAGCCGTTCGAGACCTACTCGCTGGTGCGCTTTCGCGTCGACGGCACACTGCGCGACATCGTGCGGCCGAAGCGAGCGCTGCACGCGGCACTCGTATCGCGCATCAAGATCATGGCTGCGCTCGACATCGCCGAGAAGCGCATGCCGCAGGACGGCCGGATCACGCTGCGTGTCGGCGGCCGTCCGGTCGACGTGCGCGTTTCGTCGCTACCGACCGGCCATGGCGAGCGTGTCGTGCTGCGCCTGCTCGAAAAGGACCTGTCCAAGCTCGAGCTGACCAACCTCGGGATGGCGAGCACCACGCTCGAGCGCTTCGACAAGCTGATCCACCAGCCGCACGGGATCATCCTGGTGACCGGCCCGACCGGTTCCGGCAAGTCGACCACGCTGTACGCAGCGATCAGGCGGCTCGACAAGAACACGACCAACATCATGACGGTCGAGGACCCGATCGAGTACGACATCGAGGGCATCGGCCAGACGCAGGTCAACCCGAAGATCGAAATGACGTTCGCGAAGGCGCTGCGCGCGATCCTGCGCCAGGACCCGGACATCGTGATGATCGGCGAGATCCGCGACCTCGAGACCGCGCAGATCGCGGTGCAGGCGTCGCTGACCGGCCACCTGGTGCTGGCGACGCTGCACACGAACGACGCGGCATCGGCCGTCACCCGGCTGATCGACATGGGCATCGAGCCCTTCCTGCTGTCGTCTTCGCTGCTCGGCGTCCTCGGCCAGCGGCTGATCCGGAAGCTGTGCCCGAAATGCAAGCACCCGGACCCTGCCACGCAGGGGTATCGGGCCGAGGGCTGCGGGCACTGCGGCCAGACCGGCTACCTGGGCCGCACCGGCATCTATGAGCTGCTGACGGTGGACGACGAGATGCGCATGCTGGTCCATCAGGGCGCCAACGACACCGACATCCGCCGCGTCGCCGAGAAACACGGCATGGTTTCGATGCGCGCGGACGCGCAGCGCTGGATCACCGCCGGAGTCACCTCGCAGGAGGAAGCGCTGCGTGTCACCCGCGAATAGCTGCAGCGCGGCGTGCGCAGTCGATGTCCCGACCTTCCTGTGCCCATTGCCGCCACGCCGGCCCGCGCCTGAGCTGAATTCCGCCCCGGCGCTCACTCGATCCACAGCGAGATGAGCGCATTCAGATACGCCGCCGTCGACAACATCGGCAAGGAGCAGACCGGCGTGCTCGAGGCCGACAGCGCTCGGCTCGCGCGCCAGCTGCTGCGTGGACGCGGCCTGATCCCGCTTTCGGTCGAACCCGTACTCGCCGACGCCGCGGCGCGCGCCGGCGGGCTCTCGCTGGGACGGCGGCTGTCGCAGACTGAGCTCGCGGTCGTCACGCGGCAACTGGCATCGCTGCTCGGAGCGCAACTGCCGGTCGCGGACGCTCTGACCGTGATGGTCGAGCAGAGCGAGAAGCAGCAGGTGCGGGAACTGATGGCGTCGATCCGCACCGATGTATTGGGTGGAACTTCGCTCTCAAAAGCCCTGGCCCGCCACCCCCGGCAGTTCCCCGAGATCTATCGCGCGCTGATCGCCGCGGGCGAGGAATCCGGCAAGCTGGGCTCGGTGCTCGGGAGTCTCGCCGACTACGTCGAGGAACGCGCGAAGCTGCAGCAGAAGATCACGCTCGCGTTCGTCTATCCGGCGATCGTCACGTTCGTCGCGCTGGCGGTCGTCATCGGCCTGCTGACCTACGTCGTGCCGCAGGTCGTGCAGGTCTTCGCGAACACCAAGCAGTCGCTGCCCTTCCTGACGACCGCGCTGATCGCGGTGTCGGACTTCGTGCGCAATTACGGCTGGATCGTGGTCGCCGTGCTGATCATCGCTGCGTTCATCATCCAGCGCGCACTGCGGGTGGAGGCGGTGCGGCGGCGCTGGCACCAGCGCATCCTGACGTTGCCGGTGATGGGAGTGCTGTCGCGCTCGATCAACACTGCGCGCTTCTCGTCGACGCTGGCGATCCTGGTGGGTTCCGGGGTCCCGATGCTGCGTTCGCTGCAGGCCGCCGGCGAGACCATCACCAACCTCGCGATGCGCAGTCGCGTGATGGAGGCGGTCCAGCGCGTGCGGGAGGGCTTCTCGCTCGCGAAGGCGCTGCGCGCCGATGCCGACGAGGAAAAGCGGCCGGGCCACGTCAAGCTCTTCCCGCCGGTGCTGATCCACCTGATCGCCTCCGGCGAAGCGACCGGCAAGCTGCCCGAGATGCTCTCGCGTGCGGCGGACATCCATTCGCGCGAGGCCGAGCGCCGCGCGCTCTTCTTCACATCGTTGCTCGAACCGATCCTGATCCTGACGATGGGCATGGTCGTCATGCTGATCGTGATGGCCGTCCTGCTGCCAATCATCGAGATCAATCAATTGGTGCG
>DAINBQ010000038.1:16340-18623 GCA_036732825.1 Burkholderiaceae bacterium | reverse complement strand
CAGGTTCTCCATTTGCGAGCTCTGGAACTCCTTCCGGACTCGCGTCGCACTCCCGTAGCAGCTTTCGCAACGACCTCATCATTCCTCGCGTATCTCCCCCCCGGTCGCGGTATTTAGATGACCGCTCGGTTGGCCAATCCGATGGCAAGGTTGGCAGCTTTCGGTCAATCGCAGGGCGGCTGACGACTGTCCGCAGTTGGCCGGAATAAGCTACCTACACTGAGGAACGCCAACCCAACTTGCTTCTGCTTCCCGGTCGGGGTCTTCGCAGCCGTCTGGAGGGCTTGCGTGTCCCGATAGCCGTCGCCGGGCTCATGAGAGCATTTGCAGGACCTCGGCCATCGTGTTCGCACCTTGGGCCACCGGGATCGGCGATCCGAGCTGGCGCTCGATTTGCGCGCGCGAGATCACGCCGCGAACCTGCCGTGACGACTCCCCGGTCGAACCCTCGATCACCAGCAGATGGTTCCTTCCGCAGCTCCGCAGCGTTGCGACAACATTGCCAACAGTGGCCGACTTCATGTCTTGGTAGTCGATCGCGTCCAGCATCGTCAGCCCCGCCATGACGTCGGCGACGCACAGTTCGTCGTACCTTACGTTCCGCTGTTGGACCAGTAGCATCTGCTGATCGCCATGCAGGTCGGTGGTCGTCACAAGACCTTCGATGGCGGGCATGTCACTGACAACGAACAGCATGCGCACGCCCTGATAGATCATGATCTGTTCGGCTTGCCGCAACGTCGTCGACGGACTCGCGGTCGCCGCTTTCACTTTGGTCAGGTCCGTCATGACCTCCAGGGCCGGCGAGCCCAGCGTGACCGGATTGGCCTGCCAGTCGCGCGCCTGAGCGATGACCGTGCCCGGCGGCAGGCGCGTGGTCGGCAATGGCGAATTGGGTTCCATCTTTACCTCTCATTCGTGCACGGCTTGCACTTCACGCCACATCACATTGCCTCATCTTGACCCAGCATATCGGCGGCCGCAATCGGGCAATTCTCGAATACCTAGCCATCACGACAGGTGCCGGGAGTGGCTGAGATGACGGACGCGAATGGCAATTGGCGAAAGCCATGTCCTACTCCGCGCCGGGGATGATCCGAACTTCGCGCTGCACTGAGTGCCGCATGATCGCAAGGACCGCCTGGTACGCGGGGCTTTCATAGGCTGCGACCGCCTGTTCAACGCTTGGAAACTCGATCACGACACAGCGTTGATTGACTCCGCCCTCATATGTTCTTGCGGGCATGCCGCGCGCGAGAAAGCGGGCTCCGAATGAAAGGAGCACAGGCGTTGCAGCCTCGGCGTACCTCTTCACCGCGTCGGCATCTGACACGGAGTGATATGAGGCGATCCAGTATCCCTTGGGCATGGGTTACTCCGGTGTGAGAGGTGAGTCGCACGCCGATCGTCGTCGGCATCTGAGCGATTCGCGCCGACCGCAGCCTTGTCGCTGCTGGCCGGTCTCGGCTGCCCGGGAAAGAATAGGCGCCGGGCACGCGCGCCGGCTAGTCCCTGGTCGACCCCGACGGGCGTCGCTCGCGCGAGGTCACGCTTCGGATATGCACAATTTGCTGTGGACAACTCGGTGGACTGTTCTTGGCAGCCCGCGCCGATGTTGCATCTCGGCGCGCTGCTCACGCTCTGATCAGCGGCGACCGGCGATTCTCAGCGCCGTGCCTGCAACAGCGCGCGCGCCTCGCGATCGTCCGGATGGGCCGCAACAAGCGACTCCGCGGTGCGGCGCGCCGCGTCCGGCCTGCCGGCATCGCGCTGCATCGTCGCGAGCGCGATCAGGATGTCCCGGTCACCGGGCCAGCGCTTTGCTGCGCGCTCGAGCGTGCCGATCGCGTCGGGCGCGCGGCCGTAGGTGTTCAGTGCGACCGCATAGACATACGTGTAGCGCCGCTCTTCAGGAGCGAGTTCGGCAGCTCGCTGCAGTGAAGCCAGCGCGGGCGCCGGTTTCTTCTCGCGCGCGTACGAGAGCCCGAGCGAATGGTGCAGCGGCGCGCTGCGCGGGTCTTTGGAGAGGCCCTCTTCGAGCAGGCGCTGACCATCGGACTCGCGGCCCTGTGCCCGATAGGCGTCGGCCGCATTCAGGTAGGCCGGCAGAAAGTCGGGATCGAGCGCTCGCGCCGAAGCGAAGGCCGCCTGAGCCCGCTCGAACTGCCCCCGGTCCGCATAGAACGTCCCGAGCGCCGACCGTGCTTCAGGGCGATCCGCGTTGTACTTCTGGGTCGCGATGTACTCCGCTGCGGCGAGCTCCCACCGCGCGCGCTGTTCCGG
>DAINBQ010000038.1:0-16240 GCA_036732825.1 Burkholderiaceae bacterium | reverse complement strand
TTCGCGTCGGTCTCGCGATGGCAATCGTTGCAGGCATTGGGCACGCCGAGCGTCACCGTGCGATCGGGACGCGGCACTCGCATGCTGTGGTCGCGGCGGGGATCGACGACCATGTAGGGCGTCGCCGGCATGTGGCAGCTCGCGCACTGGCCTGCGCGCGACGATGGTTCGTGCTGGTGGTGCGATTTCGCGTCGTACTTCGGGGCGGCGTGGCATTGGCCGCAGACGGCGTTGCCCTCGGCGCGGAGCTTCTGCGTATGCGGATCGTGGCAGTCACTGCAGGTGACTCCCGCCCGGTACATCCTGCTCTGCAGGAATGAAGCCCAGATGTAGACCTCGTCACGCTGCTGGCCGTCGGCGTGGTACAGCGCCGGTGTCAGCATCGACGGCAGATAGTGGTCGAGGAAGGGTTGGCCCGCTTGATGGCCTTCCGCAATTTGCGCACGGCGCGAGTGGCACGGCGCGCAGACCTCGATTTCGCGCTCGGACTGGCGCCCCGGGCTGCGCGTTGCGTTGCCGGTGGCCGCATCGATACGCCACGCGACGCCGCGCCGCTCGTCGAGCGCGACGCTGAGGCCTTTGGTCGTGTCCGAAGCTGGTTTGGCCTTTGCCCACGCGATGTGTGCAGAGCCCGGCCCATGGCACGACTCGCAACCGACCGTCATCTCCGACCACGCGGTCGCGAAGCTGTCGTCCGACGCGTCGTAGCCTTTGCGCACATTGGTCGAATGGCAATCGGCGCACATGAAGTTCCAGTTCTGCGCGCGCTTCGTCCAGTGCAACTCGTCGCGGAAGTCGATCTTCTCGTCCGGGTACAGGTGAAACCAGCGCTGGCCGCCCTTGGCTGCCTCGCGCGTATCCCAGGCGATCGACAGGGCCTGAATCTTCCCGCCGGGCAGTTCGATCAGGTATTGCTGCAGGGGCTCGAGGCCGTAGGTGTACTTGACCTCGAACTCCGCAAGCTTGCCGTCGGTGCCGTCGGTGCGCACGAAGTACTTGCCGTCGCGCCGGGAGAAAGTGGAGGTGACTCCGGCGTAGCTGAACTTCGCGTCGTTGAAGTTGCCGCGGACCGTTTCGGGGTTTGCGTGCTGCATCGCCCGCGCATGCTGCGATCCCTGCCACGCCGAGTGCTCGGCGCGATGACAGTCGGCGCAGGCCTCGCTGCCGATGAATTCCGCGACGACCGGGGCCGCTACCTTCGCGCCTCCTGAGCTTGGAGGCGGCGCCGGTGACTGCGCCAGCGTCCACCAAAGCAACCCGCCGATGGCGGCCACCGCTGCCCCGAACAGCGCCAGCGCGAGCGAACGCGGCGCGCGCTTCGCAGGGGCAGGCGCAGATGGCTTTGGCGCAGGCGTGGAGCGGTGGCGGGAACGTTTCGACATGGCTACCAGGTCGCGGCGGAGGATAGCGTGGACGAAACGACGTCAGCGGCGCTGGGAGAGAAAGCGTTCACCCGGGCTGAAGTTCGTGTGCCGCGGCGGCACCAGCGTCGAAGCAGGGCACCGCTCGCCGATGCTGCGACGGGACCGATAACATAGCGGTGGCGCACGCTTGCGCCGAACGCCATGGCCCGACCGCACCGTCCCAACCTCCTGGTTGTCCTGATCGACGACCTGCGCTTCGACGAATTCGGCGCCGGTGGCCACCCTTACCTTCGCACGCCGCACATCGATCGACTGGCGCACGAAGGCGCGTTGTTCGAGCGGGCCTTCCACACCACGCCGATCTGCTCGCCGAACCGGGCCAGCATCCTGACCGGCCAGTACGCGAGTCGCCACGGCATCATTGACAACGTGGCGCGCGATGCGATGAGCCATCGGTTGCCGAACTATCACCTCGTGCTCCGCGAGCTGGGTTACGAGACAGCGCACGTCGGGAAGTGGCACATGGGCAACAGCGCGATGCCGCGGCCGGGCTACGACCACTGGGTAAGCTTCGAGGGGCATGGCCGCATCGAGGATCCGGTACTCAACGTCGACGGGCGCGACGAGCGGACCCGGGGCTATGTCACGGACCTGCTGACGGATCGGGCGCTCGCGTTCATCGACCGTCACGGCGACGGACCGCGTGCGCGGCCGTTCGCACTGGTGCTGGCGCACAAGGCGGTGCACCCGGATGCCGAGCAGGCTGTCGACGGCACGCTTGCCCTGACCGGCTATCTGCCCGCGGCGCGGCACCGTGGCCTCTACGAGGGGTGCACTTTCGCGCCGCGTCCGAACGTGCTTCCGCCTAAAGATGTGGTGAAGGTGAAACCGGCCTGGGCCGACGCGTTCCGCCTGAAGACGAGCGAAGCGTCGCGCGCGCTGCTCGATGCCATCGCAGCGGGCTCGCAGCAGGAAATCCGACTGCGCGCCGAGATGATGGCCTCCGTCGACGAGGGCATGGGGCGGGTGCTCGACCGGCTGCAACGGCGCGGGGAACTGGACGACACGATGATCGTCTTCCTCGGCGACAACGGTTACTTCTTCGGCGAACACGGCCTCGGACCCGAGCGCCGCTTCGCCTACGAAGAAGGCATCCGCTCGCCGTTCGCCGTGCGCTATCCGCGGCTGGTGCCCCCGGGCGTGCGCGTCGACGCTCTGACGTTGTGCCAGGACATCGCGCCAACGTTCATCGAGCTGGCCGGCGGCCAGCCGGGGCCACAGATTCAGGGGCGCTCGCTGCTGCCGCTGTTCGACGGTGGACAAGCGCGGCGCCCGGCGGACTGGCGGCGCGACATCCTGATCGAGTACTGGGCGGAGAACGCACTGCCGTGGCTCGTCGGAATGACCTACAAGGCGATCCGGACCGACCGCCACAAGTACATCCGGTGGGTGAACCGCGCCCGCGACGGCGAGTTGGACGAGCTCTACGATCTGGACGCCGATCCCTTCGAGCTCGTCAACCTCGCGCCATCGTCGCAGCACGCGCCATTGCGCGCCGCGCTGCGGCAGCGCCTGCGCGAACTCACCGCCGAGGCACTCGGACTCTAGCTACCAACGGAGGCCTCCGGCTATTCCGGGAACGAAGGATCCGTGTGCTCGCGTAGGGCAGAATCCGGGCCTGCAGGGATCGATGCCGAAGCGGTGTCGGCCTGCGGCTCCGCGGCGTGGACGAAGGCCCGGGCTGAGCGAGGTCGCGATTGAACTTTCGAAGGGAAGGCTGGCTGACGCGGCCGGTGCTCGCATGGGCGTTCTACGACGTCGCGAGTTCCGCCTTCGCTGCGGTCGTTCCGACGTTCTTCGGGTTGTACTTCGTCAGCGTGATTGCGGGCGATCGGCCCGGTGCGCAGGGGCAGTGGGGCGCGATCGCGTCGGTCGCTCTGGCGTTGTCCGGTGTGCTCGCGCCGTTCGTTGGCGCCTGGGCAGACCAGCGCGGACGATGGCTGGGCCTGCTCGCGGCAGCGACGGCGACAAGTATTGCTGCAACGATTGCGATGCCGACCACTTCGCCCGGTGGATTGCTCTGGGCGGCGCTGCTTTTCATCACAGCGATGGTGGGCTACACGCTCGCGGTCGCGATCTACGACTCCCTCCTTGGCCGGGTCGCGGCCCCCACGCACGCCGGACGCGTCTCGGGCTTCGGCTGGAGCATCGGATTCATCGGCGGCATCGTGGCACTGGTCGGGTCGATCGCGCTGACACACGGCCTGCCGACTGGCACTCAGGCAGCGCACCTGCCATACGCGTTCCTGCTCTCGGGGCTGCTGTTCGCTGTCTGCGCATTCCCCGGTGTCCTCGGATTGCGTGATCTGGCGAGGCCGCGCCCGACGGATCGAGGTCCCGCCCCAGGCATCGGTGCCGCCTACGCCTCGGTGATCAACACGTTGCGCAACTGGCGCGAACAACGCGAGACTTTCCGGTTCCTGATTGCGTTCTACCTGTTCAACGACGTGCTCGTGACGATCGTCTTTTTCATCGTGATCGTCATGCGCGCGCGGTTTGGGCTCACCGTCGAGGGTCTGCTGGGACTCACGTTGCTTTACCACGTCATCGCGGCCCCCGCGACGCTCGCGTTCGGCCATGCCGCCGACCGATGGGGGCCGCGTCGCGTGATCTACTTTCAGGTAGCAATCCTGGGCGTTTCGCTATTGCTGCTTGCATTCGGCACCGGGACCGTGACTCCTGTGCTGGTCATTTGCCTGCTTGGCCTGGTGTACGGCTCCCTCCAGGCCGTGTGCCGGTCGCTGTTCTCTTTGCTGGTGCGGCCGGAGAAATCGGGAGAGCTTTTCGGGTTCAATGCGGTCGCGGGCCGCCTGTCCGCAGCGCTCGGGCCGCTCTTCTTCGGCGTGGTAGCCGCCATCACAGAAAGCGAAACGGCCGCACTGGTTTCGCTGCTGGCATTCCTGATCGCAGGCGCGGCCGTGCTGAGTACTGTGCGCATTCCCGTGATGCGAGTCACGAGCATGGCGCCGGACTCGGCGCCGACCGCATAGAGCTACTGCTGCTTTGCCGGATAGACAGTGCGCCAGTCGCTTTTGATGCTGACGATCGTCCAGCCCCTGGCCCGACCTTCGTCGAGCGCCTTGTCGAGCCGGCCGATGTGTGAATCGCGGTCGTAGACCCACTCGCGCTCGGCATCGGTGTGATGGACGATGCCGATGAAGCGCGCGCCGCCGTCGGCGGCCGTCCACTGCAGCATCTGCAGATCGCCATCGGAATTGCCGAACGCGAAGATCGGGCGCCGGCCGATGAACTTGTTGATCCCTACCGGCTTGCCTTCCTTGTCGTCGATGAAATCGATCTCGGGCAGGCGCGTGATCACGGGACTTCCATCGCGCATCTCGAACTTCGTTCTGATCGTGCTGCCGACGACCTGCTCAGGCGGGATGCCATAGGCCTGCTCGACCCATGCCCGCATGAACTCGACGCCGCCGCCGGAAACGATGTAGGTCTTGAAGCCGTTCGCGCGCAGGTAGCGAAGAAGTTCGACCATCGGCTGGTAGGTCATCTGGTTGTACGGCCGGCCTGTCTTCGGATGCTTCGCGGTCGCAAGCCAGTCGCTCACGCTCTTCTCGAACTCCTCGGTCGTCATTCCCGCGTGTGTCGCCATGACGATTTCCGCGAGCGCCTTTTCGCCACCCGCCAGCGCGCCCTTCAGGTCTTCCTTGAGCAGTGAAGCGAAGGGTTCCTTCTCTCTCCATTCCGGGTGTTGGGACGCGAGCGCCTTGATTCGATCGAGCGCGAACGCGAGCTGGAAATACATCGGCTGCTCGGCCCACAGCGTGCCGTCGTTGTCGAACACCGCGATGCGCTCGGCCGGCGGAACGAAGTCCTTGCTGCCTCTCGTGGTGACGCGCTGAACGAAGGCCGTGATCGATTGCTTGGCCTTGCCTTCGTTCCACGAGGGAAGGGGATCGGCCGCCTGTGCGAGCGTGACTGTGAAGGCCAGCACACAGGCGACTGCAGTGGCGAGAAGGCTTCTGATGCGGATGATTGTCATGGCGGACTCTTTGCGGGGCTGTCCCAAAAAATAGGGCCGCACCCGCGGTACAGGTACGGCCCTCTGAGCCCTGCGGACCTCAGTGCTCGACGAATTAATTTTGAACGGGCTTGGACACCGCTTCCATCACGCGATCGAGATTGAAACTGCCAGGCTTCTGGCGCGGCGGGTAGTCCTTGAAGCTCTGCAGCCACTGGCCCACAAAGGCACCCGCGGGCGCGATCAGGAACATGCGGTCCATGTACCAGCGCTGGTAGCCCATGGCATCCTCGTGCCGGGCCCGCTCGAAGGGGTCCATCCTCAGGTTGGCGACTACCGGGGCGCGCAGCGGCGTGAACGGCTCCTGCCAGACCTTCAGGCCCTCGGCCTTCTGCTCGAGGAACGTGATCTTCCAGTTGTCGTAACGCAGGGCGGCAACCTGGCCGTCGTCGGTCCAGTAGATGAAGTCGCGGCGCGGCCACTCCTTTGACTCGCCCCGCAGCGCAGGACCGAGGTCATAGCCGTCCAGGTGGACTTTGTAGTTGCGGCCGCCGATCGAGGCGCCCTTCTTCAGGTCTTCCTTGAAGTTCTTGCCACCCGCTGCGGTCACCAGAGTCGGCAGCATGTCTTCGTGCGCGCAGATGTCGTTGACCACGGTGCCGGGCTTGATGACGCCGGGCCACTTGATCATCGTCGGGACGCGGTAGCCGCCTTCCCACTGCGTGTTCTTCTCGCCGCGGAACATCGTCGTGCCGCCGTCAGGCCATGTGAAGGTCTCGGCGCCGTTGTCGGTCGAGTACATGACGATCGTGTTTTCCTCCAGCCCCAGTTCCTTCAGCTTGGCGAGCAGCAGGCCGACGTGGCCGTCGTGCTCGACCATGCCGTCGGCGTAGATACCGAGGCCGGTTTTGCCGTCGGACTCCTTCTTCAGATGCGTGAAGACGTGCATCCGCGTGGAGTTCCACCAGATGAAGAACGGCTTGTCCGCCTTCTTCGCGCGCTCCATGAAGTCAATCGCCTTGGCGTTGACTTCCTCGTCGATCGTCTCCATCCGCTTGCGCGTGAGCGGGCCGGTGTCCGTGATCTTGCCGCCGGCAAAGCTGTGGATCACGCCGCGCGGACCGAACTTCTTCCTGAACTCTGCGCTCTTCGGGTAGTCGGGGTTCTCCGGCTCCTCCTCGGCATTGAGGTGGTAGAGGTTGCCGAAGAACTCGTCGAAGCCGTGGTTGGTCGGCAGCATGTCGTCGCGGTCGCCCAGGTGGTTCTTGCCGAACTGGCCGGTGACGTAGCCCTGCGCCTTCAGAAGCGTGGCGATCGTCGGGTCTTCCTTCTTCATGCCCTCGGGCGCACCCGGCAGGCCGACCTTGGTGAGGCCGGTGCGGATCGGCGACTGCCCGGTAATGAAGGCGGCGCGGCCGGCGGTGCAGCTCTGCTGGCCGTACCAGTCGGTGAACAGCGCGCCCTGCCTGGCGATGCTGTCGATGTTCGGCGTCTTGTAGCCCATCATCCCGTTGTTGTAGGCGCTGATGTTGAACTGGCCGATGTCGTCACCCCAGATCACCAGGATGTTGGGTTTCTTGGCGGGCTGCTGTGCGAGGACGGGCTGGACGGCCGACCAGGCCACGATGCCGGCGAACGCGAAGAGAAGCGTTCGACCGAGCGTTCCGAGGTAATTCATGAGTGATCTCCTGTCGACTGTTTTCGCCACGCTGCCCGGAAGGTTCGTGCCATCGGGGGCCGCCTTCGAATGGCCTTGCGAGAAAGTGTCCGATGTCGCGTAAACACTTCTAGCGCGGTCGCGCAAGCTACGCGCGGACGACAGTGCGGTCCAATGCCGGTTCGGCATCGTCTGATAACCTCAATGCATCATGCTCGACTTGAAGCTCCTCAAGCAGGCAGTGGTGCTTGCGAAGCACAGGAACTTCGCCCGCGCGGCCGAAGCGCTGCATCTGACGCAACCGGCGCTCTCGCGCAGCATCGCCGGCCTCGAGGCGGCTGTCGGCGCAAAGCTCTTCAACCGCACCAAGCAGGGCGTCGAGCCGACCGCATTCGGTGAACTGCTGCTGGCGCGCGGCGGTGCCTTGCTCGACGACGCGCGCGAACTCGAACGGTCCATCGCCCTGATGCGCGGGCTGGACATCGGCGAACTGCGCGTCGGTGCCGGCGCCTATCCGTCCGAGCTTTCCGTGGGCAAGGCTGTCGGGCGACTGATGATGCGACATCCAAAGCTGCGGGTCGAAGTGACGACCACCGATCTGCGGACGCTAATGGGGGACCTGCTCGCCGGCAAGCTCGATCTGGCCGTTGTTGAAGTGAGTCTCGCCAAGGACGAACCGCGGCTCGCTACTGAACAACTTCCAGAGCATCCTGCCCCGTTCTATTGCCGGGCCGGTCACCCGCTGTGCAGCGAGTCCGCCCCCAGCCTCGAGCGAATCATGGAGTTTCCGTTTGTCGGAGCCCGCTTGCCGCCAAGGGTGGCGCAATCCTTCCTGCAGCTGGCCAAGGTCGGCGCGATCGATCCTGATAGCGGCGACTATCTGCCGCCAGTCAAGACCGACACCTTGCAGACTGCGAGGGATGTCGTCATGGCAAGTGACGCGGTCAGTGCAGCCCCACTGTCACTGATCGCGCGGGACATCCAGTCGGGCCGGCTCATGGCGCTGAAGCTGCGAGCGGCATGGCTGTGCACCAGCTATGGCTTCGTCTATCGGCGCGACCGCCTGCTGTCGCCGGCGGCCGAAGCATTCATCGCAGAAATGCGCGCCGTCGAAGCGGAGTTGACCTCGGACGAGCGGCGACTGAGTGAAATCGTGGGGCCCGCATTCACGCTGTCCGAAGCGCAGCGCCGCTGAGTCACCGAAGTGAGTGTGATGCAAGTCGCACTCAGCCCGCTCCGGCCGCCAAGGCAACTCGATAGGTGACGAACGATGCGAGGTAGGCCAGTGCGAACAGATATCCGGCCATCAGCAGCGGCATCTTCCAGCTTCCGGTTTCGCGCCTGACGACGACGAGCGTGGCCAGGCACTGCGGCGCGAATACGAACCACGCGAGCAGCGAGAACGCAGTTGGGAGACTCCAGCTCTGTGCAATCAGCGGCTTGAGCGCCTGCGCGGTGTCGTTCGCCGCTGCCGACAGCGCGTAGACAGTCCCGAGCGCGCTGATCACGACCTCGCGTGCGGCGAGTCCCGGCACGAGTGCAATGCTGATCTGCCAGTTGAAGCCGATCGGCTCGAAAATCACTGCCAGCATCCGGCCCAGCATCCCGGCGAGGCTGTATTCGATCGCGGGCCCGGTCGCGCCCGGCGGCGGTGCCGGAAAACTTGCGAGAAACCACAGTGCAATTGTCAGCAGCAGAATGATGCCGCCTACGCGCCTGAGAAATATCACGACTCGCTGCCAGAGTCCGAGTGCGATGTTGCGAACCGTCGGCCAGTGATATTGCGGCAGCTCCATCATCAACGGCCTGACCTGTCGCCCGGAGACCGTCAGTTGCTTCAGCGTCCAGGCCACCGCCATCGCCCCCGCGATGCCCGCTGCATACAGGACGAAGAGCACCAGCCCCTGAAGCTCGACGACGCCCCACAGCTCGCGTTGCGGTACGAATGCGCCGATCAGCAGTGCGTACACCGGCAACCGCGCGGAGCAGGTCATCAGCGGTGCGAGCAGGATCGTCACCAGGCGGTCGCGCGGGTCCGCAATCGTTCGCGTGGCCATGATTCCGGGGATCGCGCAGGCGTGACACGACAGCAGCGGGATGAACGATCGGCCCGACAGTCCGACGCTTCCCATCAGGCGATCCAGAAGAAACGCAGCGCGCGGCAGGTACCCCGATTCCTCCAGCACGAGGATGAAGAAGAAGAGGATCACGATCTGCGGCAGAAACACGAGGACTCCGCCGGCCCCCGCGATCACGCCGTCGACGATCAGGCTTCTGATCCAGCCTCGCGGCAGCAAGTGGCCGACGGTTGCTGCGAGCCAGCCAGTCGCGGCCTCGATCGCGGCCATCGGTGCTTCGGCCCATGTGAAGACTGCCTGGAACATCAGGAACAGCAGCGCCGCGAGCAGCAAGGGCCCCACCAGCGGATGAAGCACGACGCGATCGATGCGATCACCCGGCGCATGCGGGATCAGCTCGTCGAGCCCCAGCCGCTGCAGGATGTCGCGCACGGTTTCATGGTCCGCATGTGTCCCGGCCGGCGCGGCGGCAGCCTCGGCGCTCTTCCACACGGCAGGGTCGTCGAGCAGGGCGCGCAGCGCCGCGTCGCCACTGCGCTGGATTCCCACGCAGCGAACGACTGGCAGCCCGATAGACCTCGACAACAGATCGGCATCGATCGTGATGCCACGTTCCTCGGCCAGGTCGGCCATGTTCAGCACGACGACGCACGGCAATCCCAGCCGCTTGACCGCAAGCACCAGACGGAGATTGCGGCGCAGGTTGGTCGCATCGACGACGCACGCGACGAGATCCGGGCGCTTTTCACCGGTCGCGCGGCCGGCCAGCACATCGCATGTCACGCGTTCGTCCGGCGAACGCGGGTGCAGGCTGTAGGCACCGGGCAGATCGAGCACGCGAAGCGCCTCGCCGGAATGCGTGGTGAGCCTGCCTTCCTTGCGTTCGACGGTGACGCCCGCGTAGTTGGCGACCTTCTGCCGGCTTCCGGTGAGAAGGTTGAAGAGCGCTGTTTTGCCGCAGTTCGGATTACCGACCAGCGCCACCAGCGGGCCGGGCGGGTGTAGATGGATCACCGCTTCGTTCATCCCGCACCCGATGTGGCCGGCCATGGACGCACCTGAACGCAAGCCGCTTCCGCGCGTCGAAGTGCGAAAGTCGAATGACCGACGCGGACGGCAAGCGGGTCGTTGCCGGGCTTGCCGCGCGCGATGACGATCACTCGCTCTCCCGGAAGGAAACCGAGTTCTTCCAGCCGCTGTGGCCAGTCGACTCCTTCGGGGTGGTTGACCAGATGCACGACATACGCGGTTGACGGCTCGGCGTGCTCGAGGGAGATCACTGGCTGAGAATTCACGGTCGGCTTCGGGCAGGTTGTACGGCGTCGCGCATGGGCGCATTATCGCAAATGAGAATCACTCTCGTTTGCGCGACGTCAAGCCGGCCCTTGCAGCTGAGGCCGGTGGTGTTCTCAAACAGGGTCTCCTGACGAGCCCATCAGTGTTGTAGAAACCGGCTCGCCGGCTGTCGATCTGGCGAGACTTCGTTCGACGTAAGGGTGCGAAGACAGTCAAGAAGGGAGAATCCGATGGCGCGCAGTGCGAGCAAAGCAACCACCCGGAAACCAAAAGTGAAGACCCGCGCCGGACTTCCCCGAGCCCGCCCGGCCAGCCGCACGGTGGTCCTCGTGGCGACACGCAAGGGTGCGTGGCTGCTTCATGCGGATGCGGCGCGACGTACCTGGCGCGTCGACGGGCCGCACTTCCTCGGCCATATCGTCAACCATGTCGTGCTGGACCCGCGCGACGGGCGCACGCTGCTCGCCGCGGCGAAGACCGGCCACCTCGGCCCGACCGTGTTCCGCTCGACGAACCTCGGCCGGACCTGGAAGGAAGCCGCAAAGCCGCCCGCGTTTGCGAAAGCCGCCGAAGGGAAGGCGGGCCGCGTCGTCGACCACACGTTCTGGCTGACGCCGGGTCACGCGAGCGAACCGAATGTCTGGTACGCGGGCACGTCGCCGCAGGGGCTGTTCCGCTCGGAGGATGGCGGAGTCTCCTGGGCACCTTTCTCCCACATCAACGACGACCCGAAATACATCGAGTGGATGGGCACCGTACAGGACGGCACCCCCGACGGGCCGAAGCTGCACTCGATCATCGTCGATCCGCGCGATCCGAAGCATCTTTACTTCGGCATGTCTGGCGGTGGCGTGCACGAGTCGACAGACGGCGGAAAGAACTTCGCTCCGCTGATCAAGGGCATGCAGGTCGTCGAGGGCTTCGATGCCGCGGCCGTTACCTTCCATGACCCGCACTGCGTGCGAATCTGTCCGACCAATCCGGACCGGCTCTACCAGCAGAACCACTGCGGCATCTACCGGCTCGACCGCCCGGGCGACAGCTGGACCAGGATCGGCCGCAGCATGCCGAAGAAAGTCGGCGACGTCGGGTTCACGATGACCGTGCACCCGCGCGATGCCGACACTGCGTGGGTATTGCCGATGGACGGCCAGACCGTGTGGCCGCGCACCAGCCCCGACGGCAAGCCCTCCGTCTACGTGACGCGCAACGGCGGCAAGACATGGCAGCGGCAGGACGCCGGGCTGCCGGCCGAGCAGGCCTGGTGGACCGTCAAGCGGCAGGCGATGAGCGCCGATACGCGCGATCCGGTCGGGCTCTATTTCGGTACGACCAGCGGCGAGATATGGGCGAGCCGCAACGAAGGCGAACGCTGGACCTGTATCGCACGCAACCTGCCGGAGGTCTACGCGGTGGAAGCGGCAGAGCTGGGGTAGGGAGTCGGGCTCCGATGAAGGTGCTGATCCCCACGCCGCTGCTTTCCTACACGCAGCGACGCGAAGTGGACGCGAACGGCGCGACGCTTGCCGCCGTGCTCGCGGACCTGGACCGCCAGTTTCCGGGAATTCGCTTTCGCGTGATCGACGAACAGGACCAGATGCGTCGCCACATCCGCTTCTTCGTCAACGGTGATCAGGTGTTCGATCCGGAGCAGCCGCTGCGACCGAGTGACGAAATCATCATCGTGCAGGCGCTGAGCGGAGGGTGAAGATGGGTAATCGGGGCTGAGCAGCCACCGCCCGACGTTGCGTCCGGCGGCGGCTCGCGATCAGCTGTTGGTTACTTGAGGCGCATGTCGTTCTTGACCGATGTCACGCCTTTAACGCTGCGCGCTACGACGACCGCTTTATCGATGTCGGCCTTGGAATTGACGAAGCCACTCAGTTGCACCGCACCCTTGAATGTCTCGACGTTGATCTCGGCCGACTTCAGCGTGGGTTCGTTGAATATGGCCGACTTCACCTTGGTGGTGATGACGGTGTCGTCAATGTACTCGCCGGTACCTTCCTTCGTCGGTGTGGATGCGCATCCGACGACGGTCACCATCGTGGCGGCCAGGAAGATTGCGGAAAAGAACTTGCTGATTGGTTTCATGACTGACTCTCCAGATTTGCTTGAAGCAGGACATCCTGCTTCGTGAACTTGTTCGGCTTCATTGCGCTGGGCTATCCAACGCGGCGGGACGTCACAGCGTGGTACACGACAAGGAGCAGGGCTGCTCCGACGACGGCTACCAGCATGCTGTAGAGGTTGAAGCCGGTGACACCCGCCATCCCGAAGGTGGTGAAGAGCCAGCCTCCAACGACCGCGCCAACGATCCCGAGAATGATGTCCAATACGAGACCCTGGCCGGTGTTGTAGATGAGCTTGCTGGCGATGAACCCGGCGATGAGTCCGAGGACGATCCATGCTAATAGAGACATGATTGACTCCTGTATCTGTACCTGTCGGACCTTTACGTATCGACTACGGTGCGGCGTGGCCCAACCATCGATGCCGCATCTGCTTGCCCGGTCGCGCGCTCACACACTTCGTTAGCCGCGGCCCAACGTGTCAAAACCGTGAATGCAGCGTAGTCACAAGGCTGCGCGCGGTCGGTACGGTGGCGCACATAAGGGGCAGGGGCTCTAATTGATGGCAGACGCGGCGCTCAGAAGAGCGTAAACTTCGTCTGCTTTCGTTTGAGTCTCTGTCTTCCTCCGGTTTTCACTTGCCCGCTGCCAGGTTTGAAATGCAACGGCGCGTCTGGTTTCCTAAGGTGCACGTCTCTTGATCGTCGGCTCGCCGCGGGGCGTTTCCCACGGCTGATTTGTTATGACCTTTACCCATCAAGGAACGTCAAAATGGCAGCAGGCATCGTCAAGTGGTTCAATGACGCAAAAGGCTTTGGATTCATCACGCCCGATGACGGCGGCAAGGACTTGTTCGCGCATTTCTCGGAAATCCAGGCAGGCGGCTTCAAGTCGCTGGCCGAAGGCCAGCGCGTTGAGTTCGTCGTCAAAGAAGGCGCAAAGGGCCCGCAGGCGGCCGAGATCCGCCCGACGCAGTAACCCAGAGCACAACACGAAGGCCGCGGCGCACGCCGCGGCCTTCGCGCCGGAGCGCCGATGATCGAACCGATATTGCTCGCGGCTGCATGCATCTTCACCTTCGATCAACAACGTTTGCTGACGAACGCGAGCGGCTTCTTCTTCGCCCGCGATGAACGGCTGTTCCTGGTGACGAGCCGTCACGTCGTCATTGACGCGCCGAGCCAGCACTTTCCGAACCGCATCCAGATCGAGCTGCACATCGATCCGGACAACCTCGCCGGGTCCACCGGGTTCTCGATTCCGCTGTACCGCGATGGCAAGAGCGTCTGGCGCCAGGGGCTCGACAGTTCCGGAGAAATCGACGTCGCAGTGATCGAAATCGATCGCACTGCGCTGCCGAAGTCGACGGTCTACCGCGCGTTCACTCCGCATCACCTTCCCGGCCCGCAGGATCAGTTCGAGGTCGGCACATCAATGCTGGTGGTGGGCTTTCCACTCGGCTTTCACGACACGCTGCATCACATGCCCGTGGTGCGCCACGCGGTGATCGCCTCGTCATTCGGCCTGCGCTTCAAGGGCCAGGGCTACTTCCTTACCGACGCACGTACGCACCGCGGGACCAGCGGTGCGCCGGTGGTCATGCGCGTTGCCAAGCCGGGCCCGCTGATGGGTGACTTGCCATGGATGCTGCTCGGCGTGCACTCGTCACGGCTCGACGTCGGTTCGCGTGACCTGAACCTGGACGAGGCGCTCGGTCTGAACTGTGCCTGGTATGCGGACATACTGATGACGCTCACTGAGAGCTGACCGGGCGTCCGGATAAGCGTCAACTCAGCTTGTGCTGCAGGAAGAAGCGCAGCATCTCGCGCGATGCGTTGGGGCCGTTGGCGTCCGTGTGCTTTTCCGCTTCGCTGCCGCCTGCCCATGCATGGCCGGCACCGTGAACGATCCACAGTTCCTTCTTCGTCACCCCGCCGGGACCGAATTCGACTGATCGCGTGAAACCACGCTGGCCAGCGTTGGGGTCCGTGGTTGCCTGCAGCGTGCCAAGTGGCTGAGCCTGGGCGCGGGGAGCGGCGTGAATGGCTTCGCCGTTAGACGGATGGACCGTCTTGTCTTCGTCGCCGTGGAACACGATGCTGGCCACCGACCGGCCGAGTCCCTCGACGGCGATCGGGACAGCATCAGCTTCGCCCTGCGCAGGCCCATTGGACATCAAGCGGATGGCAGAGAGCACGTCATGAGCGAGGCCGGCGGGAACGCCTGAATGGACGCCGAGCGCTGCGTAAAGCTCGGGATAGTCGCGCGCGAGCACGGCGGCCATGCCGCCGCCGGCCGACATTCCAGCCACGTAGACGCGCGTTGCATCTATTTCATGTTCACTGATGATGTGACGGGTCATGGCCGCGATCAGTGCGGCATCGCCGTCGTTGGCGGACCGATCCTGCAGCGCGTACCAGTTCCAGCAGCGCAATACATTGGCGGTAAGGGACTGCTCGGGATACAGCACGAGCACCCCGGCGGCTTCCGCCGCTTCGTTCATGCGAGTGCCGGCCGCGAACTCCTCCGCGCTTTGATGACAGCCGTGCAACAGAACGAGCAGGGGTGCTGGACCTGGCTTGCGGGAGGCCGGCTGGTAGAGCATGTACCTGCGCTTCGATTCCGAGACGAAGCGACCCTCGGTGAAAGTGCCCTGCGTTCCGTTTTCGGTTCTGGCCGGACTGGCTTGCGCGTCGAGGCCGGCAGCGGCGAAGGCTGCGCGCTCGTCGACCGTCGGTCGCCTGCGGTCACGGCGATGCGCCTGGCCGCCGGATACTGCCTGGCGGATCGTGTGCAGGAACGCGCGACCTGCGTTGGCCAGTCGCGCTTTCTGCTTCAACCAACGAGCGCGCCAGGTCGGTGGTTCGGGGTGCGGGGCAAGGTTCATCGAGGGGGTTCAGGACGGGAGCGGATTTGGTTGCAACATTCAAACGGCGCCACGAGAGTGGCGCCGTCCATCGAGCAAGCTCGATTCGAGAGCCGGCGACTATCTGGCCCGGGACTTCTTAGTTTTTTCCGAAGAGTGCACAACTGCCTTGACGGCGGCCTGACCGGACTGCGCAAAGCGGTCCGAAGCTTCCTGGACTTGCTGCTCGATCAGACTCCGTCCTTCAGCCGCGATTCCCATCAGGCTTTCCGCATACTCGCGGGCGAAAGTCGAGTAGTTTTCGGTGAGCTGTTGGACCAGGTTCGCGTAGGCACCCGAAGTCGCGACATGACCAAAGGACTTCTGCGCCAGCTCGAAGTACTTCTGGGCACTGTTCCTGGCCAGATCGACCATCTCCGGCGATTGCGCGAAGCGTGTGATGAGCGCCGCATTGGCAGTGCTCAAGTTGATGAAGGGTTGCGTCATGTTTTGCATTGGGACCTTTTTTCCGGTCTGCGCCGGCGATGGAAGCCACTGACTTGATGATGCCCCACCAGCAGCCTCGGTAGCGGCGCACTGAGCCGGAAGCATGCTGTTCGTGCTGTCCGATTCACTTGCAGAAGTCGCGAGCTGACGCCCGACAACACTCTGAGTCCTTTATGAGGGTTAACCGGCTTCCTGTCCGTGCGTTGGCGCACATAGCTCGCCGATGCGTCGACGGCCGGTCGTTGATCACCGGAACAACAGGTCGATTTTGCTGCACTATCCGGGCCAATGCCTGGGCGGGACGAAGGCGGACCCGCTGGAAAGCTACTTTCACACGCTCGAGACAGAACTGGTCATGCACTGCGATTACCTGACCCGACACTAG
>DAINBQ010000037.1:0-18938 GCA_036732825.1 Burkholderiaceae bacterium | reverse complement strand
GGGCACGCCAAGCGCGTGATGTTCGGCGTCTGGAGCTTCCTGCGCCAGTTCATGTACACGAAGTTCATCATCGTGACCGACGAGGATGTGGACGTGCGCGACTGGAAGGAAGTGATCTGGGCTGTCACGACACGGGTCGACCCGGTGCGCGACACGCTGCTGGTCGACAACACGCCGATCGACTACCTTGACTTCGCGTCGCCTGTCGCCGGCCTCGGCGGCAAGATGGGGATCGATGCGACCCACAAGGTGGCGGGCGAGACGCAGCGGGAATGGGGTCGGCCGATCACGATGGATCCGGCCGTGAAGGCGCGGGTCGACGCGCTGTGGAAGGACCTCGGACTCCAGGAGTAAGACATGTCCATCGAACGCAAGCCGATCCGGCGCGGCGGAATCAAGTCCGCCGGCTACGACCGCAGCAGCCGCATCCTCGAGATCGAGTTCGACAATGGCTCGATCATCCAGCACACCGCTGTCGGCGAGGAAATCGCGCGCCGCTTCCTCACCGCCTCTGCGCCCGCGAGTGTCTACAAGGACACGATCCAGGAGGAGTTCACGATCCGGCGCGTCAAGTAGCGTCGCTTGCGCACGCGACCGCTACGCGGTCGCACACCTCCGAAGCGCTAGAGAAAAAAGAGAGTCGCCAGCCCCAGGAAAATGAACACGCCCATGCTGTCGGTGGTGAAGGTCAGCAGCACGGACGAGCCGAGTGCCGGGTCGCGGCCGGAGCGTTCGAGCACCAGCGGCACGAACATGCCGACCAGCGCGCCGACCATCATGTTGAGTGTCATCGCCAGCAGCAACGTCAGCCCGATCAGCCACCCTTCGGGGCTGTCCCTGTAGATCAGCCACGCGACCAGGCCGGCGATACTGCCCCAGACCACGCCGTTCAGCGCGGCGATCACGAGCTCTTTCAGGATCAGTCGCTTCGCATTTCCGCCGGTGACCTGGCCCAGCGCAATCGAGCGGATCATCAACGTCATCGTCTGGTTGCCCGAATTGCCGGCGATGCCCATCACGATCGTCATCAGTGTCGCCAGCGCGATGACGCGCTCGATTGTTCCCTCGAACGCGCCGATCACACGCGACGCGAAGAACGCCGTGCACAGGTTGAGCGCCAGCCATAGCCAGCGGTTCTTGGCGGAGTTCCAGACCGACGCGAACAGATCCTCTTCCTCGCGCAGGCCGGCCTGCGCCAGCGCCTGTTCCTCGCCCTCCTCGCGGATGACGTCGACCACTTCGTCGACCGTCAGGCGCCCGACAAGCCGCCCATTGGCGTCGACCACTGGCGCCGACACCAGGTCATAGCGCTCGAAGGCCTGGGCCGCCTCCCCGACGTCGTCGAGCGGAGACAGGGTCAGCACGTCGCTCTTCATCACCGACCTGACTTCGGTCTCCGGTTCGTTGAGCAGCAAGCGGTCGAGCGGAAGGGCGCCTTTCAGCACTTCGTGCCGGTCGACGACGAAGATCTGGTCGGTGTGATCCGGCAGTTCGTCGAATCGGCGCAGATAACGCAATACGACTTCGAGCGTGACGTCATCGCGGATCGTGATCGGCTCGAAATCCATCAGCGCGCCGACTGATCCGTCCGGATAGGACATCGACGCGCGCAACTGGGCGCGCTCCTCGGCCGTCAGCCCTTGCTGCACCTCGTCGACGACATCGGCCGGAAGGTCATCGGCCAGGTGCGCGATCTCGTCCGCTTCGAGGCTTTCGACCGCGTCGACCAGCTCTTCATGGTCCATCGACGCGATCAGCGTTTCGCGGACCGCGTCGCTGACCTCGATCAGGATCTCGCCATCACGATCGGCCTTCACGCAGTCCCAGACGACAAGGCGATCGTCGAGGGGGAGCGCTTCCAGGATGTAGGCGATATCGGCCGGGTGCAGCCGGTCGAGGATCGTCTTCAGCTCATTCAGGTGCTGGCGGTGGACCAGCTGCTCGACCAGCGCCTTTTTCTGCTCGGCCGGCGTCTGTTCGCGATGAACGAGGGCTTCTACCCGCCGCTGCTTCTCGAGCAGGTGCTGGACGCGGGCGAGCGAACGCTGCGCGGCCTCCGGGTCGCGCGCGGGCGCGGCGTCCTGCGCCACGCGGTCCGGCGTCTGCTGCTCGCTCATCGCTCGCCTCCGCGGCGGGCTCGTTCAGGCGCCCGGATTGTAAGCGCCGCTTCGTGCCGATCGGCCAGATGTGGCACTGCCGGTCACGCTATGGCGCCGTCGCGTACGGCATGAGGCGCTGGATCGCCGCCGCCCTGCGGTCGAGGTAAGGCCCCGAGCGCACTCGGCCATAACGTTTCGGGTTCGGCAAGTACGCGGCCAGGCGCGACGCGTGCTCGCCATTGAGCTGAGCGGCACTGATGCCGTAGTAATGACGAGCCGCCGCTTCGGCGCCGAACACGCCCTCGCCCCACTCGACGACGTTCAAATAGACCTCGAGGATGCGCCGCTTGTCCCACAGCGCCTCGATCATGTAGGTGATCATCAGCTCCTGCGCCTTGCGCAGATAGCTGCGTTCGGGCGAGAGAAACAGGTTCTTCGCAAGCTGCTGCGTGATCGTCGAGCCTCCGCGCGCGGGTCTGCCGCGACGCAGGTTCTCCTTGTAGGCTTTTTCGATCGCTTCCCAGTCGACGCCCTCATGCTCGGTGAAACGCGCATCCTCGGACGCGATCACTGCACGCTTCAGCTGGACCGAGATCCGCTCGTAAGGCACCCAGCGGTGCCTGAGTTCGGCGCGGGGATTCTTCGCCTGCAGCAGCGCGAGCTCGCGCTGCATGAAGGAAGTCTCGCCGGGATCGTTCCACTTCCACCAGGCCACCCAGCCGAAATACCAGAGCTGGACTGCCAGCAGGACGACAACGAGAATGAGCAGAGCCCATGCGGCCCCTCGCAGCACTCGGCGCATCTGCTGGAGCTAGCGCGCCGCCGCGTGTTCTGCAGACTCGCGCCTCAGCAGTTCGCGCAGGTCGCGATAGACGGCCGCCGTCTCTGGACGCACGCCTCGCCACAACAGGAACGACTCGGCCGCCTGCTCGATCAGCATTCCAAGCCCATCGACGACCTGCTTGGCGCCGCCGCTCTGCGCGAGTTGCATGAACGGGGTCGGCTCCGCTGCATACACGAGGTCGTAGGCGAGCGCGCAGTCATTGAAGGTTTCAGGATCGATCGCCGGCGCCTCGTGATTGAGGCCGGTCGTCGTGCCGTTGATGATGAGGTCGAAGTGTTCGGCCGGAACTTCGTCGAAGTGAATCGCCTCGACGCCGAACTCCTCTGCGAGTTCCTCCGCGCGGGTATGCGAACGGTTCGCAACGGCCAGCCAGCGCGGGCTCTCGTCGAGCAGCGATCCGAGCAGGCCACGCACCGCGCCGCCGGCGCCCAGCACCAGCACCGAGCAGTCCGAAAGGTCGAACTTGAGACGCTCGCGCACGTCGCGCACGAAACCGATTCCGTCGGTGTTGTCACCGAGGATCGTGTCCTTGTCCTCGTCGAACTTGAGCGTGTTGACGGCACCGGCCAGGCGCGCCCGCGCCGTGAGGTCGTCCGCCAGCTTGGCGGCATCGAGCTTGAACGGCACCGTGACATTCAGGCCGCGATAGCCGGCCTCGCGCAGCGCGAGCGCCTGGTCCTCGAAACCGTCGAGCGGGATCTCGATGCGCTCGTAGGTCAGTTTCTGCCGAGTCTGCTGCGCAAACCGTTGATGGATTTCCGGCGACCGGCTGTGCGCGATCGGATTGCCGACAACCCCGTACTTGTCAACGGCCGTCATGGTTTGGGAGCCTGCGTGCTGCGGGTGGCGAGCTGATCGTTCGTGAAGATCCAGGTCCTCGTGATCTCAAGGATATCGGTATCGCGCGCAATCTCCGGCGGAAAAGGCGGGTAAGGCGCCGCCAGTTGCACGATACGGCGCGCGGCGCGATCCAGTACCGGCGAGCCGGACGACTGGTCGACCAGAGTATCGGCCACAGAACCGTCCTTGCGAATCGCAACGGTCATGCGCAATGCCCCGTAGTATCGCCCGCGCGCATCGTCCGGGTAATTCTGGTTGCCGATCTTCTCGACGCGCGCACGCCAGTCCTCGACGTAGCGAGCGTAACGGTATTCGGACGCGCTTGGCATGAAATGGTGCTTGCGCGGACGCTTCTGGTAGTCCGAGATCTGCTTCGCGATTTCAGCCTGGGCGCGTGCCAGCCGTTCGCGCCGCTCCACTTCGGCGCTGCCAGGTTGCGACTGGTCCGCGGCGTCCTTCGGCGGCACCGGCCGAACCTGCAGCGACTCCCGCAGCGCGGCCAGCAGCCGCTTCTGCTCTTCCTCGAGTTGCTGCACCATCGTGCGGGCCGAGTCGAGCGCATCCCCGTCGCGCATCTCGAACGAATTCGGCAGCGGCGAAGTCCGCTGTCCGCTTTCGTTGGCGCCTCCGCCATCCAGGTTTGCCTGCGCCAGGGCTTCGGGTTTCCCCGGGCGGGCCTCGCTCTTGGCATTGACCAGGATGATCTCGAGCGGCGGATCGGTCGAGCGCACGCGCAGGAACTCCGGATCGACGAATCGGATCGCCAGCACCGTGATGTGCAGACCGATCGACACGGTCAGCGCCGTCACCAGCACCTTGTCTGCCAGCAAAGCGCGCAAGCCGTGGGTTGGCTCCGCCAATTCCATGCGTCGTCGATCACTTTCCGGAGAAAACTCGAATCGATTGTAACGAGCGACTCGGAACTGCCGCGTGACACGATCGCGTTAGTCTCCGCGACCGCCCTTGCCGGAGACTCTCTGCGCTCAGGCCGGCGGCGTCTCCGGTGCCGGCTCGGTCGGCGCACTGTCGGTCAGCTCGGTCGGGGGATCGATCGGATCCGCAATCTCGACGAGTTCGTCTTCGACCTCGACGTCAGCCTGTGCGGCGAGGACCCGGTGCACGCGCGCTTCGAGCACGAGTTCGATGTCATTGGTCCCGATGACATCGAGTTCGAGCTTCTGTCCGCGCGGCAGTTCGGGAAGCCCGGGCAGCCGCGTGACAAAGGGCATGCCGTCCACGCGCAACACGTCACCCTTGAGGACGGTGGCGCCGATGCGCTCGACGCGCTCCTGCCTGATCCAGCGCAGTGCCCAGTAGCGCTCCAGTCTCTGCTGGAAGTCCGCATAGGCGCCGTAGGCCGCCTCGAAACCGGACACGATCGCAAACAGATCGGCATCGTTGCCTGCATACGGCGGCGGCTCGCCCCGCACCCGCGCGACAAGTTGGCGCTGATTGACGAGATCGACGTAGCGTCGCAGCGGTGAAGTGCTCCACGTGTAATGGTCGACCCCGATGCCTTCGTGCGGCGCGGGCGTCGTGCTCATCTTCACCCGCCCCAGGCTCTGCGATCGATAGATCGCGGGCACGCGTTGCGTGGCCAGCCATCCGCCCCAGCGGCTGTTCGCGAGGATCATCAGCTCGGCGACGATCAGGTCGAGCGGCGCGCCGCGACGCCGCTGGCGGATCGCGACATGCGCGTGCTCGCCCTCGCCTTCTATTTCGAACGAGTAGTCGATGCGGCCGATCGGTTCCGGTCTGCCTCGCACCTGTTCGCGCCGCGCGAGCAGTGCGCGCGCGAAGCGCCACAGAATCGCCAGCTCTTCGGAAAAGGGGGCATCGAAGCCGCCGGTTGCGATCGCGTCCTCGGTGATCACGTCATCGAGCTGGTCATGTCGCAGGTTGGCCTCGATGCGGATGCGCTCGACGCGCGTCTCCGTTGCGATGACCTCGAGCTGCTCGCGGTCGACCAGCGCGTACAGGGACAGCACCGGGACTTCGCGCCCCTCGTTCAGCGAATAGGCGTCCACCCAGGCGTCCGGCAGCATCGTGTACTTGAGCCCCGGCGCATAGACCGTCGACATGCGCATGCGCGCAATTTCATCCAGCGGATGCCCACGCGGGATCGATACCGCCGGCGCGGCAATGTGAATGCCGATCCGCAGTCGATCGCCATCAAACTGCAACGAGAATGCGTCGTCGATCTCGGTCGTCGCACTGTCATCGATCGAAAACGCATGCACAGGGGCCAGCGGCAGGTCGGCAGCGATCACCGGCGCCGGCAGATCCGGCGCGAAGCCGGTCCCGCGCGGAAAGTGCTGAGTCAGGAAGCTGTCGACATGCCAGCGGTAGGGCGAGGCGATCGCACCCGATGCGATCAGCAGTTTGAGCGGCGTCGTCTGCGCTTCGGCGGCAGCCTGCTCGACAGCTTTGAACTCGACGCTGGAGCGATCCGGCCGGACGAGCAGCGCAATCGCCTGCTGTGCAATTGCCGCTGGCGCGCTGCCGGTTTTCAATTGCTCGACGTATTGCTGCCGCAACTCTTCCTGCCGACGTTTTCGCTCGACGGCGGCCAGCGCCGCTTTCAGCGTCTCCGCCGGCGCCGGCCGGTAGCGGCCGCGTCCCTTGCGATAGAAGTAAACCGGAGCCGAATGGAGTCGGAACAGCAGCGAGGCAGCGTCGACGCTGCCGGGCTCGCGCCCGAAATACTCTCGCGCCAGGTCGAGAAAGCCGAACTCGTCCTGCGGCGCCGCTTCCCACAGGAATTCGAGATCGATCGTTCCGGCCTGCTTCTGTGCCTGCTCGAGCAGTGTCGCCGGTGCCGGCTCGCGGAACTGCAGCAGTACGTGCGACGCCTTGACCTTCGTGCGCCGGCCGGTCGGCAACTCGACCTGGTGCGAGGCGTCCGTACTGGCGAGCGCCGTGCCCGCCTTGAACGCTCCATCCTCCTCGAACAGCAGGTTCATCGTCACAGCGTCGCCACGAACGAGCGGATTCCGCGCAGCATCAGCTCGACCGCTATCGCGGCCAGCACCAGCCCCATCAGCCGCTCGAACGCCGTCGTGACTTTCTCGCCGAGCACCTGCTGGATCTTCTCCGCAAATGCGAGCACGGCCGCACTGATGATTATCACCATTGCGATCGCCGCGATCCATTCCCATCGACGGGCCGGGTTCTGCGCGACCAGCAGCAACACCGTTGCCAGCCCTGAAGGGCCGGCGAGCGCCGGGACTGCAAGCGGAACAATGAAGGGCTCGCCGGCGGGCGAACGGCCGTAGACGCCTTCCTCGGTTGGAAACACCATGCGCAGCGCGACGAGCATCAGCACGACTGCACCGCCGATCTGCAGGCTCGTTTCGGACAAGCCGAGCAGTTCGAGGAACGGGCCGCCGATGAAGACGAAAACCGAAAGAACGACGAACGCGATCAGGCACTCGCGCAGGATTACGCGGCGGCGCCGCTCTGCCGGCACCTCGCGCAGGGCCGCGATGAAGATCGGGATGTTTCCGAATGGGTCGAGCACCAGCAGCAGGAGCACGACCGCGGAGATGTATTCGCCTTGCACTCGGAGCTCCCAGGATGTGTGCCGGACCCGTCGCAGCACGGCGGCGGACCGATGATCCCATGCCGCGCGCATCCCGCTATCCCGGACCGCAGTCGCCTCGAGGAATGCCGATCGCAGCGTCGATGTGCCGTTTACCCGCCGAGATCGAGCTCCTCGCCGACCACGATCGCGGCCAGTCGGCCGGGCGGGATCGGAAACACACAATGCGGCGTGCCGCCTGCGGCCCATACGACGTCGAAGCGGTGCAGCGAAGCGTCGAGGAACACGCGCATCGGGCGCGCGTGCGCAAGCGGAGCAACCCCGCCGATCGCGAATCCAGAATGCTCGCGCACGAATTCGGGACGAGCCCGCTCGATCGGTTCGCCGAGCCTGGCCGCGACGGCTGCTTCGTCCACGCGGCGATCCCCGGCCGCGATCACGAGGACCGCGCGTCCGCTCGAAGCCGCGCGGAACACCAGCGACTTGGCGATCTGGCCGACATCGACACCGAGCGCGTCAGCCGCCTGCTGCGACGTGCGTGCCGCCACCGTGAGCTGGACGATGCGCGATTCGACGCCGGCGGCCGCGAGCGCATCCTGCACGCGCTGCGCGGAAGCCGGCAGCGCGCGATCGGAGCTCTCGGAACGGGAGTCCATCGATTGCAGGCGCAGTGCCGGGTTTCGTGTCAGACGGTCAGGCCGCCGGTCACTTCGATGACCGCGCCGTTGATGTAGGCCGCCTCGTCGGACGCAAGAAACGCGTAGACATTCGCCAGATCTTCGGGTTCGCCGAGCCGGCGCAGCGGAACGCGCTCCTTCATCTGCGTCAGCACCTTGTCGGGGATCGTGTGCAGAATCGGCGTCGATACGAATCCGGGTGCTACCGCGTTGCAACGTACGCCCTTGGGGCCAAGCTCGCGCGACCAGGTTTTCACGAACCCGATGACGCCGAACTTGCTCGCCGCGTAGTTGGTCTGGCCGAAATTGCCGTAAATGCCGACGACGCTCGAAGCATTCAGGATCACGCCGCTGCCCTGCCCGACCATCGTGTCGATGACCGCCTGGGAGCAGTTGTAGGTGCCCTTGAGATTGACCGCGATCACCTTGTCGAACTGATCGTCGGTCATCTTCTGCAGCCGCGCGTCGAGCGTGATCCCGGCATTGTTGACCAGCACGTCGATGCGGCCGTAGCGCGACTTCATCGCGTCGACCATCGCGTCGACCTGATCGCGCTTCGTGACATCGACGACATGTCCCTCGACATCGCCGAGGGGCGAAAGCGCGTCGACCGCGGCGTCCACTCCCTCACGGCGCATATCGCAGACCGCGACGCTGGCCCCCTCGGCGAGAAACTTGCGGGCGGTGGCGAAACCGATGCCCTGCGCTGCGCCGGTGATGATGGCGACCTTTCCCTGCAATCGCTTGGTCAATTGAATCCCCCAGGTGTCATTCCGCAGAACGCCAGTACTTCGTCGATGTACGAGGCGAAATCGGTGAGTTCGTGGTTGCTGCCATCGATCACGTGCTGGCGCGCGCCGGTGTACTTGGCCACCATCGTCCGGTAATCGATGACAGAGTCTCCGGTCGCGGCCAGCAGGAAGTAACGTTCCGGCCGCGTGACCGGTGTCTCGAGCGCCCGCAGTTCGGCGAGGAACTCCGGGCGGAAATCGATCTCGTCGTTACTGAAGAAGACCGGTTGGCGTCCGACATGGGCTTCCAGGTCGCGCGCCGGATCGATCGCCGGGTTCAGCAGCACAGCGCGGCAGCCGACGCGCTCCGCGAGCCAGGTTGCGTAGAAGCCGCCGAGCGAGGAGCCGATCAGCGACAGTTCGCCGGCCGGCGTTTCCTGCGTCTCCGCCAGCGCGATCTCGGCAGCCGCGCGCGGCGAAGCGGGCAGCGCCGGGCACTGGAACTCCGCTCCATGTCCGAGTGCGGTCAGACGATCGCGCAGCATCACTGCCTTGCGCGAAGCGGGCGAAGAACGGAACCCGTGCAGGTAGATGATCATGCCGCGCGCCGACCGCTGTCGCCCAGGCGTTGCAGCAATCGGGCGTGGATCCCGCCGAAGCCGCCGTTGCTCATCACGAGCAACTGATCTCCTTCGACGGCCGCGGTGACAATCGCCTCCACCATATTTTCCAGGTCCGCGTGCACCGAGGCCCGCTCGCCGAGCGGCAACATGGCTTCAGCCACGTTCCAGCCGACGCCGCCGCTGTAGCAGTAAACGCGGTCGGCCTCGGCCAGGCTGCCTGGCAACTGCGCCCGGGTCGCGCCCTGCTTCATCGTGTTCGAGCGGGGCTCGAGGATCGCGACGATGCGCTGTCCGGGCCGGCGCTCGCGCAGCGCGCCGATGCTCTCGCGGATGGCGGTTGGATGGTGCGCGAAGTCGTCGATGACACTGACGCCGGCCGCGATCCCGCGCAATTCGAGACGGCGCTTCACCCCGCCGAACCGCGCAAGTGCCGCGAGCGCCGTTTCCGGTTCGATCCCGACATGCTGCGCGGCCGCGATCGCGGCCAGTGCATTCATGCGGTTGTGCGGGCCCGGCAGTTCGAGCTCCAGGCAACCGGCGGGGACGCCGCGGCGAGTCACCATGTACGGCGGCTCCGCTCCGATCTGCCACTCGCCATCGCCACCGAAGCGTTCGAGCTCGGACCAGCAGCCACGCACGAGAACGCGCGCGACGGCTTCGTCGGCGCCGTGCGCGACGATGCGCGCCTTCGACGCCAGCGTGCGGACCAGGTGATGAAACTGCGTCTCGATCGCCGCCAGATCCGCGAAGATGTCCGCGTGATCGAATTCAAGATTGTTCAGGATCGCGGTGTCGGGCAGGTAATGGATGAACTTGGACCGCTTGTCGAAAAAGGCCGTGTCGTATTCGTCGGCCTCGATGACGAAATGCGGTCCGCGCCCGGCCTGCGCGGAGCGGCCGAAGTCCTGCGGCACGCCGCCGACGAGGAATCCCGGTTCCAGTCCTGCCTCCTGCAGGATCCACGCGAGCATCGAGGTGGTCGTCGTCTTGCCGTGCGTGCCGGCGACGGCCAGTACATGCCGCCCGCGCAGCACGTGCTCCGCCAGCCACTGGGGGCCCGACACGAACGGCAGGTGCCGGTCGAGAATCGCCTCCATCAGCGGATTGCCGCGCGTGACGACATTGCCGATGATCCACAGATCCGGCGCGACGTTCAGCTGGTCGGCGCCAAAGCCTTCGATCAGCGTCATGCCGGCCGCCGTGAGCTGGTCGCTCATCGGCGGATAGACATTCGCGTCGCAACCGCTGACACGATGGCCGGCCGCCTGCGCGAGCTGCGCCAGCCCGCCCATGAAAGTGCCGCAGATACCGAGGATGTGAATGTGCACAGGGTCGATTCGGCCGGCGGACGACACGCCGGACCACGAGTCAGGCCAAAAGCATGGAATTGTAATGCGGCGCAGCATTCGCCCGTCGCTACACTGCCCGTGCGAGCACCGCCAAGAGCTGACGATGACCCGACCCTCGGATGACCTGCGAGTCGAACTGGCCGCGACAGCAGCTCGGCTGATCGCGGAAGAAGGTTGCGACTACGGGCAGGCCAAGCGCCGTGCGGTCCACGAAGTGCTGGGCTCCGGTGATCGGCGCGGCGTGATGCCCGAGAACAGCGAAGTCGAACGCGAACTCCGGCGCTATCTGCAGCTGTTCGAGTCCGACACTCACCCGCGACTGCTGGCCGGCCTGCGAGCCCTGGCCGCCGAAACGATGGAGCGGCTGGCGGATTTCGATCCGCACCTGGTCGGGGCGGTGCTGAACGGCACCGCAACCCGGCATTCCGACATCCATCTGCAGCTGTTCGTCGACAGCGCGAAGGATGTCGAGGTCCACCTGATGAACTCTGGCATCGAATTCGATGTTGACGAAGGCGATCCCGACGAGCGCCCGGCCGCTCTCGAGCGCCTGAGCTTTGTCGTGCCAGCGCCCCGCTCGGCCGAGCTGCAATCACAACCTCGCCAGATCGGAATCCAGCTGCACGTCTACGCGCGCGATGCGATCCGGGTCGCGCCGCGCCATCGTGATCGCGCCGATACGCCGGACCTGCATCCGGTTGCAGCCGCCGGCCGCGCGAACCTGGGCGCCCTGCGCCGTCTGATCGAGGACGCTGGAACGTGAAGTTGCACCGGTCCCGGATTCTGTTGAGCGTCATCGCCGTCGTTGGTCTGCTGCTCGGGCTCGTCGCTGCGATGCATCGCTATTCGACGTCCGCGAGCGACGCCGCCACCGCCGCGCTATTCGAGCAGACGTTCAGCGACGCCGATGGGCGGCCGCAGCCGATGAAGCAGTGGCAGGGGCGGCTGCTCGTGCTCAACTTCTGGGCGACATGGTGTGCGCCGTGCGTGGAGGAAATGCCCGAGTTGCAGAAAGTCCAGCAGGATTACGCGCAGCGCGGCGTCGCGGTGGTCGGGCTGGGAATCGACAACGCCGCTGCGATCAGGCGGTTTCGGGACGAGCAGGGAATTTCGCTGCCGTTGCTGGTGGCTGGAGCCGGCGGCAGCGAAATTGCTCGCCAGTTTGGCAACGCGTCCGGCGCTTTGCCGTATACGGTCCTGATCGACCGCGAAGGGCGTATCGTGCAGGCCCGCCTCGGACGAATCCGCGAGCAGGAACTTCGCAGCTGGCTGGATGCCCGGGTCGGGCGATCCCCGGGATAGGCGGCTGGACTTTCCGCGCAAAAAAGCTCAAAATCTGCGGCTTCTTCGCCTTACGTCGCCTAAATGTCGAGATCTATTGATCTGACGGCTGATCGGAGAGGGTCGTGTCAAGCCGAATTCTGATCCTCAATGGGCCGAACCTGAACCTTCTGGGCGCCCGGGAACCGGCGATCTATGGGGGGAGAACGCTGGCCGAGATCGAAAGCGAACTTTCCGAGATCGCGCGTCTGCACCAAGCCGACCTCGCCTTCTTCCAGAGCAATCACGAAGGTGCCCTGGTCGACCGCATCCATGTGGCCCGTGCCGACGGAACGACTTTCCTCATTATCAATGCGGGCGCGTTTACGCACACGAGTGTTGCATTGAGGGATGCATTGGCCGCGGTGGCACTGCCCTTCATCGAAGTTCACCTCTCCAATGTCCATCGGCGAGAGGCCTTCCGTCATCACTCCTACCTCGCCGACCTGGCTGTCGGAACGATCGTCGGGCTCGGTGCCGCCGGTTACCGATACGCCCTCGACTTCGCGCTGAGCGAGCGCAGTAGCTAGTTCTTGTTGGGAGTCCCCGCATGGATCTGCGCAAGCTGAAGACGCTGATCGACCTCGTCGCGGAGTCCGGCATTGCCGAGCTCGAGGTCACCGAGGGCGAGGACAAGGTCCGGATCGCCAAATTCAGTCCGGCACCGGCTGCCCCGACGTCGACCGTCATGACGGCGGGTAGTACGGTCGCGCCGATCGCGGTGCCGGCCGCGACGTCGACTGGCGTGACCGCACCGACGGTCGAAGTGCCGGCGGGCCACGTCGTCAAGTCGCCGATGGTCGGCACCTTCTACCGCTCGCCGAGTCCCGGCGCCTCGCCTTTCGTTGAGATCGGTCAGACGGTGAAGCCGGGCGACACCCTCTGCATCATCGAAGCAATGAAGCTGCTGAACGAGATCGAAGCCGAGGTCGGCGGCACCGTCAAGGAGATCCTCGTCGACAACGGCCAGCCCGTCGAATTCGGGCAGCCATTGTTCATCGTCGAGTAGCGGCGGTCGATTGCCTGCCCTCCGCGCCCATTCCATGTTCAAGAAGATCCTGATCGCGAACCGCGGAGAGATCGCGCTGCGCGTCCAGCGCGCGTGTCGCGAGATGGGAATTCATACGGTCGTCGTCCATTCGGAGGCTGACACCGGCGCCAAATACGTGAAGCTCGCCGACGAGTCCGTCTGCATCGGACCCGCGTCGTCGCGCGACAGCTACCTGAACATCCCTGCGATCATCAGCGCCGCCGAGGTCACCGACGCCGAAGCGATTCACCCCGGCTACGGATTCCTGTCCGAGAACGCGGATTTCGCGGAGCGCGTCGAGAAGAGCGGATTCGTGTTCATCGGGCCCCGTCCCGACTCGATACGCCTGATGGGCGACAAGGTGTCTGCCAAGCAGGCGATGGTGGCGGCCGGCGTGCCCACTGTTCCGGGATCAAATGGGGCGCTGCCCGATGATCCGCGCGAGACCGTCAAGATCGCGCGGTCGGTCGGCTATCCGGTGATCATCAAGGCAGCCGGCGGCGGCGGCGGGCGCGGCATGCGCGTCGTGCACACGGAAGCGGCCTTGCTCAACGCCGTCAACATGACGCGGCAGGAAGCACAGTCCGCCTTCGGCAATCCGGCGGTCTACATGGAGAAGTTCCTCGAGAACCCGCGGCATATCGAAATCCAGATACTTGCCGACCAGCACCGCAACGCCGTGTGGCTGGGCGAGCGCGACTGTTCGATGCAGCGCAGGCACCAGAAGATCATCGAGGAGGCGCCGGCACCCGGGCTGAACCGGCGCGCGGTCGACAAGATCGGCGACCGCTGCGCCGAAGCCTGCCGCAAAATCAATTACCGCGGCGCCGGCACCTTTGAATTCCTGTTCCAGGATGGCGAGTTCTACTTCATCGAGATGAACACCCGGATCCAGGTCGAGCACCCGGTGACCGAGATGGTCACCGGCATCGACCTCGTGCAGGAACAGATCCGGGTGGCCGCCGGCGAGAAACTGCGGTTCCGGCAACGCGACATCGTGCAGAAGGGCCACGCGATCGAGTGCCGGATCAACGCGGAGGATCCCTACAAGTTCACGCCTTCGCCCGGGCGCATCACGGCCTGGCATCCGCCCGGCGGCCCCGGCGTACGCGTCGACTCGCATGCGTATGCAGGCTACTTCGTGCCGCCGAACTACGACTCGATGATCGGCAAGGTGATCTGCTACGGCGACACGCGCGAGCAGGCGCTGGCACGGATGCGGATCGCGATGTCCGAGATGGTGGTCGAGGGCATCCAGACCAACATCCCGCTGCATCGCGAACTGATGATCGACGAGAAGTTCGTGCTCGGCGGCACGAGCATCCACTACCTGGAAAAACGGCTGGCGGCGCGGCACCTGGGCTAGCTCTCGACCGTGCTGCAGGAACTGACTCTGCTCGCCGAAGAGCACCGCGCCGAAGCCCTGGCCGATGCGCTGATCGATGCCGGCGCGCTCTCGGTCGCGATCGAGGATGCGCAGGCGCAGACACCGGAGGAAGAGCCGCTCTATGGCGAGCCGGGACTGACTCCGACCCGCCTCGGGTGGGCGCGCAGCCGGCTGCGCGTGATGGTCGACCAGGCAACGGCGGATCAGGTCCTCGCTGATGCCGGTGCTGCCATCGGCAGCGGACCGCCGCTCGTCGAGGAACGCGTCACCGTCGCCGACACCGACTGGGTGCGCGCGACGCAGGAACAGTTTCCGCCGACGCAGATCAGCGAACGGCTGTGGATCGTCCCGAGCTGGCATCAGGTTCCGGAGCCACCTGCCATAGCAGTGCGCCTCGATCCCGGCGTCGCATTCGGCACGGGTACGCATCCGACGACGCGTCTCTGCCTGGCCTGGCTCGATGCGAAGCTGAAGTCCGGATCCAGCGTCCTCGACTACGGCTGCGGCTCCGGAATTCTCGCGATCGCCGCGGGCAAGCTGGGCGCAACGCAGATCGTCGGTACCGACATCGATGCGCAGGCGCTGGCCGCCGCCCGCGCGAACTCGATGACCAACGGCGTGCCCGCCAGTTACACTGATCCGAACTCGCTTGGCGCCGCCACTTTCGACGTCGTGCTGGCCAATATCCTTTCGAATCCGCTGAAACTGCTGGCACCGGCCCTGGTGGCGCGCGTTGCGCCACGCGGCGCGCTCGTCCTGTCGGGGGTGCTGGAGCGGCAGGCCGATGAAGTGATCGCCGCTTACCGTGCTGCAGACCCGAGGTTGAGTCTGGACGTCTGGCGCGCCGACGATGGCTGGGTCTGCCTGGCCGGCTCACGGGTGATGCCGTGAGGGGAACGAGAGCGGAACGCTGATGGCGCTCGCCACCAAGTGCCCCCAATGCGGCGCGCTGTTCCGCGTCGTTGCGGATCAGTTGAAGCTGCGTGGCGGTCTGGTCCGCTGCGGCCAGTGCCGCGCCGTATTCGATGCGATCGGCAGCCTCACCTACGTGGACGAAGTGGCGCTCGCACAGTCGCGCACGGTGACTGCACTGACGCGGCCGGCCAGTCCGCCGCCACCCCCACCGCTCGCCAGCACGACAGCTGCCAGCCGGCAGGCGCTCGGGCCGGCCACGACCTTGCGCATCGCACCAACCGCACCGGCGACACTCGCGAGGAACGTCACTCCGCGCGTGAATGCCGCTGCCTCGGTCGAGGAAAGACCTGCGGTCATGCGGCGCAGCCGCAGCGGGCGCGAGGCGGGACACCAGGAGCCCGCGGTCACAGATGCCGGCGTGCCGACATTGATCGCACCGCAGGTCGCACGCGCGACCGCTGGAGTTCCTTCGGTCGAAGGCATCGAGGTCATCGAGCTCCCTCCGCCGCCGCCGGACGACTCCGAGCCCGTGGCCGCAGATGGCGACGAGCCCGATTTCATCCGATCGACCCGGCGCTCCGAACCGCGCGGCTTTTCGATCGTCTTCAGCGGGGGCGCGTTGCTGCTGCTGCTGCTGATGCTGGCACAGCTCGCGGTGATCTTCCGCGGCGAACTGCTGATGCGCTGGCCGCAGGCGCGGCTGACACTCGTCGATCTGTGCGCTGTCTTCAATTGCACCGTCAACTGGCCGACGCGGGCGGATCAGCTGGCGGTCATCGGCAGCGAGCTGCAGGCGGTTCCCGGAACTGACGTGCTCGAACTCACCGCCGTCGTTCGCAATCGCGCGGCCTTCCGGCAGTCGCTGCCTGCGCTCGAGGTCACGCTGACGGACACGAGCAACCGCGCGCTCGCGCGCAAGGTCTTCACGCCGGCCGACTATCTCGCCGCGGCCGGTGAACCTTCATCGCGTGTCGCCGAAGGTTTCGGACCCGGCAGCGACTATACGATCCGCATATTCATCGAAGCGCGTGGAGTGCAGGCGGCAGGCTTCCTCGTCTATCCCTTCTATCTTTGATCGCATCCTGTCGGCGCCGGTTTCGGCGCCGTGATCCCGTCTCCCCAGCCAATGAGCACACTCATCTGCGGTTCCATCGCATACGACTCGATCATGGTGTTCAATGGCCGGTTTGCCGACCACATCCTGCCGCACCAGGTCCACATCCTGAATGTCTCCTTCCTCGTTCCGGAGATGCGCCGCGAGTTCGGCGGTTGCGCGGGCAACATTGCCTACAACCTCAAGCTGCTCGGCGGCGAACCACTGCCGATGGCAACAGTCGGGACCGACGCCCATCCTTACCTGGATCGTCTCGACGCGCTGGGCATTAGTCGCCGATTCGTGCAGCGCGTCGACGGCAGCTACACGGCGCAGGCGTTCATCACGACGGATCTCGACGACAACCAGATCACCGCATTCCACCCGGGCGCAATGTCGCATTCGCATTTGAACGCAGTGCCGGGCGACGGCTCGATTCGGCTTGGCATCGTCGCGCCGGATGGGCGCGACGGAATGCTGCAGCATGCCCAGCAACTCGCGGAGCATGGCATTCCGTTCGTCTTTGACCCGGGCCAGGGGCTGCCGATGTTCTCCGGCGAGGAACTGCTGTGGTTCGTCCAGCGCGCCCATTACGTGGCGGTCAACGACTACGAGGGCAAGATGCTCGTCGATCGCACCGGGCTCTCGCTGGCTGAACTCGCACGCAAGGTGCGCGCACTGATCGCGACACATGGCGCCGAAGGGTCGGAGATCCATGTTGACGGCAAGGTGCTGGCGATCCCGGTGGCTCCGGCGCACGCGGTCGTCGATCCGACCGGCTGCGGGGATGCCTATCGCGCGGGGCTGCTCTACGGGCTCGCCCAGGACCTCGATTGGGAGACCACTGGACGACTGGCCGCGATCATGGGGTCACTCAAGGTCGAACACGGTGGCGGCCAGAATCACACCGCGGACCGCGCTTCGATCGCCGAGCGTTTCATGGACAACTTCGGTTACCGCCCCTGGTAGGGCGTTCGGCCGGTCAGGCAACCGCCTTCAGAGCCGCGCGACCACCATCTGCAGCACGTAGACGATCAGCAGCAGTACCAGCGGCGAGAGGTCAAAGCCGCCGACCGGAGGAACGACACGCTGGATCGGACCGAGCAGCGGCCGCAGCAGCATTCCGAGCGCCGGCGCGAACGGGGCGTGCGGGTTCACCCAGCTGATGACGACATAGATGATCGTGACCCAGACCACGATGTTGAGCGCCCAGATGACCAGTTGCCGCACAGCGCCAAGCAGCGCAAGGTCCCACGGCAGTCCGACGCCGATCACCAGTCGCATCAGGACGACGATCAGAAGTGTCACTGCAAACGCCGCCAGCAGCGCCGCCCAGTCGATGCGGCCGCGCGTCGGAAGCAGGCGCGCAATCGGGGCGACCAGCCAGTGGGTCATCGCATGCACGAACTGTGCGACGGGATTGCGGGTCGGCATGCCGATGTAGCCGATCCAGGCTCGCAGCAGCAGCAGGCCGACGAGCAGCGAGCCGAGCACTTCGAGCAGGAGGCGAGCAATGTCGGCCAGCAGCATCGGTTTGGCAAACGTGGAGTTGGCAGATTCTACGCGGCGGACAATCGCGAAGCTGCGCCAAGCCTCGCGCAAGAAAAAGGGGCGCTACGAGAGCGCCCCGGATTCCGCAGACTCTCGCGAGCTACGGACGACTGCCGGTCGGAAACGGCCAGGCCGCTGCCGGATTGAGCGCAGTCTTCGCGCCCGGTGCAGCTGCGGTCGACGGTGCCATCGGCGCGGGCGCCGGTGCGGCAGCAGGCTTCGCAGCGGCAGGCTTCGCAGCCGCCTTCCTGACGGCAGGCTTGGCCTTTTTCATCGCCTTCTTGGCCTTGGGTGCAGCCTTCTTGGCCTTCTTGGGTGCGGCTTTCTTGGCGGCACGCTTGACCTTCTTGACCGCCTTCTTGGCCTTGCCTGCCGTTTTCTTCACGGCACGTTTGGCCTTCTTCGCGACTTTCTTGACAGCGCGCTTGACCTTGGCCTTCTTCGCGACCTTCTTGGCCGCGCGTTTGACCTTGGTCTTCTTCGCCGCCTTTTTCACTGCACGCTTCTTGGCAGCTTTCTTCGTTGCCATGTAAGTCTCCTCAATAGGATTGCGTGAAGCTCACAGCGCATCTGCATTCCGTCCCGGGCGCCGAATATGGAAGTGCCAGCACACGGGATGGAATACTGAGCCGGCTGCCCGGAGGCAGCCGGCAAGCGCTACACGAAACCTGCGAACTACTTCTTCGCTTTCTTCGTGGACTTCTTCGCAGCCTTTTTCGCGGTCTTCTTGGCCGCCGGCTTCCTCTTCTTGGACGCTTTTTTCGCGGGTTTCTTGGCGGCTTTCTTGGCCGATTTCTTCGCAGCTTTCTTCGTTGCCATATGAATCTCCTTCAAAGGATCAGGAAAGGAAGGAAACCCCCTGTGCGGCCCTCAGGCCGCCAGTCGGGCTATTCATCGGCGCACGCAGATGCTCTGTCGCCGCGGCACCCCCAGAAATG
>DAINBQ010000036.1:0-19173 GCA_036732825.1 Burkholderiaceae bacterium | reverse complement strand
GCTGACCTCTTGCATGCCATGCAAGCGCTCTCCCAGCTGAGCTATACCCCCACGGAAAAGACGCGGATTATAGCGACCCGCGTGCCCACGGCAAATCGCTTCAGAGCGGCTTAGGTTCGTCGTCGGGCCCGGGCCCATCCGGCGCGCGTCGCTCCATGACGACCGGAATCAGATCAAACAGTTCGCCGCGTCGTTCGATGATCAGCTTCAGGTGCTGCTCGGCCAGTCCTTCCAGGATGACCGTCTGCTCCACATTGACACCCCACACGCTGCTGTGACCGCGCCTCTGCTCCACGACCCGGCCGGGCAATGCGCCGCTTCGGACCAAGTCCTCGAATGCGTCCCGTTTTGGATGGGTGAACCAGACCAGCAGGAGATCGTCGTCGTATGGAAACGCAAGGGCCCACAGGAACGTCCCTTTCAGCGTCGAGTCTTCCTCGCTCAGGAAGAGCAAGGTCGGCTCCGGAGATTCGCGGACATAGAGCGTTGCGGTTTCGGAATCGGCCCCTTGTTCGTTCCGACGATTCACCACAAGCACGCCGCCAGGCTGATCGGTCGCAGTGACCGTCCAGCACGGGTGAGACTCCGGCCTATCCCGGAAGCACCAGGTCCCGCCCCACGCCACTCCATAAGGAGACCCTTTCGTCAGGTCCAGGGCTGCGACCCCCACGGGCCGATCCGAGTGCACCGGCATGCACGCCGCCCCGCCCAGAAGCATGCCGACAAGACAAATCGCGATGAACCGAATCAGCATTGCTGCCTTTCCAGCGTTGCCACCGCCTGGGACACCACCTGCTTGGGCGCCACCAACGTGCAACCAATCTAGGAAGCCACTCCACAGGGCGATTGACCCAGGTCACTCGCACCGGTGGCGATAGCAGTCACGCGGTACGGCACAGGCAATGAGAAGGTCGGGTCTGTCCGTGATTACACTGGATCATCAGCGGCGGAGCGGATCTTCGCCGGAATTGCCGGCGCGTTTCCGGCCACGGACAATGCCGCCATGTCCCGGAATCTCTTCCGTTTCGACACGGCCGATTCGGTCGACGCCTGGTTCTCCATCGACGATCGCGTCATGGGCGGCGTCTCCCGCAGCCGTCTGCGCCATGCTCCCGCGGGACATGCGGTGTTCGAAGGAATCGTCTCTCTGGAAAATGAGGGAGGCTTTGCGTCCATCCGTTCGCAGCCACAGGACCTGAGCGTCCCAGGAGCCGTCAGTTACTCGCTCGAAGCTTGCGGGGATGGCCGGCGCTACAAGCTGAATCTCCGCACCGATGACAGCTTCGACGGCGTGAACTATCAGGCGGTATTTGAAGCGCCCGCTGGAAAGTGGACCCAGATCCGCTTACCGGTCCCCGACTTCCATCCGACGTTCCGCGGCCGCATCGTGACCGGCGCTCCGCCACTCGATCCGGCGCGGGTGCGGCAGGTCGGTCTGATGATCGCCGACCGGCAGGCCGGGCCCTTCTCTCTGGCGGTGCGCTCGATCCGCGTCGAGTGACGGGCGACTGGCCGTAGCACCCGGCCGCCGCGGGGACGCACGAAGTGTGCGTCGCTCGCTTCCGCTAAGCGATGTCCTCGTGCAGGCAAAGGATGTTGCCCTCCGGGTCATTGAACCAGGCAGCCTTCTCCGAGCCCAGAACGCAGACGTGTCCTTCCGTCTTGAAGCCCGGGAAGTCATAGTCGTTGAACGTGACGCCGCGGCCCTTCAGTTCGGCGATCGCAGCCCCGATGTCGTCGACGCGGAAGCTGACTGCCGTGTGTTCGGCCTTCGTCCCCTCGGGCTTGGGAAACAGCGCGATTTCCGTTCCGCCGCAGCGGTAGATGAACTTGCCATCCGGACGGCCGCCGAGCGGCTCGAGGCCAAGGCCCTGCTCGTAGAAGCGCCGCGCGCGCTCAAGATCCTTGACCGGAAGCATGCAGGTGACCTGGGTTCCGCTCACGCCATTCATCGGACTCCTCCGTCATTGGAAAGCACAAGCGCGTACTTTCGCGCGGATACGATCCGGTTGCAATGGGCAGGATGCATTGCGTCGAAACCCGCGAAGCAGCCGTCATGCGCGCGCTGCGCGGCCGCGGAACCTGCTAGCTGTGCGCGAGTGCGTCGTCGATCCGCGCCAGCGTCGCGTCGCGGCCGATCAGCTCGAGCACCGCGTCGATCGACGGCGTCTGCGTCTGCCCGGTGACCGCCACGCGCAGCGGCACGGCGACCTGCGGCATCTTCAGCTTCAGTTCGCCGACGATCTGCTTGATCACGCCGTTGATGGCGCTGCGCTCCCAGGCGACGCCGGCGGCGCGTTCGCGGAAAGCCTGCACCGCGGCGCGCGTTCCCGGATTCAGGTGCTCTGCCAGCAGCGCCGCGTCGCGCTGCGGCTCACGATAGAAGAGCAGCGCCGCGTCAGCCAGTTCGTTCAGCGTGCGCGAACGATCCTTCAGCAGCGCAACCACCTTTGTCAGCGGCGGCCCCGATGCGAGCGTGCCGCCGCGCTCCTCGATGCGCGGCGCGGCGAGCTCGGCCAGTCGATTGTCATCGGCTTCCTTCATGTATTCGCCGTTCAGCCACATCAGCTTGTCGAGGTTGTACTGCGCGGGCGCCCGGTTCACGTGCTCGAGATCGAACCATTCGACGAGCTGCTCACGCGTGAACTTCTCGGCGTCGCCATGGCTCCAGCCGAGCCGCGCCAGGTAGTTGAACACTGCCTCCGGCAGGTAACCGTCCGCGTCGTACTGCAGGACGCTGACCGCACCATGCCGCTTGGAAAGCTTCTGGCCGTCCGGCCCGAGGATCATCGGCAGGTGGCCGAAGGCGGGCAGCGGCGCGCCGAGCGCGCGGTAGATATTGATCTGCCGCGGCGTGTTGTTCACATGATCGTCGCCGCGCAGCACATGCGTGATCCGCATGTCGATGTCATCGACGACGACCGCGAAGTTGTAGGTGGGCACGCCGTCGCCGCGCGCGAGCACGAGATCATCGAGCTCGCGGTTCGAGATGCTGATCGGACCCTTGACCAGGTCATTCCAGCCGACGTCGCCGTCGTCGGGGTTGCGGAAGCGGATCACCGGCTGCACTCCGGCCGGCGGCGTCTTCCCGCGTGCGTTCTCCGGGCGCCAGCGCCCGTCGTAACGCGGCTTCTCGCCACGTGCCGTCTGCGCCTCGCGCAGGACCTCGAGCTCCTCGCGGCTTGCGTAGCAGCGATAGGCCTTGCCTTCGGCCAGCAGGCGCTCGATCGCATCCGCATAGCGCGCAAGCCGCGCGGTCTGGCGCACCGGGCCCTCGTCGTACTCCAGGCCGAGCCAGCGCATGCTGTCGAGGATCACCTGCACGGCATGCTCGGTCGATCGTTCGAGGTCAGTGTCCTCGATGCGCAGGATGAATTTGCCGACGTGATGACGCGCGTAGGCCCAGCAGAAGAGCGCAGTGCGCGCCGTGCCGAGATGCAGCATCCCGGTCGGACTGGGAGCTATGCGGGTTCTGACTTCGCTCATTGATGCCGGAGTTCGCGGATCGCAGAGGAGAGCGACCTGCTGGAAGCGGGCGGCAAGTCTAGCGGAACGATCGAATATTCACGGCGTCGGGACTACAAGCGCGACGCGATTACGCGTAACTTCGCGCCTGCCGGTTCCGGCATCAACGTTGGATACGACACGAGGTAGTGATGGCTACTCGCAAGCCGCGCAGCAAGACACGCCGCAAGGCATCGACCCGGGCGGCCGCCAAGCCGCCGCGAATCCGTCGTGTGCGTCCGGCGGAAAAGAAAGCCGCAGCGGCGAAGAAGAGATCCGCCACGAAGCGCGCGCCGTTGAAACGCCGGCGCGCCGCACCACGAGCTGCCCGACCGGTCCGCGCTGCTGCCCCGGCCCGGCGCGTGCTGGGCACGCTCCGCTTTGGTGCCGTCGGCGCCGATGTGTTTCGCCTGCAGGAGCGGCTGGCTGAACTCGGGTTCGCGCCGGGCCGCATCGACGGCGAGTTCGGAGCCGGAACCGAAGCCGCCGTCGCCGCCTTCCAGCGCAGCGAGGGGCTGCTGGTCGACGGCGTGGCCGGCCCGCGCACGCTGGCCGCGCTGGGGCTGACCGATGACGCAAGGCTGCCGTCGTGCCTCGAGGATGTTTCGGTCCAGCTCGTCAGCCGCATGTGCCTGGGAGCACCGCTGGGCAACATCAAGACCTATCTTCCGCCTCTGCTGGCGGCACTGCAGGAAGCCGAACTGGTCGACAAGCCGATGGCCCTGATGGCGATCGCGACGATCCGCGCCGAAAGCGGAGGCTTCGCGCCGATCGACGAATACCGGTCGCGCTACAACACTTCGCCGGCAGCGGCATCGCCGTTTTTCGATCTGTATGACAACCGGCGCGACATCGGAAACCAGGGGCCGCCGGACGGTGCGCGCTTCAAGGGGCGTGGATTCGTGCAACTGACCGGTCGTGCGAACTACGAGCGCTACAGCAAGCTGCTGGGACTCGGCGATCGCTTGCTGCGCGAGCCGGAACTCGCGAACGATCCGGCCATCGCGGCGCGCATCCTTGCGCGCTTCCTGAAGGACCGCGAGCTCAGGATCAAGCAGGCGCTGCTCGAGGAAAACCTGGCGCTCGCGCGCCGCTATGTGAACGGCGGCCGGCACGGGCTGGACGTGTTCTCCGCCGCTTACCGGACGGGTTCGGAGCTGCTCGCCTGAGACACGGCTTCGCCGTCTCAGGGTGGTTCAGTCGCGGCTCTCCCGCGGGGAACGCAAGACCAGGTCCTGCGGATTGCCGTAGTGCTGGTAAGCGCCCCAGGTCGATTCGATCTGTTCGTCGAAGACCTTGATGCGCGCTTCCGTCAGGGCCTCACCGATCGTCTTGCCATTCAGAATCATCGTGTAGAAGGACTCGGCCATCGTCAGCGCCTGCGAATCATCGACCGGCCAGCCCGAACCGATGTAATTCGGCACTCCGCGTTCGAAAAAAGCCTGCGCGATTGTCGCGAGACCCTTCGACAGCTCGTCGGCCGCGAACGCCGGTCCTGCGTGCAGCACGCCGGAAAAGCAGGCGTTCGAGAAGACCAGGCGCGGCACCTTGCGCGCACGGAAAATATCCCGCGCGGTCAGCACGGAGTTCTCGCCGAAGATCCATCCGGTCTTGTCGGGATCCTTCGGGTCGTAATCGCCATGTCCGGCGTAGTGGACGACGTCGAAATCGCCGGTGAGCAGCAAGGCCAGCACCTCGATCGGATCGCACTCGCCGGAGCCGATGCGCTCGACCACCTCGATGCTCAGCGAACCGGCGCCGACTTTCCTGCCGTTGGCCTGCTTCAGCAGATCGGCCACGCGCCGGCCCTCAAGCCGCGCACCCTTCAGCTGCAGTTCGCGTTCGGGCGCCGGATCGGCGATCACGAGCACGCGCAGACTGTCGTTGGCAGGCGGTGTCAACCCCGGAGCCTGCGACAGCAGCGTTCGGAACTGGCGCGACAGCTTCAGGTCGGTGCCGAGCCAGCGCAGCCGCGCGGCCCCGCTGCGTGGCGGGAAGCACGCCATCTCCCACGGGTACGCGGCCGTGCTGCGGTCCACGATCAGCCGCATCGGCTGATTGCCGTCGATCAGCTCGAAGAAGTCGTGCGGGATCAGGTAGTCGTACAGCAAACGGCCGTATTTCTCCTGTTCGTCGCGTGTGTTCGCCTCGCGCAACGCACGCGCGGCCTCGGAGGCGAAATGCTGGTGAACCTGGACTTCGCGCACCGGAACGACCGCCTTGTGGCTCAGCGCCGAAAATCGGAACGTGCCCTCGACCTCGGGGTTCGACTCGACGGTGATCCGGACCTCCTCCGTCGGCACTTGGGGGCTGCGAAGTGTCTGCCGCGCCGCCGTCCGGCTGCGTTTCGCAGCCTCCGCGTTCGCGCGTTTCACTTCGTCGGCGCTCGGCTTCTTCACCGTGATCTGCACCGAGGTGAGCGAGTTCGAGACGGCCAGTTCCGCCAGCTTCGCGTTCAGGTCGAAGAATTTCTCGGGCGAGCGTTCGACAAAGGTCACGCGAGAAAGCGCCGGATCGCCTCCCAGTTCGGCACGCAACTGACCCAGGCCGTTGCCGAGCCCTTCGAGGATCTCGCGCAGCGCAACCTCGCGGCTCAGATTGCCGTCGCCGGCGCCGACCAGCACGGTGGCGATTGAAGAGTGTCCAAGTGCGCTGGCCCCCTGCGCGACGTTCGACATGATGAGTCTTACGTCGCCCGCGCTGAAGCGGCCGAAATCGCCCATGCCCGCGACGACCGCTGCCTCGGCGCCCAACCTGCCACCGCTCGGCACGAATGCTGTCTCGCCAAGCGTGCCCGCGATCATCCCCTGTCGGACCGCGCGGGTGATCCAGCCGCCAAGCCGCGCATCGATCGCGCCGATTGCATTGATGGGCCGGACGCCGCGGAAGTGCCCGACGACGACGATCGGCGCCTTGATGTCGCAGATGTCGGACAGCTTCACGCCGACTTCGAGCTTGATCGGCACGCCGAGCGTCGCCGGCTTCGCGTGCCGCTCGTGCGGCGGCTCGACCGTCGCCTGCGGCAACGAGCGCTTGCTCGAGCCGAGGGCGGCCTTGATGATCGCCTCCTCGGCGACGCGCTTCTCCTCTTCCGTCAGTTCGGCTTCAGTCTTGACCTCACGGTCGGCCAGCCGCCCGAGTTCCTCCAGCAGTCGCTTGTCGGCGGCGCTGCGGAACTCCCGCATCGTGGGCCGTCCGCGATCGACCCGCCGCAGCACCGATGTCGTGAGCACTTCGGTCTTCCCGGTCGCGAGCATCTCGTCGACGGCCGACAGCACTGTGTCGTTGCGGGCAAGATCCCCGTGCACTTCATCGACGTAGTAGGTCGGCACGTCGGGCAGCAGCCCGAACGCATGCGGGACACGCCCGTCGCCCTCGGTCGTCAGCTCGTATTCGAACTCGCCCGGCGCGACGATCGTCAGGCCGGACACCGTCACGCGTCGGCTACCTGCCACGTACAGCATGCGCACCGGATCGATCGTCGGCGCGCGTTCCATGTCCATGTGGAACTGGTAGGACCGATTCAGGTGCTCCTGCGAGATGCCCGGGGCCGACCCCCAGGTGTCCTTCTGGTAGATCGCATGCAGGTGAGACGTGAGCTTGCTCGGCGCGGGCAGCAGCATGTACGAGCCGACGAAGGTGTTCGTGATCTCGAGCAGTTCCGACATGTTGTGCGCGATGTCGATGCGCGCGAGCAGTTCCATCATCGAGTCACTTCCGAGCAGCACGGGTGGAATCGAGAAAGATCCGTAGTTGGGCGTGCCGAGCATCACGAGGCGCCCGCCGGTTACCAGTTCCGGGTCCTTCATCCTTTCCCACAGCTGCGGATGGCGGCGCATGAAGTTGCGCGCCACGAGTCCACCCATCGAGTGCGCGACCAGATGGACGTGACGGTCCGGGAACTTCGCGCGGATGAAGTCAGCCAGCGCGTCGGACGCTTCGTCGATGTCGCGCCGCCAGTCGTACGCGAAGGGCTCGACGTTCCAGCGCGCCCGCAATGAGAGGACCGCACGCGCATAGAACTTCTTGTTGACGCCGGTCGCCTCGACGGTCAGGTCGCGGTTCGCTTCGGCCTTGCCGCCGGGATCGAGCTTCATGTCTTCGATCCGGCCGGTCAGGATGCGCCCGATGTTGATCCAGACGTTGTCCTTGTCGCCCTTCTTGTCGACGACCGCCAGATTGGAGCCGGTGATGCCGTGCAGGAACACGACATTGCCCAATGCCGGACTGCGCGAGCGGACGAGCTTCGCGCGCTGCGCGAGCCGTTGCAGGTCGCGCCGCTCGTTCTCGTCGAACTGCGTCTCGATCTCGGTCTGCACGGTGGCGCGGGTCTTGCCGCGCGGCTTGCCGCTCGCCAGCACGTCTTCGAGTTCGTCCCAGCTGGTCGACGTCTCCTTGCTGACGACCGCGCGCTTGGCCATTGCTGCCCCTCCCGAGTTCGAACGCAACTCACCGATCTTCGATCGCCTGCCGATCAGCGGCAAGACCTTTTTCCAAATTCGTCGGGATCCGCGCCGATGAGCAGCTTCTCCATCGAGGACCCGCGCAATTGCGCAGCCTCCACTCGTGACCCAAGGTCAAGCAATCGACAGCAACTGCGGGCGCGCTTAGTATGTCGCGTCTACCGGCGCGGCCGCGACGAGTGTTGATCCGCCGAGTCGTGCGATGAACCGATCGTTCACCGCTTCGGGAGGCGCACCATGACCGTCCGCATCGACCTGCTTCGCCCGGATGACCTCCTCAATCTGCACATCGAAGGCGAGAACCTTCGCCTCGACCCGGACGCGCCCGATGGGCCGGCACTGGTGCTCGACGACCCGGGCAAGCCCGGATACCTGATCGTCGCGTTTCCGCCTCAGACGGTCGTCGAAGAGGCGGTCTTCGAGTCGTCGCAGACACTGCCGCCACCGCTCCCGCCGCCGCCGACCAAGGAAAGCGGAAAGCTGCACGAGCATCCTCCCGAGAAACAGCCGACGCTTCCGGTCCGCTCCCGCATCGGCGGCGTAAGCCGGCTGGTCTTTCGCATACCAGCGGGATCGCAACAGTCGATTCCATACAACATCGAAGGCCTGCTCGACTGGCGCGCCCTAGAACTCAATGTCTCGGCGCTGGCCGACCTCCCGGCCGAACCTACGGCAGAGCAGCGGAACAGTGCGCCGGCAATCACGAAGCCCGGGCGGCTGGACACGGCCATCGAGTTGCCCTATCGCCTGGTCCTGTCGCCGAATCATGCGGTGGCCTGGAAACATGCCCAGGGCCTGAAGACACGGCAGGGCGTGACCGAGTTGTGGCACACCCGGCTCGCACTGAAGTCCACCGACAACTCGGCGATAGAGCTTTCGCGCGCCAATCCTGCGCCGCTGAGGGCCATTTGGTCACCTGACTTCAACCCCAACAAGTTTCTTGGATCGGATCCGCCGCTCTTCGGCCAGCCGGACGCCAACTGGGGGCCGCCGCCGCCAAGTGTGCTGACTCCGATGACGCCGAGCGACCGGCACGAAATCGTTGTGCTGACGTCCGCGTTCTCCGGGTACGTCAAGGACATGGACGACTTCCGGTCGTACGAGCCGCAGCCGATCCGGGCCGAACAGCTGATGTTGTCGCCCCTCGGGGGTTGGCTGAAGTCCCGGGGCGAGTGGGATCCGCCGGCGACATATCGGCCCCCACGCTTTTCGGCGGTCGTCGCACTTGATCGGTGGAGCCGGACACTCGCCGATCTCGCAAACCTGAGGACCCGACCGCGCCGGCCGCCCGACGCGGCGCTGCCGGTCGAGCCGGCTCCAGCGGCATCGTCAGAGCCGGTCGAGGAGGAGACCGGCGCGCCGGCTCGGGCCGCCTTCGGTCCCGCTGACTTCGTGCTGGCCGCCGAGGCCACCCAGTTCGAGTCGATCCTCTGGCCGCAGCTTCTGGGCAAAACCGGGTCACTGCTCAATGTATCGGAGTGGTCGCACATCGCGACGCTTGGCCGTGACCACTTCGTGCGCATCGTGTACGAAGGACATCTCTTTCCGTTCGGTCATCGCGCCGCGCTCATCAAGATCACCGAGCGCAAGATCCGCGACGTCCCGCAGGGCTCGATGACACCGGTCGCCTGCCTGGTGCAGCGCATGTTCATCGTCGTGCGTCAGCCGCTGCGCAATTACCGCTCGCCCGAGATCCTGCCCAAGCTTCAGAACGGCGGACGCGGGCTTCCGTTGCGAACGATCCGCCTGACCACGCTGGTGACGCCCGACATCGCCAACCCATACCCGAACGGCCCGTGCAAGGTGTTTCCTGCCGATCCGGAAATCTTCTCGTTCTGGGTGCGACTGGGCGCCGGCGCCGCGACCACGGACGATTTCAAGTTCCATGCAATCGCCGAAGACATCGCCGGCGAAACCATCGACTTCACCTGCTCGCTGATCTTCATCCCGTTCGGCGAAGACGGCTCGCCACCTGCGCCGTCGAATCGCGAGAAAGTGTTCGCCGCATACGACAAGAGCGGCGAGGCGCGAGCCTGCATCGTGTCCGGCCAGAAAATGACGTACGCGCCCAGGGCAGGCAAGGACAACACGACGCTGACCACGCAGAGTCTGTACTTCACCAGTCAACCGGCGCCGTTCAACAAGACCTTCGGCGCCTTCCTGCCCAGGCTGTTCAAGGCCAGGGTCAGGCTGCCGGCCGTCGAGTCGCTGCTCGGTGCGCCGGCCGAAGCGGAGATCGCGTTCCACTCGCAGTACATCGACGACCTCCCAGGCAACACGACCGGCCTCTTCGCGCGCGTGGTGAAGGAAACGACATCGGGCGTGCTGGCGGACAGCACGCTTGCCGCCGAATTCGAGGCCAAGAAGGCGGGCGGCTTCGCCACCCCCAACCTGTCGATCTCCGGGCTGACCCGCGAGCTGGGTCCGATGGCCGGTGACGCGACGAAGATCGCGACCGACGATTTCGATCCGGCTGACTTCTTCAAGGACATGAAGGACAGCGCGAAGCTGTTCGGCACCTTCAATCTGGCCGAACTGCTCGAGCATCTGACACTGTCCGCCGGCGCGCCGAAGGTGCAGATTCAGCAGTCCGAGTTGCCAGCGCCGCCGCCGTTGCTGCGGCTGTTCAGGCTGACGACGACGCTCGACTGGGAGCCGAAGGTCAAGGCCGACTTCGCGCCGGCCGGCGGAGTCGTCAGATTCCTCGGCAGCCGGAACGGTCAACCGGCGAAGTTCGCAGTCCACGCGCGCATCGAGAAGACGGTCGGCGTGCCTCCGGTGTCCAACGCGTCGCCACCCATCGTCGACATGGAAGGCGCCTTGACCGACTTCCGGATCGAGCTTCTGCATGTCGTGGAGGTGCTGTTCGAGCGCTTCGCGTTCACTGCGAGACCCGGAAAGAAAGTCGACGTCGCGGTTGCACTCGACACCGCCAAGCCGGTGCGGTTCATCGACGACCTCGAGTTCGTCGAGAAGCTGAGGGAGACGATACCGCCCGGCCTGTTCGGCGACGGTCCCAGTCTCGATGTCAGCGCCACGCGCGTCAAGGCAGGATTCAGTGTCGGCTTGCCGCCGGTCGCAGTCGGGGTGTTTGCGCTCAAGGACGTGGTCATCGGGGCATTCATCGAACTGCCTTTCAGGGATGGCAAGCCGGTGTTCGACTTCGGCTTCTCCAGCCGCGAGCGTCCTTTCAATCTGACCGTCGCGTTCCTCGGCGGCGGCGGCTTCTTCCACCTGCAGATCGACACCCAGGGTGTGAAGATGCTCGAGGCGGCGCTCGAGTTCGGCGCCAGCGCCTCGATCGACCTTGGCGTCGCGAGCGGCGGCGTTCACATCATGGCGGGCATCTACTTCTCGATCGAGCGCCGCACGATCGGCGGCCAGGATGTCGATGCCGCAACGCTCGGCGGATACCTGCGCATGGGCGGCGAACTGTCGGTGCTGGGGATCATCTCGGTGTCGCTCGAGTTCTACTTGATCTTCGCGTACCAGTCGGAAGGAGCCAAGAAGTACGCGTACGGCCGTGCCACGCTGACCGTCAAGGTCGAAGTGCTGCTGTTCAGCACGTCCGTGGAGATCAGCGTCGAGAAGCGCTTTGGCGGATCGGGTGGTGATCCACACTTCCTGCAGACGTTCGAGACACCGGCGATCTGGACCGAATACGCCGGCGCGTTCGCATAGCCACGGCGCAGGAGCTTTCGATGGCCAATCAGACCATTCTCTTCACCGTTCTGCCGCGCAGCCTGTCGCTCAATCCGGCGCCGATTCCAATTTCGGTGTTCGTGGCGCCTCGGCTGCAGGGCGCCGACCGGCTTGCGCAGTTTCCGGACTGGCTCGACTGGACGGGGCAGCTGAAAGACCGCGGTCTCAAGCTGACGCTGCGCTGCGCGACCCAGACGCTGACGGTCGATGTCGACCCGACTCCGTTGCGGCCCGACTTGTGGCGTGCAATGTTCAATGAGCAGACGTTTGTGCGCTCGCACGCCTTCAACGACTACGCGGATCGCGCCATCTTTTCGTACCCGGCACGGGTTGCGCTGAGCGTTATCAAGTCCACCTACCAGGAAGCGAGCGTCGCTCTCGCGCTGCCCGAGCGGAATCCGCCCTCCGACGACGACGATCAGCGCCATTCGCCCAGCCGGCAGATCCTCAAGGGCCTGTTGTCCGGTCTGGCGGTCAATTGGAACGACCGCGAAGGCGAGCGTTTGCGCGACGTCCATCGCAAGAAATTCAAGGGTCTGAGCAGTTTCCGCGCGGCCGCGCGTTACGAAGCCGACTGGCTCGCAGCGGACGGAACGCTGAAGAGCGTGCCACCGATTGCGGGTGGCGATGCGGCGGGCTTCCGCCGTCAACTGGCGCAGCAGTTCGCTGTGTACAGCCACATGCCGCAAGGCGCGCCGGTTCACGCGAACCCGCCCGACTTCGCCAAGCTGATTGACTTTCACCAGGCGCTGTCGAGTCTCGGTTCGTTCCCGGAACTGCTGCGCGCGCTCGGACTGGTGCTCGACTTCGAGTTGCCGGCGAAATTCGTCGCGCTGACCGCGGCCAATTCGACGGGCAGGCTGGCAGTCGTCGATCTGCCAGGTCGCCAGTGGTCGATACCGACTCAGTCTCCGCCGAACGCAGCGCCGCTCGAAACCGCCTATCTGCACTTCGCGACTGGCGACAGTTCGAATCCCTTCCGGCTGTTCACGACGGCGCCCGGAGTGCTCGGCGGCGGCCTGCAGGAACTTGACGTGTTCGGACTCCTCAATCTCGAGCCCGTGCGCTACGGCATCGCGCAGGTCGACCTCGAAAGCGGCATGCACAAGGCAACGCGGCTGGCGGAGTCGTGGCAGGACGGTCGCGACGGTCCATCGCTTCCCGATCACCCGGAAGTGTTCGACGAGACCACGACGCTGCCGTCGTTGCGCTCGGGCGGTTTTTCGCTCTACGCGGATGCACGCGCGTTGCGCCTGTCGCGAACCTTCAGTTCGCAAAAAGGGTTGAATGCAAGCGTCGAGCAGGCCACGCCCGCTCCGAGGCCGCTGTTTGCGGAAGACCTGACGCACGGCTATCGCGTCGATGTGTGGGACTCGTTCACGGGCCAGTGGAATTCGCTGCATCGGCGCCGCGCGGTCTACGACATCGGGGGGTTGACCTTCAAACCCGACGACGAAACGGAAGGGTTCACCGAACTGGCCGCCGCGCAGGCGGCTCCCGACCCGGCAAACCCGCCGCCCAACGACCTTTACCTCAACGAATCCATCGCACGCTGGAACGGGTGGAGCCTCAGCGTGCCGTTTCCCGGCAAGGTGATGACGGACGACCCCGATCCGGCGAAGGCGCTGGTCGAGGATCCGACTCGGCCGCCGAATCAGGCGGCCACTCCCTTCAAGATGAGCACGCAGTTCTCGGTGGTCGCGCAATCATTGCCCGCCTTGCGGTTCGGCCGCCGGTATCGCTTCCGCCTGCGCGCCGTGGATATCGCCGGCAACAGCATGAAGTTCAACGATCCGCTCGCCGCCCTGCTCTCGTATCTTTCCGGTTTGCCGAGAGACCCGGACGGCTTTCCGTATCTGCGCTACGAACCGGTGGTGGCGCCGACTGTGGTGCTGCGCGACGCGCGCAGCATCACCGATCCCGGTTCGCAACTGCAGCGCCTGGTGATTCGCACGTTCAACGACGATCCGTCGCGGGATGGAGATGCTGCCGACACGACAGCAGCCGACCGCTTCATCGTGCCGCCAAGCACCAGCGTGGAGGTCGGCGAGCGCCTCGGCATGTTCGACACGAACGGAAAGCTCGACACCAGCACCGCGATGTACAAGCTGATCGGCGAGCGCGACCAGGGCACGATCGACGAGGTTGACATCGACGTCGCGGGCAAGAAGCAGAAGTTTCCGCTGGTCGACGCCGACTCGCTCGATGCGCTGCCCTATCTGCCGGACGTGCTGGCGCGCGGTGCGGCGCTACGGGATTTGCCCGGCTCCGCCGCAGAGAGTCTTGGGACCGCAGTGCCCGGCGCGGGGGCGGCCGCGCCGGTCGACTACCAAGAACTGACGGACGCGAATCCTCGGCTCGGATCGGCGACGCTTGTGAGCTTCGGTGGCGACGGCGACTGGCAGAAGCTGCTGCCGTTCCGGCTGACCCTGGTCGACGGCAGCGCGCCGCCGGAATGGAACCCACAGCAGCGCGTGCTGGCCGTATCGCTGCCGAAAGGCACGCAGGCCGTCGTGCCGCTGAGCAGCTACCTGCATGCCGATGACCTGAAGCTGATGGGCGTCTGGCAATGGTTGCGCGAACACATCGAAAAGGTGACCGGAGAGAACCCCGGGGTTCCGGTGGCCGATGCACAACTCGACAGCGAGAAGATTGCCCACCTGCTTCAGCGCGCGCACGAAGGCGGCCACTGGATGCTCACACCACCGAAACTGCTGACACTCGTTCACGCGGTCAAGCAGCCGCTCGGATCGCCGCAGTTCACGCGCCTTTACGTGCAGCACGAGCCGTATGGAACAAAGGACAAGTGGGGCACCGTCAACGAACTGGCGGCGCCGGACCCGACCGTGTTGCAGACGGCGCCCGAGTCACGACCCACTGCGCCGAGCGAGCTGGGGACGATTTCAGCCTGGCGACGGCCGGGTTCGCCCGAGGCCCATCTGCTGGGCGGCCTTGAAATTCACGCTGCGAGCACCGACAAGATCGAGTTGCTCGCCGAATGGAGAGATCCCTTCGACGACGTATCTGCGCCTCGCGAAAAGGCCCGCAACGACAATGGCGAGTACTACCGGCGCACCATTGCCGAAGCCGACGAAATTCCGGTGCCATCGACGCGCGAAGGCCTGATCACGGTCGGACGCGGGACACCCGCGTTCCGGCGCGTCGCCTACTACGATGCCGATCACGACCTGCTGTGCTTCGTGCGCGGCGGCGACCGTCTCGGTAATCTTGCGAGCGGCGTCACCATCTACGGCGACGCGGCGCCACGCCATCACTTCGACGACACGCGCTATCACAAGGTGACATACACAGCGCGGGCGACGTCGCGCTATCGCGAATACTTCACGGCGAACGCGGGTCTGTCCGAGGACGAGCAGTCCAGGGAGTTCACACGGACAAGCGAGCCCGTCGTTGTCGAGGTGCCGGCTTCCGCGCGGCCCGCCGCACCGCATATCAGCTACGTCGTGCCCACCTTCGGCTGGCAGCGCCAGACGCAGAGCAACCTGAAGCGCAGCGTGCGCTTTGGCGGCGGACTCCGCGTGTATCTGGACCGGCCATGGTTTTCGTCGGGCGACGGCGAATTGCTGGGCGTGACCTTCTACGACTACAGCAACGGGAGCCTGGTCGACCGCGAAGCGTGGAAGCCCTACGTCACGCAATGGGGTCGCGATCCGATATGGAACGCTGCGGACCTGGGCCAGCTTCCGTTCGGATTTCACTTTCCGAACAAGGTGGCGGACGAGCCGAGCCTCAGCCTTCCGGGCCGCGCACCCGGGCGGGTGGGCGTCGCGGGCTTTGCGGTGGACTTCGACTACGACCTTCAGAAGTGGTTTGCGGACCTCACGATCGACGTACAGTCGCACGCCTACACACCTTTCGTGCGCCTGGTCCTGGTGCGCTACCAGCCGTTCGCTCTGCCCGATTCGAAGCTTTCACCCGCCGTCGTTGCCGACTACATCCAGCTGACACCCGAGCGATCGGCGGTGGTGACGGTTGACCCCTACCATCCGCGTGTGCTGCGACTGACCGTCAGCGGGCCCGCGCCCACCGGTCCCGCGCCGGAGATCGTTGGCTCAAGGCTGACGAATGCAGTGAACGTGCCGACACTCGTGACGGTCACCGTTCAGCGGCGCGATCCCTCGATCGCCACCGACCTCGGCTGGGTCGACGCGCCTGCACTTGCGACCGTGACCGTGGAACCCTCGACCGATCCATCGGGCCTCGTTCGCTGGACCGGTGCCATTCGCTTCGTCCAGACGCCCCAACCCGGAAACTGTCGGCTTGTGATCCGCGAGCACGAGTACCTGTCGGCCAACCATACGATCGACACGGTCGGGCGTCGTGGTCGAACCGTGCGCGAACAGCCGAAGCGGCTGATCTACGCGGAAACGGTGGACATCGACGTCGCGCTGATCGGCGGCCCGACGACCACGACCGGAACGACGCTGAACGGCTGAAAGAGAAAGGACGGCGCGGTCGCGCTAAGGCAGGCGCGGTGGCAACGTATCGAATGGCGCTGCGTTTCCGGCGTCGCTGGCGTGCGTCACGTCCACCGGCTCGACGTCGATGACTTCACCGGGCCGACTCCCGGATCTGTCCCAACTGGCATTCGGTCCGCGCCGTCGCAGCCTGTATCGCAGCCACAGAATGCGCACGGCAGCCGACACGACGATGGCTCCAACCACGACCGCCGCGATCGTGAGAAAAAAGAAGGAAAGGACCAGCAGCGGAAGTGCAATCAGTGCGACCAGCAGCCAGCCAAGCAGGCCGGGAGGTTTGACGTCAATGACGACGCGGCGCTGACTCATCAGGTGCCTATCAGGAGTGCGTCACGATTCTGCTCGGGTCGCTTCGCTTTCCGCCCGATGAGTGGTGGGTGATGAGGGCTTCGAACCCCCGACCTATACCGTGTGAAGGTACCGCTCTACCCCTGAGCTAATCACCCCGCCAAACAACTCTGCAAGACGCGCTTCCCCCGCCGCGATGCCGCAAGCGTCTGGATCCTGCTGCGAGGCTTTGCGCCGAGTGAACGTATGGCTCTGCCGCCGAGCTGACGCTCGGTTGAGAGTCCGAGCGCGCGAGAATTATTGCATACCGGCGGCGCGCGAACGGCCCGCGACCGCCCTGCCGCCGAGGCTTACGATAGTGGCTCGAAGGAGGCGCGTTTGAACCTGTCGCATACGCTGTTCCGCACCGCGCGCCGGCTGCCGGGCGCGATCGCCGTCATCGAGCGCGACCGCATCGAGCTCAGCTACGAGAAGCTTGCGCAGCGGACGCTGCGGCTCGCGGCTGCGCTGAGACGGCTCGCCGAGCCCGGTGCGCCCGTGGCGCTTCTGCTGAAGAACTGCGCCGCCTACGTCGAGCTGCTTTATGCGTGCTGGGCCGCAGGCCTCTGTGCGATCCCGATCAACACCCGGCTGCACGCCAAGGAAATCGGCTTCATCCTCGACGACGCGGGCGCGCGGCTGTGCTTCGTCACGGACGACGCCGATACGGCAACGATCGACGCCGCGCGCGGCGGCGCGACGCATTTCATCGACGTCGACAGTGCCGACTATCGCAAGCTGCTGCACGAGGATCCGCTGCCGCCGCCTTCGGCCAGCGCTGCGGTCAGTGCCGCCTGGCTCTTCTACACGAGCGGAACGACCGGCCGACCGAAGGGCGTCGTGCTGACTCACCGCAACCTGCTGGCGATGACGCTGAACTACCTGACCGATGTCGACCAGGCGCAGGTCGGTGATCATCTGCTGCACGCGGCGCCGATGTCGCACGGCTCAGGTCTGTACACGATCCCCAACATCGCCGCCGGCGCGACCCAGCTGATCCCGGCCACGCGCGGTTTCGACGTGGCCGAAGTGCAGCACGTGATCGCGTTCACGCCGCGCGTGAAGTTCTTCGCGGCACCGACGATGGTGATGCGGCTGGTCGATGCCTATGGCGGCGAGCGCGAAACGCCAAACCTGAAGTCGATCATCTACGGCGGCGGCCCGATGTATGTGGCCGACAGCCTGCGCGCGCTCGACTGTTTCGGGCCGCGGCTGGTGCAGATCTACGGCCAGGGCGAGGCGCCGATGACGATCACGGTATTGCCGGCGGCCGACCACATCGATGACCACGACGGGCGCCGGCTTGACCGCCTGGGTTCGGTGGGCCGCGCACAGACGGGCGTCGAGGTCGCAGTTCTGGATGCCGACGACCGCCCAGTTACTGTGGGCGAGATCGGCGAAGTCTGCGTGCGTGGCGACGTCGTGATGGCCGGCTACCTGAACAACCCGGAGGCGACCGCCCTCACGCTCGCGAACGGCTGGCTGCACACGGGTGACCTCGGCCACTTCGACGCCTTCGGTTATCTGACGCTGGTCGACCGCAGCAAGGACCTGATCATCTCCGGCGGCTCGAACATCTACCCGCGCGAAGTCGAGGAAGTGCTGCTGCTGCACCCGGCGGTCAAGGAAGTCGCGGTCATCGGTGAGCCCGACGCGCAGTGGGGCGAATCCGTGGTCGCGGTCATCGTGCGGCAGGCCGGCCACATTCCCGACGACAAGGACCTCGACCTGTTCTGCCTGGAGCACATCGCGCGCTTCAAGCGGCCGAAGCGCTATGTCTATGTCGATGAACTGCCGAAGAATGCAACCGGCAAGGTGTTGAAGCGCGAATTACGCGAGCAGATCAGGCCGCCGCAGGGCTAGCAACCCGGCGCCAGACCGCCTCCTTCGTTTCCCTGGCAATCGTGTCCAGCAGCGCCTCGTGCGCGACCAACTCCTCCGGAGCGGCCATGACGACGATCAGTTGCGACGCGTCAAACGCGATGAGGCCATCGACCTGCATTTCATCGGCCAGCACGTCGATCACCAGGCTGTCCTGGCCGCGGGTCATCGCGAGAAAAACATCCGCCAGCAACCCGGCGTCGAGCAGTGCGCCATGCAGCGTGCGGTGCGCGTTCGAAACGCCGTAGCGCTCGCACAGCGCGTCGAGCGAGTTTCGTTTGCCGGGATGCCGTTCGCGCGCAAGCGTGAGTGAATCCGTCACCTTTGCACAATGATCGGCAAACCGTCCCCGACCGATGCGCCCGAGTTCCGCGTCGAGGAACTCGAGGTCGAACGCTGCGTTGTGAATGATGACCTCGGAGTCCCTCACGAACTCGAGCAGGTCTCCGACGATGTCGGGAAACTTCGGCTTGTCCTCGAGGAAGTTGCGGGTCAGGCCATGCACCGCGAGCGCGCCCTCGTCGCTGTCGCGCTCGGGATTCACGTAGTGATGGAAGCGCCGCTCGGTGATGCGCCGTCCGACGACCTCGATCGCGCCCACCTCGATGATGCGGTGGCCTTCCTTGGCCTCGAGACCCGTCGTCTCCGTGTCCAGCACCACTTGTCGCATGGGCCCGAGTGTAGTCCGACGCAACACTCGCGGACGCTGAAATCAGAACGGGGCCTGAAGCTGCGCGCGCACGCTTTCGGTGCGGGGCGCATCGCTGCTGCTTGCATAGCTGTACTCGAACGCGACC